>CAMDVX010000007.1 GCA_945877865.1 Bifidobacterium breve | reverse complement strand
GGCAGCCCGAGCGGTGGCAACGAGCGACGCGGCGGCGACCCCGGCGCTAACGGCCACCGCGATGTCCTGCCGGACCGGTGGAAACGCTGACAGGCCGGTAAACGACAACACGCCTGGAAGGCACGCCTCCAGCCGGGCGAGGTCGAGCTCGGCTAGCGCGACGGGTCCAGCAAGCTCAAGCGTTGCCGCGAGACCAGGGTGGAGCTCGCCAACGGTGCCAAGGGCCACCCCGCCGGCGACGATGCGGGCAGCACGACCCGGATGCAGCAAGGGGTCGTCGCTGCAGACCACGCGCTCATGCGAGACGCCCAGCCGGCCGAGCAGCGACTCGACTACGGCCACGATCGCCAGCAGGTCGCACGGAGGCCCATCACCGCACCAGGCGTTGCCGCCAAGCGAGCCCGCGAGAGCGATCGCCAGATGCGTCTCCTCGCTCGCGAGGCCCTCCGGTCCGCCGCTGCGATAGGTGCGTCCCACCTCGAACAGCTGCAGGTCGTGCTCACCAACCGAGCGGTTATGGAGCACGACGTCAAGCAGGCTCGGCAGGAGGCGGAGCCTCAGCTCCGACAGGTCCGCAGACAGCGGGTTCAGCAGCACGACTGCGTCGGCGCCATCCCCGCCGTACGTCGCGCGCCGAGCGGGATCGGCGAGGCTGCTCGTCACGACCTCGCGCAGGCCAAGACCGGCGAGGTGATCCTCACAGCGACGACGCAGCGCCTGCAGCCCCGTGAGCCCACCCCGCCCCGCCGCGAGCCGCGGCAGCGCCAGCGGTACGAGGCCGAGGCCGTGCACGCGCCCCACCTCCTCGACGAGGTCGATCTCGCGGGTGGCGTCGAGCCAGCGCCAGAACGGCACCGCGCAGTCCCAGCCGTCGGCGACCGCTCGCGGTTGAAAGCCAAGGCTCTGCAGGATGCGATTGACCTCGCTGCCCGCAATCTCGAGGCCGAGGACCTGCTCCAGCCGTGCAGCGCGGAGGTGAACGGTCTGCTCCGCTGGCAGCTGCGCAACCACATCAAGCGGCTCGCCAAGCATGCGTGCGCCAGCCCACTCGACGATCAGCTGCGCCGCCCTGATCGCTGCGAGCGGTCCGAGCTGCGGGCTAACGCCCTTCTCCCAACGGTTCGAGCCGTCGGTGCGCAGGCCGAGCGCCGCGGAGGTGCGCTGGATGCCGCTGCGCTCAAAGCAGGCCGCCTCCAGCACAACGCGCGTCGTGGTCTGCGTAATCTCGGAGGCCGCGCCGCCCATCACGCCAGCGATGCCGCTCGGTCCGTCAGCGTCGGCGATCACGAGCATCTCCGCAGTCAGCGCCCGCTCCTTGCCGTCAAGCGTGACGATCGCCTCGCCCGCTTCGGCGAGGCGCACGGTCAGCGTCCGGCCGGGAATGCAATCGGCATCGTAGACGTGGAGCGGATTGCCAAGCTCGTGCATGACGTAGTTCGTCACGTCGACGACGTTGGAGATCGGGCGGATGCCAGCGGCTGCGAGACGCTGGCGGATGCGCAGCGGCGACGGCTTGATCGTGACGTCAGCGAACCCGCGCGCGGTGAACCGGGAGCAGCGGTCGGGAGCGGCAATCGCGACGGTGACGAGGTCACGCGTCGAGCCCTCCGTCGCCGGCGGCTCGCGACCAGGAAACGGGGCCAGCGGAAGGTCGAACAACGCAGCCACCTCGCGCGCCATGCCGTAGACGCTAAGGCAATCGCCGCGATTGGACTCGACCGTCAGCTCGAGCACCGCCTCATCCAGCTCGACGTGGTCGGCGAGCAGCGAGCCGACGCTAAACCCTCCGTCAGCAGGCAAGACGATGATGCCGTCATGCTCCTCCGAGAGGCCGAGCTCGCGCTCGGAGAGCATCATCCCGTCGGAGACCTCCCCGCGGAGCTTGGCCTGCTTCAGCGGCGCGGTCGCGCCGGGCAGGAGCGCCCCGGGCGTCGCCACCACCACGAGATCTCCAGCCGTGAAGTTCGACGCCCCACAGACGATCTGCCGCAGCTCGGTCCCCCCCGTATCGACCCGGCAGAGCCGGAGGCGATCCGCGTTCGGATGCTGCTCAGAGTGCTCGACGCGGCCGATCACGAAGCAGGCGTGGTTGTCTCCTACCGACGGCGCGCCAGCGCGGATGATCGACTCCACCTCGAAGCCGGAGGTGACGAGACGGTCGGCAAGCTCCTCCGCGGAGACGCGGATGTCGACGAAGTCGCGGAGCCAAGAGAGCGGTAGTCGCACCCGCGGAGTCTACCCGGCGCGCGGCGCACCCCGGCTCGCTACCGGCCACGTCCGGTGTGCTCAGCGCGGTAGATTTGCGCCGTGGCAACCGTTCTCATCACCGGAGGAGCCGGCTTTATCGGCTCGCACGTCGTCGCGGCCCTGCAGGCACGTGGTGAGCGGGCGATCATCCTCGACGACCTGTCCACCGGGCTGCGAGCGAACGTGCCGCCTGGCGTTGAGGTGCTGATTGCGGACATCGCTGACCACGCGGCGCTGGGAGCCGCCACGGCAGGGCTGCCGCCGCTTGACGCCATCGTGCACTGTGCCGCGCAGGCCAGCGTCACGACCTCGATCGCCGACCCGGCCCGCGACCACGCGGTCAACGCGATTGGTACGGAGCACGTGCTGGCGCTCTGCGACCGCTGGCAGTGCCCGCTCGTCTTCACGTCAACGGCAGGAATCTACGGCCCAAATGCGCCGCGCCCCACCGCGGAGACCGCCGCGGTCGAGCCGATGTCACCGTACGCCGCCTCCAAGGCCGCTGCCGAGCGGTCCATCCGAGCACACGCCGAACGTAGCGGCCTGCCTCACGCCATCTGCCGGCTCGCCAACGTCTACGGTCCACGCCAGCGGGGCGACGGCGAGGCCGGCGTGGTCGCGGTGTTTGCGCACCGCCTCCGTGCGGGCGAGCCCGTCACGCTGTATGGATTCGGCACGCCGACGCGCGACTTCGTCCACGTCACCGATGTCGCAGCCGCGTTGCTAACGGCGCACGGCACGCTCGGCACGTTCAACGTCGCCACGGAGACGGAGACGAGCGTCCGTACGGTCTACGACCTCGCCTGCGCCGCGCTCGGCCTCGACGCCGAGCCACTGCTCGCCGACCTCCGGCCCGGCGAGATCCTGCACAGCAGCCTCAGCACAGCGCACACCCTGAACGCGCTGGGGTGGCAGGCACGCATCGCCGTCGCGGACGGTCTGCCCCAGACGATTCGCGCGCTCGGCGCCTGAGCTAGGCGGGAAACTGCGCGAGGAAGCGCACGTCGTTGTCGTAGAGCATGCGGATATCCGGGATGCCATGGCGGAGCATCGCGATCCGCTCAATGCCCATCCCAAACGCGAAGCCCGTCACCTGCTCAGGGTCGTAGCCCACGTGCTCTAGGACGTTCGGGTCGACCATGCCCGCGCCGAGCACCTCCATCCAGCCATCGCCCCACGACACATCCAGCTCGACGCTCGGCTCGGTGAACGGGAAGAAGCCGGAGCGCAGGCGAAGCTTGCGCTCCTGGCCGAACAGGCGCTTCGTGACGTGCTCGAGCGTTCCCTTGAGGTGCGCGAGCGTGACGCCCTCGTCGATGACGAGGCCTTCGACCTGATGGAAGATCGGCGAGTGCGTGGCGTCCTGCGTGTCGCGGCGGTAGACGCGGCCCGGGCAGATCACAGCCACGGGCGGCTGCTGGCTCTGCATGACACGCACCTGCACCGGTGACGTGTGGGTGCGCAGCAGCACGCCGTCGGAGATCCACAGCGTGTCGCTATCCGCCTTGGCCGGATGATCATCGGGGATGTTGAGAGCGGTGAAGTTATTGAACTCCGTCTCGACCTCGGGCCCCTCGGCGATCGCGTAGCCGAGCTCGAGAAAGATCTGCTCGATCTCGCGTCGCGTCTGCGTCAGCACGTGCAAGCCGCCGTGCGGCAGCGCGCGGCCGGGGAGCGTGACGTCGCTGCGATCGTTGGCGAGCGTGCTCGCGAGGGCCTCGCTCTCGAGCTCGGCCTGCCGCTCCGCAAGCCTCGCCTCCACGGCCTGACGCACCTCGTTGAGACGCTTGCCTGCCTCGCCGCGCTGCTCCGGCGGCAGCTCGCCAACTGCGCGTAGCGCCAGCGGCAGCGGCGCGTGGCGCCCGACGCTCGCGATGCGCACTGCCTCTAGCGCCTCGCGATCGCTAGCCGCAGCGATCAGCTCGAGGGCGTCGGCGAGGAGTGCGTCGGAGTCGATCATGCGCTGCAGTGTATCCGGGGTGTGCGCAACCCACGGGCGCTGACCGCAGCGGCGCGGAGATCGCCGATGGCGCGGTGCGGCGCGGTTAGGCGATCTCCTTCGACTCGTCCTGCACGATTGCTCGCAGGGCACGCACGGATTGCTCGACATCGTCGTTGACGAGCACGTGGTCGAACAGATGCTTCTCGCTCGACTGCTCGGCGGCGATCCGCAGCCGTTCGGCAATCTCGGCTTCGGTCTCCGTGCCACGAGCCTCCAGCCGTCGCTGCAGCTCGTCCGCCGGGCAGTCGATGAAGATCAGGCAGGCCTCAGGTCGCCGCTTGCGAATCACGAGCGAGCCGTCGACCTCGAGCTCGAGGATCACGCTCGTGCCCTCCGCGAGCAGCCCGTCGATCTCGCTCTTGAGCGTGCCGTAGCAGTGGCTGGCAAACTCGACGTGCTCCTCGAAGTCGCCCGCTGCGACGCGGTGCATGAACTCATCTCGGCTGAGGAAGAAGTAATCGTGCCCCTCGCGCTCGCCTTGGCGCATGGGCCGAGTGGTCGCGCTGATCGCCACGCGGGCGAGCGTGGGGTCGGCCGTCAGGAGCCCGCGAATCAGCGTCCCCTTGCCCGCACCGGACGGCCCCGAGATGACGAAGAGGCGGGCGATGCGATGCCTAGCGGCGGAGCATGGCGACGAGCTCGGAGCGCTGCCGGTCAGATAGTCCACCGGCTGTCTTCGAGCCAGAGACGCGGCACTGCTGAAGGATCTTCGCGGCCTTGACGGCGCCAACGCCGGGCACGCACACGAGCAGGTCGTGAACCTTTGCTGTCATGACCCAAGCGGCAGGGCGCTCGAGCACATCAGCGAGGTCGCGCTCGCCGCTCTTGAGGTCACGCTTGAGGCCCGCGCGTTGGACGCGGATGGCGTTTGCTCGGGCCAGCGCCGTCTGCCGCTGGCTGGCCGAGCGCGTTGGCGTCTCGTGCCGGAGCAGAGCCTCCTTGGTGGCAGATTCTGCGGAACGCGGCGGCGTCGGATCAGGCACGCGGCAGACTCTAATCCGCCCGCAGCCGCCACGTAAACCTTCGACCGGTGATCAGGGTTTCCGGAATGCGGACAGGTGCCATCAGGGCCTTGCATCGCCCCGCGCGAACCTGTATATGCCGGCTAGCTGGGATTGCATATCCGAAATCTGCCTCACGGTACGGAGCAACGAGCCGCGGTCAGCGCGCTCGGCTCAGGCCGCTAGCGATCCGCTGCGCCAGCGTCGGGTCGCGGAACAGCGCGGTACCGACGGCAACCGCGCTGGCACCGGCCGCCAGCAGGTCGAGGGCGTCATCCACCGACCCGACGCCCCCAACACCGATGATGTCAATCTCCACCGCGGCACGAACCGCAAGGACGGCATGCAGCGCAACGGGTCGAATCGCCGGGCCGGATAGCCCCCCACCCCCACCGCCGAACCGGCTCGCTCCCGTCGCCCGGTCGACCACGGTCGCCTTGACCGTGTTGATGCAGACGACGGCATCGGCACCGCCCGCCTCGGCCGCCTGGGCGATCTCAGCGATGTCGGAGACGCTCGCGCTCAGCTTGGCGAAGAGCGGCTTCGCCGTCGCAGCACGCGCAGCCAGCACGAGCCGCTCGGTCTCGTCGGCGTCGGCGCCGATCGAGGCGCAGCCCGTCTCCACGTTCGGGCACGAGACGTTCAGCTCGATCGCGCTGCAGCCGGGGTGCCCATCGAGCGCGACGATCGTCTCAACGTAGTCGTGCAGCGAGAAGCCTCCGACCGAGCAGATCACGGGGCCGTGCACGTGTTGCTGCAGAAACGGCAGGAGGTCGGTCAGGAAGGCGGTGCGGCCGACGTTCGGCAGGCCAATTGAGTTGAGCAGGCCAGACGCCGTCGTCGCGATCCGCGGCGCCGGATTGCCGGCCCGCGGCTCGGGCGTGACGGTCTTCGTGACGAAGCCAGCAAGACCGGGGTTGGCCTCGCCGAACAGCCGGTGGGACTGCTCCGCGTCCCACGTGCCCGAGGCGTTCAGCACAGGGTGGGCGAGCTCGAGGCCTCCGACTCTCATGCGACGAGCCTTGCGCCAGCAACCACTGGGCCTTCGATGCAGCAGCGCAGCCAGACGCCGCCGAGCTCGATGGCGCAGCCGTTGCAGGCGCCGAAGCCACAGGCCATTGGCGCCTCGACCGCGACCTGGCTTGCGACGCCATGCTCAACGCAGAGTCCGGCCACCGCACGACCCATGCCGAGCGGTCCGGCCGCGAGCACCTGCTGGTAGCGGCCAGTGGCCAGCGCGGACGCGAGCGCACTGAGCACGGTGTCTGGCGCGACGGCCGGCTCGTCATGATCTGCGCGCTCCACCAGCTTGAGCGCGGCGACATGATCGGCTTGCCGGAAACCGGCAATTAGCCTGATCTGCGGGTGCTTGGTGACGATGGCGGGAAGCACCGTGATGCCGAAGCCTGCTGCCACCAGCAGCGTCGTCGCGCTCGTCACTGCTGCGAGGTCGAAGCCGGTGCCGAGCGGACCAAGCACCTGCAGCAGCGGGCCGGCCATGTCACCCGCAGCGCTCGCAGCATCCACGAGCACGCCCACCCCACCGTCGTCCAGCTGGATCAAGCCGACGGGGCGCGGCAGGTAGTCTCGGCCGGCCGGGTTGAGCAGCATGTGGAACTGCCCCGGACCACCAAGCACCGTCCGCGGATCAAGGCTGAGCCGCACGAGCGCCAGGCCACCCAGCCGATCGCTGCCGAGGACGCGCGCCGGAAACGGTCCAAGCGGCGTTGGTGCGACCTCCGCTGCGCTCACGGCGAGGCACGACCGAGCGATCGATGCAGATCCTGCAGCGCCCTGCCCTCCACCTTCCCCGCTCGCTCCATCGCCTGCACCGCTGCCGCCGCACCCGAGAGCGTCGTAATGCACGGGATCCGGTACTGGATGGCAGCCCGGCGGATCTCGTAGCCGTCACCGCGGGCACCCTGGCCAAGCGGCGTGTTGATGACGAGGGCAATCCTGCCGTCGCGAATCAGGTCCGGAATCGTCTCGCCGGGCTCTGAGAGCTTCGCGACCTGGTGCACGGAGATCCCCATCTGACGCAGCGATCGGGCTGTCCCATCCGTGGAGTACACCGTGAAGCCGGCCCGGACGAGCTGCTGTGCGATGCTCGCCGCCGCCGGCTTGTCCCGATCGTTCACCGTCAGCGCCACGCCCGTCGAGCCGTCCGGGGCGGCGACGGGCAGCGCCTGCCCCGCCGCCCGCTGGGCCTTAGCGAACGCCGTCGCGAAGTCCGGGCCCGTGCCCATCACCTCACCCGTGGAGCGCATCTCCGGCCCGAGCAGCGCGTCGGCGCCGGGAAAGCGGGCGAACGGCAGCACGGCCTCCTTGACGCTGACCATGCCCGGCCGCTCCTCGCTGATGCCGAGGTCCGCGATCCGCTCACCGAGGGCGACGCGCACGGCTGCGTCAACGAGGGGAACGCCCGTCGCCTTCGCGACGAACGGCACGGTGCGGCTCGCGCGCGGGTTCGCCTCAAGCACGAACACCTCGCCGTCGCGAATGGCGTACTGCACGTTGACGAGGCCGACGACCCCCAGCGCACGCGCAAGCTCAACGGTCTGACGACGCACCTCAGCCTCGACGGACGCGCCGATCGACAGCGGAGGAATCACGCAGGCGGAGTCGCCCGAGTGAATGCCGGCCTCCTCGACGTGCTGCATGACCGCGCCAATCAGCACGTCGCGACCGTCAGACACGGCATCGACGTCGATCTCGATCGCATCCTCAACAAAGCGGTCGACGAGCGTCGAGGGGCCGACGTGGCCGTCACGGAGCATCGTCTCGTCGTAGCAGATCCGCATGGCCCGCCCACCGAGGACGTACGACGGGCGCACCAGCACGGGGTAGCCGATCCGGTTCGCGATCGCCACGGCCTCCTCCATGCCACCGGCGATCGCCCAATCCGGCGCCTTCAGCCCGCTGCGCGCTAGGAGCTCGCCGAAGCGCAGGCGATCCTCGGCGAGATCGATGCTCTCGAACGGCGTGCCGAGGATCGGGACGCCCTCCTGCAGCAAGCGCTCGGCTAGCCGCAGCGGCGTCTGCCCCCCGAACTGGACGACGACGCCGACCGGGCGCTCCCGCGCGATCACCTCCAGCACATCCTCAATGGTCAGCGGCTCGAAGTAGAGCCGGTCGGAGGTGTCGTAGTCGGTGCTCACCGTCTCCGGGTTGCAGTTGACCATCACCGCCGCATAGCCGAGGCGTCGCAGCGTCATCGCCGCGTGCACGCAGCAGTAGTCGAACTCGAGGCCCTGCCCGATGCGGTTCGGGCCAGACCCGAGGATGACGACGGCCGGCCGGTCGTCGTCAACGGGCTCGTCAACGGCGTCGTAGCAGGAGTAGCGGTACGTGCTGCGCGCCTCGACCTCAGCTGCGCACGAGTCGACGCTCTTATACGACGGCACGACGCCGAGCCCGCGCCGGTAGTCGCGCACCGCCTTCTCCTCCGTGCCGGTCAGCGTGGCGAGCTGGGCATCACCGAGCCCCAGCTGCTTGGCGTGCCGCATGGCTGCGGCATCGAGGCCCTGCAGGCCCGCTGCGGCCACGGCCTGCTCCTCCGCGACCATCCGCGCGAACTCCCCGAGAAACCACGGGTGGATCTCGCTCTCGGCGCTCAGCGCTAGCGGATCCTCACCGTTGCGCAGGCGGCTGAAGATCAGATCGAAGCGGTCCCACTTCGCGACCTCAAGGCTGCCTGCGGTGCGCGCGTCCGCGTCGAGCTCGCGGCTGCGCAGGCCCTTGCCGAAGCTCTCGGCGAAGGTGCGGCCGATCGCCATCGCCTCGCCAACGCTCTTCATCTGCGTCGTCAGCCGGTCGTCGGAGCCCGCGAACTTCTCAAACGCGAACCGTGGCAGCTTGGTTACGACGTAGTCCAGCGTCGGCTCGAAGCTGGCTGGCGTCGTCTGCGTCAGATCGTTCGGGATCTCATCGAGGGTGTAGCCGACGGCCAGCTTCGTCGCCACCTTGGCAATGGGGTAGCCCGTGGCCTTCGAGGCCAGCGCTGACGATCGCGAGACCCGCGGGTTCATCTCGATCACGACGAGCTCGCCGGTCTCCCGGTTGAGCGCGAACTGCACGTTCGAGCCACCCGTCTCCACGCCGACGGCGCGGATCACCAGCGCCGCCGCATCGCGCAGCTGCTGGAACTCGCGGTCCGACAGGGTCATGGCTGGGGCGACGCAGACCGAGTCGCCCGTGTGCACGCCCATCGCGTCGAGGTTCTCGATCGAGCAGACGATCACCACGTTGTCATGCCGATCGCGGATGACCTCGAGCTCGAACTCGCCCCAGCCCTTGACGGATTCCTCCACGAGGACCTGCGAGATCGGCGAGGCTGCGCAGCCCGCGCCGACGTAGTGCCGCAGCTCGGCGAGATCGGAGGCGAAGCCCCCACCTTCGCCTCCGAGCGTGAAGGCGGGCCGGATCACCAGCGGCAGCCGCAGCGTGCCGTTCTCGACGAGCGCCACGGCCTGCTCCACGCTCGTGACGGTCTCGCCGCGGGCCGTCCGCAGCCCTATGCGCGCCATCGTCTGCGCGAACAGCTCACGGTCCTCCGCGGTGCGAATGGCGTCGATTGAGGCTCCAATCAGCTCGATGCCCAGCTCGTCAAGCACGCCCGCCGCCTGCAGCTCAAGAGCCGCGTTGAGCGCGGTCTGACCGCCGAGCGTCGGCAGCAGGGCATCTGGCCGCTCGGCCCGGAGGACGCCCGAGATGCCCTCGAGATCAAGCGGCTCGATGTAGGTCCGGTCGGCCCAGCCCGGGTCGGTCATGATCGTCGCCGGATTCGAGTTGATGAGGACCGTCTCGTAGCCCTCCTCGCGCAGCACGCGCAGCGCCTGCACCCCGGAGTAGTCGAACTCGCAGGTCTGGCCGATCACGATCGGACCGGAGCCAATCACCGCGATCTTCCGTAGGTCGTCACGACGCGGCATCAGCTGCTCCTACGCTCATGATGGGCGGCCGCCTCGTCGACGAAGGCGACGAGGGCAGCGCGCGCATCGTGTGGTCCGGGCGACGCCTCGGGATGAAACTGCATGCTCCAGACGGGGCGGTCGGTGACGCGCAGGCCCTCGACGGTCTGGTCATAGAGCGATGCGTGCGTGATCGTGACCGTGCCCCCCGTTGCTGGCGCCTTGACGGCGAAGCCGTGGTTCTGGCTCGTGACGAGCACGCGCCCAGTCGCGGTCTCCAGCACTGGATGGTTGGCGCCCCGATGGCCGAAGCGCAGCTTGTACGTCTCCAACCCGAGCGCGCGCGCCAGCAGCTGGTGACCGAGGCAGATGCCGAAGACAGGCACGTCAAGGCTGAGCATGTCGCGGACGTTCGCCACGTGGCGGTCCATCGCGCCCGGGTCGCCCGGCCCGTTGGCCAGCAGGATGCCGTCGGGATCGATCGCCCGAAGGTCTGCAGCAGTCGCGTCGTGCGGGACGGTCACGACGCGCGCACCGGCCTCAGCGACGAGCGCGCCAATCGAGTCTTTGGCGCCGTAATCGAGCAGCGCGATCGTGCAGCGGGTAGCGCCAGCCGGAGGGACCTGCTCGCGCCGGGGGCGCGACACGGTTGCCGCTAGGTCCTGGCCTGCCATGGCAGGCGTCGCCGCAATCTGCTCGGCAGCAGCGTCGGGAGGCGTGCCGTCCGTGACGAGCGCCGCCCGCATCGCGCCCCGGTCGCGCAGGTGCTGCACCAGCGCACGCGTGTCGATGCCGAACAGGACGGGGACGCCGTGCTCCGTCAGCCAGTCGAGCAGCCCAACGCGGCCGGCCGGCGCCGCGTTGCGCGCCTCACGGCAGACCATGCCAATCGCCTGCACGCGGTCCGACTCGCCGACGCCATCCTCCACGCCATAGTTCCCGATCATCGGCGCCGAGAACGTGATGATCTGACCGGCAAAGGACGGGTCCGTCAGCGTCTCCTGGTAGCCCGTCATGCCCGTGGTGAACACCGCCTCACCAAGCACCACCGTCGTCGCACCTGCAGCCTCACCATCGAAGCGCGTCCCATCTTCAAGCAGGAGGTAGGCAGGGGTCATACGGCGCTCACCGCTTTCCGGTCGGTCTCGTCATGGGCAATCCTGCCCGCTGCGATCGTCAGCAGGCAGCGGCCGCGAACCCGTCGCCCAAGGAAGCATGAGTTAGCGCTGCGGCTCTTGAACGGTGCGTCACCAACCGTCCATGGTGCGGCGAGGTCCCACAGGGCGAGGTTGGCAGCCGCGCCGACGCGCAGCGCCGGGCGCTCGAGGTCGAAGGCGCTGCACGGCCCCTCGGTCATCGCTCGGAGGATTGTCGCCAGGGGGACGAGGCCCGGCTCGACGAGCTCCTCAAGGAGGATCGGCAGCGCCGTCTCCAGCCCCGTCACCCCGAACGCCGCGGCCTCAAATGGCACCTCCTTCTCGTGCAGCGCGTGCGGTGCGTGGTCCGTCGCGATGCAGTCGATGACGCCCGACCGGAGGCCTTCGATCAGCGCCTGCCGATCATCCTCAGAGCCCAGCGGCGGATTCATCTTGACGTTCCCGTCGAGGCTTCGGACCGCCGCGTCCGTCAGCGTCAGGTGATGCGGGCTCGCCTCGCTCGATACGCGCACGCCACGCTCGCGGCCACGAGCGACCTCCTCAACGCTGCCGCGGCTCGATAGGTGCTGCAGGTGGATGCGGGCGTCCTCCAGCTCGGCCAGGCGGATGTCACGCGCGACCATCAGCGTCTCGGCGATGCTCGGCCACGCACCGAGCCCGAGGGTCGCCGACACGGCACCCTCGTGCATGTGGCCTCCCCGCGTCAGCGACGGCTCCTCCTCATGCAGGGCGAGCGGTAGGCCGAGCGGACGCACGTACTGCAGCGCTCGGCGCAGCAACCGCGGGCTCTCCACCGGCGACCCGTCGTCCGTGAAGCCCGCCGCGCCACGCGCGGCAAGATCGCGCATCTCCGTTAGCGACTCTCCCGCCCGCCCGACGCTGATCGCGGCGAGGAACCCAACGGGGATGACTGCGCCTTCGGCGGCCCGCTCCAGCGCGGCCTCGAGCGTGGTGCCCGAGTCGATCACCGGATCCGTGTTCGGCATCGAGAGGATCGTCGTGTAGCCGCCGGCCGCAGCCGCCGCCGAACCGGAGGCGCAGTCCTCCTTGTGCTCCTGACCGGGCACGCGCAGGTGCACGTGCGGGTCGACGAGCCCAGGCAGCACGGTGCGATGCGCACCCGACACGACCCGCACGTCGGGTGGGGCGTCGAGGCCCTCCCCGATCTGCACGATCCGACCAGACCGCACGAGGAGGTCGGCCGTCCGATCAACGCCCTCCACCGGGTCGTAGAGGTGGGCACCGCGAATCAGCACGTCAGCTGCGGGCAGGTTGCGCTGGGCGAGGCGGGTCATGCCGCCCCGCGCTCGGCCGTGCGCTCGTGGAGGTCGATCACGCCACCGACTCCCGGCCTCGTCATCAGGTCGTAGAGCACGGCCATGCGGACCACGAGGCCAGCCTCGACCTGCTCCCCAATCAGGGAGGCGGAGGAGTCTGCGACGTCCGGCGCAATCTCCACGCCGCGATTCATTGGTCCGGGGTGCATCACGACCTGACCAGGGCGAAGCCGTCGTGCGGTCACGCCCCAGACGCTGGCGTACTCCCGCAGCGACGGCACGTGGTTCTGGCCAGGCTCCATCCGCTCGTGCTGCATGCGCAGCACGTAGACGACGTCAGCGTCGCCAATGGCAGCCGGGTCCTCGGCGATCCTGACGCCGGTGGCCTCCGCAATCCCCGGCGGAATCAGCGCTGGCGGTCCGACGAGCGTGACGTCGAGCCCCATCAGCTGGAAGCCGGCGATGTTGCTGCGCGCCACGCGGCTATGAAGCACGTCGCCGACGATTGCGACCTTGACGCCGTCGAGCCGGCCGAGGCGCTTTCTGATCGTGTACAGGTCGAGCAGGCACTGCGTCGGGTGCTGGTGCTTACCGTCACCAGCGTTGACCACGTGCGCGTCCGACCAGCGCGCCGTCAGCTGGGCCGCGCCGATCTGCGGATGTCGAATCACGATGATGTTCGGGCGATACGCGTTGAGGGTGCTGATGGTGTCCTTCAGCGACTCGCCCTTGTCGACGCTCGAGCCGGCGGCCTTGACGCTGACGACGTCTGCGGACAGACGCTTCGCCGCCAGCTCGAAGCTTGCGCTCGTCCGCGTCGACGACTCGTAGAAGAGGTTGACGACGGTGCGACCACGCAGCGTCGGCACCTTCTTAACGTCGCGTTCGACGACGTCCTCGAAGCCGGCCGCCGTCTCAAGGATGCGCTCGATGTCGTCCGCGCCAACGTCGTCCATCGCCAGCAGGTGACGTCTCGTATCGGTCACGCCTCGGCTCCAATCAGCACGACCTCGTCGACTCCGTCTGTCTCTGCAAGCCGGACGCGGACGTGCTCCGTCAGCTGCGTCGGCAGGTTCTTGCCCACGAAGTCGGCTCGCAGCGGCAGCTCGCGGTGCCCGCGATCGGCCAGCACGGCTAGCTGGATGCAGGCCGGGCGGCCATAGTCGAAGACAGCATCGATCGCCGCCCGGACGGTCCGTCCGGTGTACAGCACATCGTCGACGAGGACGATGACCGCCCCCTCGATCGAGGCGTCAAGGACGGTCTCGCCGACCACCGGGTGCTCTCCGATGCGCTCGTCCGTGCCCGACCGCAGGCCGACGTCGTCTCGGTAGAAGCTGATGTCGACCGCACCGACGGGAAGCTCGACCCCCGTGGTGTCCCGAATGCGATCGCGAATGCGCTCGGCCAGCGGGACGCCGCGCGAGCGGATGCCCACGAGCTGCACCTGCGCAAGGTCTGGGTGGCGCTCGACGATCTCGGAGCCGATGCGCGCCAGCGTGCGAGCGATCTGATCAGCATCGAGCAGGACGCGGGTGCTCATCGACTGACCGGCAGGCGCGGTTCAGGGTCTGGCTGCATAGCGAGCGGGCTCCTTTCCGGCCTCGCAGGACCGGCTTAAAGGGGCGTACTGATTCGGTAACTCACCTTAGTCGAAGCGGCGGACGCTGGCGTTGGTGCCCGTTTGGTGGCCCGCTCGGCGCGCAGGTGCGGGCCCGCTCCGCGACGGCGCGCCTCCCGTCGACGTCGCCTCTGGATTGCTCCAGAGCGCCTTGCGCCACGGCGGCACGACGCCCGGGTCGTAGCGGAACCGCAGGCTCGACGCCGTGTCCCCTGCGATCAGGTCGAAGGCTGCGACGCGCCCAAGCTCGCCATTCCAGAGGTCGAGGAAGACATCGATGCCGGTTGGGCCGAAGCCATTTGCATGCGAGCCGGAGGCGCGGTAGACGACGGGGTGGGGACCGATCACCTGCCAGCCAGGGTCAGCTGACCACCAGGCCGAGGCGCCCGTCAGGCCCGAGTGGGCGGTGACGCGGGCGGTCACGTCGCCGGCATCACCCACGCGGACGATCATGCCCTCCCAATCGTCATGGTGAAAGCCCTTGAGCTCGGCGACCGGGATGTGCGTGGTCTGCGAATCGGGGTAGTAGAACCAGTACTCGAGGAAGGTCACACCGGGTCGACGGACGACGTGGGTGAAGATGGCTGGCCGTCCTGTGCCGAGCGCGGCGCACCATGGCCGACGGCAGACTGCGGGATCGATCGGCACGGCGCGATCCTCGCCCCAGCGGTCGCGCTCAAGCACGAGCACGGGGACGTAGCGGCGCACGAGCGGCCCGTAGGTGGGGCTACGCAGCGCCCAGCGGTCATCCTGACGGACGGCCTGATGCCCGGGAATGGCTTCGGCCAGGCGCGACGCAAATGAGGCACCGTCAGCGCCAGCAGCGATGACGACGAAGCCCGCCAGACCGACGGCAACGCCAAGCAGCGCCAGCAGCTCGATCGTGGCCTGTGCGCGTCGTCCCATGGCGACACCATCGCCTGCCGTGGCGCGCGTGCGCCGGGCACGGCCCGACGGCTTCGTGTCAGGCGCGCGCGCAGGCGACTCGCATCCACGCCTCCGACGTGCCCAGCTGTAGCCGCGTCAGCGCGCGGCGTGCTCCACCTTAGCGGCCGGGAAAGCCGATCCAGCCGTCGCTTGGCCGCTCACCCAGCGGCACGCCGCGCCGCTTCGACAGCCGGTACGTAACGGTGTCGGTGACGAACAGCAGCGGGATCATCACGCCCGTCAGGATCAGCGCCTGGTAGATGTCGACCGATACGTCTTGCGCCTGCTTCGAGAGGATGAACCGGAACAGCACGAACCACAGGATGCCGAAGATCGGCGCCCGCGACAGCGCGCGAAACAGCGTCGGGTACGGCACCGGCTTCCGCGGCCGCGCAGCAGCCGAGGAGCGCGACGAGCCGCGCTTGCCTCGCTTGGTGGCCGGCTCCTCGTCCCCACGGGCCTGCTTCTGATCGATCTGCGGAGATCGCGGACGCTCCACGCCGTGGCGCCGGTACCGCTGCTCCTTCTCGCGCTGCTTCTTGGTCGACATGGCGGCAGCATAGACAGTTGCCGCGGCAAACATCGGCCCCGCCGTCGATGACCGCTCGCTACACTTCGCCCCGATGGATGTAGCTGCAGTCGATCGCGTCACCTGGGGCGTCCTCCGCGGCAACGCGCAGAGGCTGCGTCGACGCGCGCTTGCTGCCGGCGAGCCGGGCCTCAGCCTGCGCGTCGTTGATCTCCTCGAGCAGCTCCCGCTGCCGTACGAGCCCAACCAGCTCCCTGAGGATGCGACCGCCGCGGAGCTCGCGGAGTCGGCGCGGGAGCCACTCGATTTCGTCGACGACGTCCTCAAGCGCCACGGCATCGGCTGCCGACCGGCCCCGGCCGACGCGGGCAGCGATGGCACCGTGGTGCTCCGCCCGTCGAATCGCTTCGCGCTGCAGGGCGCGCTCACCATCGGCCTGCTCGCGCTCATCGCCAGTGTGGGCGTCAGCAAGGTTGCCTTCCTCGTCTTCGTGCCCGTCGTCGCGCTCGGCGTCTGGCTGGTCTGGCGACAGTCGTCCCGGGTCGATCGCTTCGCCCCACGCTTCGTGCCCCGCGGCCGCATCCTCGGTGCCCTCCTGCTCGTGGTCCTGCTTGGCATCGCCACCGTCGGCATCGTCCAGCCAGCGCGAACGTGGATGCGTAGTCGCGGCGACGTCACCAATGCGATTGCGCTGTCTGCGCAGGCTGACGCGCAGCTCGCGGCGGGTGATGTCCCGGGCGCCCGGGCCTCCGTGGATCAGGCGCTGCAGATTGAGCCAGGGCTTGGCTCGGTGCAGGCCACAGCACAGAAGGTGATCGTGGCTGAGAGCGCCGCGAACCTGAGCACGCAGCTGGCGGCGCAGGCGGCCTATCAGCGGGCCGAAGCGGCCTTCGCCAAGCAGGAATGGCAGACCGCGATCGAGCAGATGACTGCGCTTGGCAGCTTCGCCGACGCCCCACAGCGCCTCGCCCAGTATCGCGCCACCGCGGCAACCACCACGCTGGCGCAGGCGCGGCAGGCGCTCGCCGCTGGCGATGCGCAGCAGGCGATGAAGCTGGCGGGCACGGCCGCCTCGTTCGACCCGTCCGTCCGCGACCGCCAGCTGATGCAGCGCATCTTCGCCGCGCTCACCGCCGGCTGACGCGCACCCGCAGCACGCTGCTCCCTCCCCCGTGGACCTCGACGTCATCTTCCTCGGCACGGCGGGCTCGGTGCCCTCGGCCACGCGTCAGACCGCAGCCACGCTGATTCGGCGTGGTGGCGAACGCATCCTCGTCGATTGCGGTGAGGGCACGCAGCGCCGCCTGATGCAGAGCGTGGCGGGCCTGACCGACATCGACGTTGTGCTGATCACGCACGGCCATGCCGACCACATCCTCGGCCTGCCTGGCCTGCTGCGCACGTTCGCGCTGCGCGAGCGGACGCGACCGCTAGCCCTGTATGGGCCTGAGGGCATGCGGAAGGTGCTGCGAGACCTCGACTCCGTGGTTGGCAAGCTGCCCTACCCATTCGCCGTCACCGAGGTCCCCGGCGGCGGCGAGATCCGTGGTGACGGATATCGCTTCGAGGCGATCGGTACGCGCCATCGGGTCCCCAGCGTCGGCTGGGCGCTCGTGGAGGACGATCGCCGAGGCCGCTTCGACATCGAGCGCGCACGGGCAGCGGGCGTTCCCGACGGCCCCCTCAACGGGCGTCTGCAGCGTGGCGAGAGCGTCACGCTCGATGACGGTACGATCGTCTCGCCCGACGGTCTCGTCGGCGAGACGCGCCTCGGACGCACGCTCGTGTTCTCGGGAGACACCCGCCCGTGCGACTCGATCGTGGCGCGCGCCATCGACTGCGACCTGCTGGTCCACGAGGCGACGTTCCTCGACGAGGAGCTCGAGCGCGCCCGTGATACGCATCATTCGACGGCGCGCGAGGCGGCCGAGCTCGCCAGCGAGGCGCGGGTGCGTCTGCTCGCCCTGACGCATCTGTCGATGCGCTCGCCCCCGCGGCAGATTCGAGCCGAGGCAGAGGCGATCCATGGCAACGTCGTCGTGCCGCGTGACCTTGACCTCATCGAGATCCCGTACCGCGACCGTGGCGACAGCGTGCTCGTGCGGGGCGGTGGCCGTGACGCCGGTCCGTCGCGAACCCCCGAGCCCGCGTCGAGCACCGGCCACGCCAGTGCTCCGAGTCGGTCTTGGTTGGGGGATCTGCAGCGCCGCCTTCGTCTGCACCCCAGCACCGCTCCGAGCGACGTAGCCGGGAGCTGAGGCGATGCAGCGCCTGACCTGGGCCGCGAGCCTGATGGAGGCCGAGATGATTGCCGTGCTCCTGCGCGGCGAAGGCATCGAGGTGCTGATCCAGCGCCAGCCAGGCCTCGACGCACCCGATTTTCTCAGCGGCGGACCGCGCATCCTCTTCGTTGAGGACGATCGCTTCGACGAGGCCGCTGAGCTCGTTGAGGCGCACTTCGGCCTGCGTTAGGCCACGCCGGGCCTCAGCCGGGGAACCGCCGCCGGGCCGCTAGCATCGAACGTACCGTGCGAGGTGCGCCGCCGTCTGCACTGACCCTCGTGCTGCGCATCCGCTATGGACCCGACGAACCTCGAACTCACCTCCGGCGCCGAGCAGCGCAACGTGTTCTGGCCGACGATCCGGCGCGCCGTCAGCCTGATGCGTGCGCACCGGGTGGCCCTCTGGTCCTCGATTGGCCTTGCCATCGGTGCGCAGGTGTTCACGATCGCGATCCCGTGGGCGACGGGACGCGTCGTCGACGAGGCGATGCAGCCGCGCGACTTGGGCCAGCTGCGCTACCTCATCATCCTCATCCTGTGCCTGGCCGCGGCGCGCTTTACCGTCATGTACCTGCGGCGCCTAATCGCAGGCACGATGGCGATCAACATCGAGCAAGACCTCCGCAACCTCCTCTACCACCACCTGCTGTCGCTGTCGTTTCCGTTCTTCGACCGTAACCAGACGGGACAGCTGATGAGCCGTGCCACCGTCGACCTCTCGGCGCTCCGGCTGTTCCTCGGCTACGGGCTGCTGTTCTTTACCCAGCACATCGTGACGGTCGTCGCGGTGATGACGGTGCTGCTCTGGATGAACCCGCTGGTCGCGCTGCTGGTGCTCGTCATCGTGCCGCCGCTCGTCGTGCTCGCCGTCCGCTACTCCCGCGTCTCCCAGCCCGTCGTGACGGAGTCGCAGCAGGCGCTGGCGCAGGTGACGACGCAGGCGGAGGAATCTGTCGTCGGCATTCGCGTGATCAAGGCGTTCGGTCAGGAGGACCGCGAGGTCCAGCGCTTCCGCGACCGCTCGAACGACGTCTTCGACTGGAACATCACCGCGACGCGGCTGCGGGCGCGCTACGTGCCGGTGATGGACTTTCTCCCCACGATCTCGCTGGCGCTGCTGATCATCATCGGCGGCTGGCAGGTGATCGACGGCGGCATGAGCCTTGGCGACTTCGTCACCTACGGTCTGCTGGTGGCGCTGATCGTCATGCCGCTGCGGATGCTCGGGATGTGGATTGGCGAGACGCAGCGGTTCGTTGCCTCCGCCATTCGCATCTTCGCGATCCTCGACTCCGCCCCGGAGATCGTCGACGCTCCCGCCGCAGTGGCGCTGCCGGCTGGCGGCGGCGCGATTGGCTTCCACGACGTCACCTTCGGCTACGACCCGGGCCGCCCAATCGTGCGCGGCATCGACCTCGAGATTGCCGCCGGCTCGACCGTTGCCATCATCGGCCGGACGGGCTCGGGCAAGACGACGCTGACGCAGCTCGTGCCGCGGTTCTACGACGTGCAGCAGGGGTCGGTGACGGTGGAAGGCGTCGATATCCGCCGGCTGCGCCTCGACGAGCTGCGCGGAGCGATCGGCACCGTCGCCGAGGACACCTACCTCTTCTCCGCCTCAATCCGCGACAACATCGCCTTCGGCCGTCCGGACGCCAGCCCGGCCGACGTCCGTCGTGCTGCCGAACGAGCGCAAGCGGCCGGCTTCATCGAGGAGCTCCCCGACGGCTACGAGACCCTCGTCGGCGAGCGCGGGCTGACGCTCTCAGGTGGCCAGCGGCAGCGGCTCGCGATTGCGCGGGCGCTCATTCTCGATCCGCGCATCCTCATCCTCGACGACGCCACCGCCTCCGTCGACGCGTCCACGGAGAGCCGCATCCGCCGCGCGCTTGAGGAGGTCATGCAGCACCGAACGACGCTCATCATCGCCCACCGGCTCTCCACGATTGCCCTCGCCGACCGCATCGTGGTGATCGACGACGGGCGCATCGCGGCCGACGGTACGCACGACGAGCTGATTGGCACGAGCGACGTCTACCGCGAGATCCACGATCACGGCCTCGTCGACCGCCGCTTCGTCGACGCGGACGGAGACCACGTCGTGATCCCCGCGGGCCAAGACCGCGAGGACGGCGCATGAGCCGCGGGCCGATTGGCGTCGGCGGTCCGATCGTCTCGGGCAAGGGCCTGCGTCGCCGCGGGCTCGCTCGCATTCGGCGGCTGGCCGTGTACGCGGGACCGTACCGCTGGCGGCTGATCGGCGCCATCGCAGCCATGTTCGGCGTGCTTGGCTGCACGCTCTCCCTGCCGCTGCTGATGAAGTCAGCGATCGATTCCGCGATCATCCCGCGCGACACCCACCTGCTCGTGATCATCGGTGGCATCGTCATCGCCGTTGGCGTCGTTGGCCTCTTTCTGTCGCGGGCAGAGACGTACCTCACGGGCTGGGTCGGAGAGCGCATCCTCACAGACCTCCGCGGCGACCTCTTCGCCCACATGCAGTCGCTGTCGATGAGCTACTTCGAGCGCCAGCGCACCGGCATCCTCATCTCGCGGCTCACCAACGACGTTGAGGCCCTGCAGCAGCTGGTGACGGACGGACTAACCTCGACCGTGCGCAACGTGCTCACGCTCGTCGTGGCAGGGACGATCCTGATGTTCCTCGACTTCCGGCTGGCGCTCGCCACCCTCGTGGTGTTCCCGCTGATGGCAGCGATGACGTACTTCTTCCGCGGCCAGTCTGCCCGCGCGTATCGGCTGATGCGCTCGCGCCTCGCGCTCGTGACGGCGGCGCTGCAGGAGGACCTCAACGGGATCCGCGTGATCCAAGCCTACCGGCGCGAGCAGAGGAGCCGAGCGGCGCTTGCCGACCTCAACCAGTCGTACCGCGATGCCAACAAGACCACGGTGACGTCCAGCGGCTGGTACTTCCCGAGCGTCGAGTTCCTCGCCGCGGTCGCCACGTGCGTCGTGTTCGGCTACGGCGGCTCGCTGTTCGTCGACGGGTCGATCGAGATCGGCGTGCTCGTCGCGTTCATCGGCTACCTCGCCTCGTTCTTCGATCCCGTCCAGCAGCTCAGCCAGGTGTACAACACGTTTCTTGCGGGAACGGCTGCGCTCGACAAGATCTTCGATGTGATGGACGACGCACCGACGCTCGTCGATGCGCCGGCTGCCGCGGCGTTGCCCGCGATCACGGGCGCCGTCCGCTTTGAGCACGTCCGCTTTGGCTACAACCCCGAGCGCCCCGTCATTACCGACCTCGATCTCGACGTCCGTGCCGGCCAGACCGTCGCCCTCGTCGGCCACACGGGAGCTGGCAAGTCCACGATCATCAAGCTGCTCGCCCGCTTCTACGATCCACAGGCCGGCCGGATCCTGATCGACGGGCACGATGTGCGTGGCGTCACCGTTGAGTCACTGCGGGACCAGATCGCCATCGTCCCGCAGGAGGGCTTTCTCTTCAACGGCACGATTCGCGACAACATCGCCTTTGGCGATCCGGAGGCATCGTTCGACCGGGTCGAGGCTGCGGCACGCGAGGTTGGCGCGGATCGCTTCATCGCCGAGCTCCCGGACGGCTACGAGACGCGCGTGCAGGAGCGTGGCGGGCGCCTGTCGAT
The DNA here is from genome assembly GCA_945877865.1 of Bifidobacterium breve. Classification (GTDB taxonomy): domain Bacteria; phylum Actinomycetota; class Thermoleophilia; order Gaiellales; family F1-60-MAGs149; genus F1-60-MAGs149. Next base: position 9,238 of record CAMDVX010000007.1, on the reverse strand, counting down.
CGGGCAGCGCCAGCTGATTGCGTTCGCCCGCGCCCTGCTCGTCGACCCACGGCTCCTGATCCTCGATGAGGCCACCTCCAGCGTCGACATCCAGACGGAGGCGCACATCGAAGAGGCGCTGCAACGGCTCCTCGCAGATCGCACCGCCTTCGTCGTGGCCCACCGCCTCTCAACGATCCGCAATGCCGACCTGATCGTCGTGCTGGAGCACGGTGCGGTCGTCGAGGCCGGCTCGCATGACGAGCTGCTGGCGCTCGATGGGCGCTACCGCGGCCTCTACGGCGACTGGGCCGAGGCCGTCGCGCGGTGAGAAATCCGCCGACGTGGCTGGTGCGCGGTGGGCTGATGGCCGCGGTCATCGGGCTCTCGCTCGCTGGCCGCTGGCTGATCCCCAGCGGCGTCGGCCTGCTACCGCGGCTCGTCGGCATCGCTGCCATCATCGTCGGCGTCCTCTGGCTCGCCTCGCGCATCGCCCGCGCCATTCGCCAGCGGGGTAGCCGGACGCCGGTTTAGCGCCGCGGCGCCCGCTCGCGATCGAGCAGGATCAGCACGAGGACGCCGGTGGCGAGCACGAGGAACGAGACGACCTGGTTGAGCCGCAGCGGACCCATGTAGAGCGCCGGCTCAATGCGAAGCCCCTCCACGAGCAGGCGAATGAAGCCGTAGAAGATGAGGTACGCCCCGACCATCGCACCCGACCGAAAGCGCCGGTGCAGCGGTCCCCAGAGGACGCCGAGGATGAGGAAGATGCCGACGTCGAGCAGCGACTCGTAGAGGAAGACCGGATGGAACGACGCAACGTCCTGAAAGCCGAACGGGCGGTAGGCCGGATCGACGAAGAGGCCCCACGGCAGGCTCGTCGGCGTCCCGATCAGCTCCTGATTGAAGTAGTTGCCGAAGCGGCCGATCGCCTGTGCGAGCGGCACGCCGACGATTGCGCAGTCCAGGAACGTCGGCACAGGCCAGGCTCGGGCCCGTGCGATCACAACGAGCGCCAGCACGCCGCCGCCCACCGCGCCGTAGACACCCAGCCCACCCTGCGTCACGTCGAACGCACCGCCGGGATCGCCGCGATACAGGTCGTAGTCCGTGAAGACGTGGTACAGGCGCGCCCCAATGAAGGCGACGGGTGCTGCCAGCAGGCACGTCCACGCCGCCTCAATGCCATCGCCGCCGCCGCGCTGCCAGAGGCGCGCCGTCAGGAAGACCCACACCATGAACCCGAGCAGCACGCAGAGGCCGTACCACTGGACGTGCAGCGGACCGAGGTCGAACGAGGCTCCGGGTGGTGCAGGCATAGGCGAAGCGTACGGCGTGGCGTGCTCCGCACCCGTAGATTGCTAGGATCCGTCGGCCGTTGGGGGATCGTCTAACGGCAGGACACTGGGTTCTGGTCCCAGGTATCGGGGTTCGAATCCCTGTCCCCCAGCCTCGGCCGTTCGCGTCCGCTGGTACAGCGCTCGGCTGCTGAAATAAGCTCGACAGGAGGCCCGGATTCTGAGCCTCCTGTCGTGTGCTGCGCGACGGGCGCACGGCGGCGTAGCGCTGATGCCGAGGGCCGGTCCTGCTGCCCCATGGAGGGACACGACGCTCGCTCTGATCGGGCCTCGCCCGTCCAGCCCGGCTCGGCCAGCGCCGCAGGTGCAGGTCTCCGCCGCGGTGGCGTGCTCCGCCTTGCCGTTGAACGTCGGCCAAAAACCCGGGCACCACGCTTCCTGTACCATCGGCGCCTGAGCAGCTGAAGGAGCGTCGCGCATGACCTTTGTCGAAGAGTGCAAGGAGGCCGCAGGCCCGGTCTGGGAGCGCTGGCTCCACCACCCGTGGACGGAGGCCCTGTTTGCCGGCGAGCTGTCGGACGAGCAGTTTCGGTACTGGCTCATCCAAGACCTCCCGTACCTCGGGCAGCACATCACCGAGGTCGCCTACCCGAAGGTGCCACCGCACAGCCCATTCATCGCGCTCTCGCGCGAGTACGCGGTGCGTGCTGAGACGAGCCGGGTCGAGCTGGAGACGCTCGGAGAGGCCGGAGAGCTTGCCCGCACGCGCTGGGCAGCTCGGCCAACCCGCGACGCTGCCATCAACTTCTGGGTCCGGACGGCATACGAGGGCACCTTCGGCGACCTCTGCGCAGCCGTCTACGTCTGCTACTCGTTTGCCGATACGTTCGGCAGCCGCTACCGCAGCGCGGCCCCGCAGGGCCTGCCGACGCTTCAGCGAGCGTGGGTCGAGCAGTGGATCGACCCATACTTCGAGCGGCTCCATGAGACGATCATGGACGGACTCAACGAGTACGGAGCATGCGCAACCGAGCATCAGCGCGAGCAGCTGCGCTGGCTGTTTCTGCGGGGCACGCAGCTGCAGATCGGTACCTTCGATGCCGCGTGGAGCTGCTCCGACCCGTGGCCTGGGGAAGGTGAGGAGCAGGGCGTCGTGGCTGACGCACCGTGGCTTCGATTGCCAGCGCCTCGCGACTGAGCTCGTTTCGCTCGGTGCGGGAGGCCGGTGGTTCCGAAGCGGAGCCGGGAGCAGCTGCGGCACAGCGCCAGCCGCTCCTCGCAGCCAGCTAGGGTCGCCAGAGCGGCCGCGGGTACAGCGGACCGCTGGCACGCGTCACGATGCCTGACTCGCGGGCGAGCCGCTGCAGAGCGATCCCGATCAGAAACGCGCTGCAGTGGCCAACGGCGGTCAAGCTTGGTGCGACTCCTAGGATCAGCACGAGCACGGCGAGCACTGAACGCCAAGACGATCCCGAGCAGCACGAGGACGAGGAGGATCATTGCCAACCCAGCATGCCGCAGGTCGCTCGCGGTCGACCAAGCGACCAGCGCTCCGTGCCCGCCCAGGCGCGGCTCACCGCCAGCAGCCGCTGACGGGTGTCGCCCGCCGGGCATGGGCACGCAGCGGCGGCAGCGCCGCGGCGATCGCTGCCAGGCCGCCGAGGAGAAGCCCGACCCGAGGGCTCGTCCAACCACAGAGCATGCCAACGAGCGGAGCGCCGATCGGCGTCGTCCCGAGGAAGCCCAGCGCGTAGAGCGACATCACTCGCCCTCGCATCTCCTCGCGAGACGCAAGCTGCACGAGCCCGTTGGCCGTGGCCAGAAACGAGATGGACGCGGCCCCCATCAGCGCGAGCACCAGGGCAGCGACCAGCGGTGACGGGCTCAGCCCAACCCCAATCAGGAGCACGCCAAAGGCAGCCGCCACGACGCTGAGGTAGCGCAGCGTCGGCTGCTGCCGCCGAGCGGTGAGCACGCCGCCGACCACGGCACCAGCCCCCATCGAGGCCGCAAACAGACCGTAGAGCTGTGCACCGCCCGCAAACGTCACCTCAGCAAGCAGCGGCAGCGTGACCGTGAAGTTGAAGGCCAGGATGCCGATCAGAAACACGGAGATCAGCACGCTGCGAATCTCCGGCGTGGCCAGTGCATAGCGCAGGCCGGCCCGCACCTGACCCGGCGCCTTCGCGACGCTCCGCAGCGGCGTCAGCGCGCCGACATCCATCAGCAGCAGCGCCATCAGCAGCGCCGCAAACGAGCACGCGTTGAAGAAGAAGCACTCCGCCACGCCGAACACCGCGATCACCGTGCCGGCGATCGCCGGTCCGACCACGCGGCCGAGGTTGATCAGCACGCTGTTGAGGCTGACCGCATTTGGCAGCAGGTCCCGACCCACCATCTCCTGCAAAAACGTCTGCCGCGCCGGATTGTCAAAGACGTTGACGACGCCGAGCGCGAGCGCGAGGCCGAAGATCTGAGGGACCGTCACCGTGCTGAAGGCGGTCAGGCAGCCGAGCAGGAGCGCCAGCCCAGCACCAGCCGACTGCGTGGCCAAGAGCAGTCGGCGCTTGTTGGAGCGGTCCACCACAAGCCCACCCCAGGGACCCGCGACGAGCATCGGAGCGAACTGCAGCGCAATCACGACGCCAAGCGCCGTAGCGCTGTGGGTCAGCTCGAGCACCAGCCAGATCTGCGCCACCGACTGCATCCAGGTGCCAGACACGGACACCAGCTGGCCGAGGAAGTAGAGGCGAAAGTTGCGCACCCGCAGCGCTGCAAACGTGGAGCGCGGCAGCGGAGACGGCGGCTCGTGGAGAGGTGCGCTGGCCATCCGGTCCGTGGCACAACCGTACCGCTCGCGGCAGCGACCGGCGCTGGACGGCTTGCCCTACGGCTGACGGTCGGCCCTCGGCGATACTATCGTCATGGGCGTGATTCCCGGAGCTTCGTTTCCCAACGCGGCCCGCGTGCGCGCCGTACGCGACGCGCTCGTAGCGCTGGCTCCTCCGGCCGGCACGCCGCTCACGGACCTGCAGGCCGCAGAGATCGCGCGCCTCTTCGCAGGCGACGTCGGTCTCCTGCTCTTCATGCGCGATCACCCGGGACACTGGATCTGCCTATCGGGAAACCAGCTCGGCGACGGACCAACGGAGGTCGCCTATTCGACGTGGCACGAACGCCTCGTCGAGGCGGCCGACGAGCACCACGTCTTCTGGGCGACGCTCGCAGCGACGCCGCCGTCCTAGGCGCCTCGAGGCGAACGACGCCCGCTCGTCGCCCTCGCGATCCGAGCGCCGCGCTGGGTCGCGCTGCCTCAGGCGCCGAGCTGCACCGCTCAGCGTCAGCAGCAGGCGCTGCTCGCCGACGCACCACGCTAGGCACTATCGCTACACTCCGCATCGCCCTACGGGGTGCCCGGCGCATTCGTCTAGGGGCCTAGGACGCCGCCCTCTCACGGCGGTAGCACGGGTTCGAATCCCGTATGCGCTATACCCCGCCCTGAGGCGGGTCCCGTCCACCGAAGTCGACGGGCGGAAGATTGGTGTCGCCCACGATGCAACGCTCAGTGTGGACATGGCTGCCGCCGCAGGCGATCCGCTCGGCAGCCCACGGGGCGCTGCAGGTCGCTACCCAGCGGGTGCGCACGTGAGCAGCACTCAGGACGTGATCGTCGTCGGGGCGGGCGTCACTGGCCTCGCGCTCGCCGACCGGCTGCGGCACGCTGGGCTGCAGGTCCTCGTGCTCGAGGCCCGCGATCGCGTGGGCGGGCGGCTGCTCTCCGCCGCCGACCGCTCGGGCGCCGCGACGCTTGATCTCGGCGCCTCGTGGTGCTGGCCAGACGAGCCCCGCGTGCAGGCCCTCGTCGCTCGTCTGGGCCTCCCCATGCACGAGCAGCACATCGTCGGAGACGCCATGTATCAGGACGCGTCCGGCACGCAGCGGCTCGCTGGCAACCCGATCGATGGACGGGCGCTGCGCTTCTCGTCCGGCGCGCAATCGCTCGCGCATGCGCTCGCGGCCCGGCTCGACGGTTCGATCCTGCTCTCCTCCCCCGTCAGCTCGATCCGCGTTGTCGGCGGAGCCTCGGTCGAGGTTGAGCATGCCAACGGCTGCGCCTACGCCCGCTACGCGGTGGTCGCGCTGCCGCCGGCCTTGGCGGTGGCGCAGATCGACTTTGACCCTCCGCTCCCTCCGGCCCTCGTCACGCTCGCCTCCGGCACGCCCGTCTGGATGGGCGCCATGACGAAGGTCGTCGCCGAGTACGCTGCGCCGTTCTGGCGCGAGGCCGGCCTCGCGGGTGCCGCGATGAGCCACGCTGGGCCGCTGCGCGAGCTCCACGATCTCTGTGGACCGCATGGCCAACCGGCAGCGATCTTTGGCTTCGCACCAGCCGAAGCGACCATGGAGCCGGCGGCCGTCATCGGGCAGCTCGTCGCGCTGTTCGGTGAGGCCGCCGCCGCTCCGCTGGCGCTGCACGCTCAGTGCTGGCGCGCTGAGCAGTGGACATCACCACCCGCAGTCGAACGCCTTGCGAACTACGCGACGTTCGGAGACCCCCGCTATCGGCAGGCTATCCACTCGCGTGTCTGGCTCGGCTCGACCGAGACGGCACCCGCGCATCCCGGCCACATCGAGGGCGCGCTGGAGTCTGCGGCGGCCATCGGCGACGCCATCACCGCTGCCGCAGGCTAGAGCACGCCGTGCTGATGCTCTAGACCGGCAGCCGCTCGAACCTGCCGGTCAGGCCGGTCTCGCCGCAGGCGGCAGCGCATTGTTGATCTTCGTGGTCCAGAGCGCCTGTAGCCGAGCGGCCGAGACCGCGGCCTCCTTGTGCGCTCCGACCGTCGCAAACAGCTGTGGCTCGAGCAGGTAGAGCGCTGCCGATTGGTCCCAGAGGTACGACGACGCGCCGGGGGCGAGTGCCTCCGGGAGCCACGTCTGAGGATGGTTGAGCAGCGCCGCGCGCAGCGCACCTGGCAGCCCACGCGTGCCGAGGCCAGTGACCATCGCGAGCGACGGGCTGTAGGCCGGCACGGTGTGACGAATGACGTCGACCCAGGTCGCGTGCAGGCTCGAGAGCTGCCTGAAGGCCAGCCGGCAGGCGGCGAGGTCGTACTCGCAGTTGAACGAGAGCTTGCCTGGTGTCTGGGTTGGATCGCCGCGCAGCGGCTTGCCCTGCATCACGACCCGGTCGATGCGATCGCGGATCAGCGGGCTGTAGCGGACGAACGAGGTGAACGGTCCGGTCACGAGCAGCGAGACGCTCGAACAGCCAGCAACCGCGCGGACCACTCGGCGCTCAAGCTGCCCGCGGTAGGCGGACGGCGCCGGATCCAGCGGGTCGCTGAAGAAGCCATTGGACTGCTCCATCAGCAAGCGAATCGGCGGAAGCCAGCCGTACGACGTGAGATCACGCTGCCCGGGGTAGCGCAGACCAACGAGCACTGGCGTCCCAAACCCATCGGCCGCTGGTGCGGCAAACAGGCGGGACAGGGCCGTTGCTGCGCGCCCGGGCCGGGTCGCGCCTTCGGTGGTGATGATCGCTGCGACACGGCGATTGGCCAGCACCACGGGAATCGCCATCATGTCGTCGCTGGAGTAGTCGGTGTCGATCACCACGCAGGGACGCGCATCCGTCGCCGCGGCGGCTCTCGTCGCGGTGGCGCCGAGCAGCGCGCTCACCACGCAGAGGCAGGCCAGCAGGCCCAAGAGCCTCACGCTCCAGCTCGTCATCCGGTGGCTCATGCTTCGTCCTCCTCAGTTGGCGCCGCAATGATACCCGGTGTCCCTCGTGCGGAGCATGACGATAGCCCCGGGTCGCGCGCAGCGCCAGGAGTCGCCGCAGCGGGCTAGGGCTGCCACGTCGGCGTGACGGAGACCGCGAGCGCGCCCGCGAGAAAGCGTCGTCCGCGACCACCGGCAGTCGGCACCACAGCGAACCGTGCGGCGCCAGCGATCATCCCAGCGTTGACGAGCAGGCTGGCGCCATCGGCAGACACCGCGACCGGCAGGGTGTCGTCGATGAGCGCACCCCGCTCGTCTCGGAGGTAGCGAATCCGTCCACCGGGAACGGCGATCCGGATCGGCTGGATCACTTCATCGCCGCTGATCGTGCCGATCAGCGTGCGGCCGTCCGGCGACCACTGCGACGCGTACGGACCGCTCAGCAGCTGCGCGCCCGTAAAGCGCGTCACCTGGCGGGCGCTTGCCGCTCCTCGGAGCGGATCGACGGTCCACACCTGCGCGTGGTACAGCGTCATGCCCCGCCAGCGCGCGCGGGTGAAGCGCTGCAGCGCAATCAGCGAGGGCCCCCAGACGGGATTCTGGCCGCTGCCGAGCGAAACGGGGCTCGAGCCATCCGCGTTCGCAACCATGATCCGCGCTCGGTACAGCGCGGCGAACCGCGCGAGGTCGTACGCAAGCTGCGTCCCGCTTGGCGACCACGTAAACGACCCCACCGCGTTGCCCTGCGCGCTGACGATCGTCGTCACGACGCCGGTCGCTGCGTCAACCTCAACGAGGCCGTTGCCGGTGACGATGCCGTCCGCCGTCGCCGACTGGGTGCCCATCAGGAGCCGCGTCGAGTCCGGCGACCACGCCGGCTCGGGATACGCCATCAGCGGCGTTGCTGCCGACGTCTCGATCCTGCTGGACGTCGCGATGGTGCGAATGACCAGCGTCGGTCGCGCTCCATACGGATTTCGCAGGAACGCGACCCTCGTGCCGTCAGGCGAGATCGCTACCCCTGCACCACGGACGCCGAGTGCACGCGCGTCGCTGCCATCGTCAGCAGCGACCCAGATGGGATTGCCCGCCGCGGTCCCACCCGTCGTGGTCAGGTAGGCGATCGCGGCCGAGCTCGACGCAGGCAAACCGAGCACCGCGCAGGCGATGAGCACGAGGCTGGCGAGATAGCGCATCGGTCGTCTCCTTGGGGGAGGAACGCACTGAGCATACTCCTCCGCGATCGGCGCAGCATGCGCTGGTTCGCGGCAGGGAGCCTCCCGGCAGCCCGGCAAGCGGAGCGCCGCTGCGTTGCGGCGCCACCGAGCTACACCCCGTCGCTGTGCCCGCACCAGCGCCTCGCAGGCACCCTCAGCGCAGGCGAACGAGAACGCTCAGCTCCGCCCGGCGCGCTGTGTGGGCCGTGGCAATCAGCCCACGCTCCCAGAACGGTCGCCGCATCACGACCACGGCGTCACGGGGCGCTCCTGCCGCTCGCCATCGACGACGACGTCAACGTGCTCGTCGTAGAACGCGAGCAGGTCCTTCAGCTTCGCCACCTCGTCGATCGGATCCGCGTACGTCCACACCACGTCGGGGTAATCCACGGCCCCGAGCCGAACCGAGCGGTACGTGGCCTCACCCTTGTAGGGGCACGCAGTGACGAGGCTGCTGGCGACCAGCAGCTCGGTGCGCACGTCCTCGGACGGGAGGTAGTAGCGCGTTGGCATTCGCGTCTCGAAGACGAGGGTGGGCCGCCGCGAGTCGGCAACCACCTCCCCACCGACGTGGACCTCCACGTGGCGCGAGCTCCGAATCGCGTCGACCCGATGGTGCGGATCGCGTGGATGCCTGAAGATCACCTCGTCCTCCTCCCGCCAGCCGTCCATCGCGGACCAGTCGAAGGCGATCGCGTCGTTCAGCGCCCGATCGTCGCCTGCACGCTCCGTGTAGCGCCATGCCGCCGCCTCCGCCGTGCGGTCACCAACGCGCACGTCGTACAGCACGCGCCCGTCGGCCACCGCGGCGCTCTCGTGGAGCACGCCCGCGGCGACGGCCGCAGCCGGAACGGCGTACGTCGTGGGGTACGCGGCCTCCCAGATCAGGAGCGGCTGCCGCGTATCGGCAATGACTGCCCCGCCAAAGTCGATCCGCACCCACCTGCTGCTCGGCTCCCAGCGCTCCATGCGGCCAGCGTAGCGGCGGACGAGCTGGTCGGCACCGATCTACGCCCATTC
>CAMDVX010000006.1 GCA_945877865.1 Bifidobacterium breve | reverse complement strand
TGCAGCGGCTAATTGCCGCAGGTGCCTGCGACGCGCTGGGACCACGACGTAGCCTGCTCTGGGAGCTCGGGCTAGCGACGCGACCGGGGCGCTCTAGCGAGGGTCAGCAGCTCGCTTTCAATCTGCAGCTTGGCGAGGCGCCGGTGGGGCTTCCAGTCGCCAGCGCGTGGGAGCTGCTGGTCTCAGACTACGCCACCACTGGCGTCTCCGTTCGGGAGCACCCGATCGCCCAGCTTCGTCCGACGCTCGGTGACGTTGCCTCTAGCCGGCTTCTTGCTGATCTCCCTGACGGCTCACGGGTCGTGCTACCGGGGCTTGCCGTCGCCCGTCAGCGGCCAGGCAGCGCTAAGGGAATCGTCTTCCTGCTGCTTGAGGACGAGTTCGGACTCATCAACCTCGTCATTTTGCCCGAGGTCTACGAGGCGCATCGCCTGCTGGTGCGGTCTGAGCCGCTGCTGCTGGCGCGAGGCGTCCTTGAGCGGCGCGACCGGCAGGTTAACGTCCGCGTCGAGCGGCTCGGCCCACTCAATCTACCTAGCCGTAGGGTGCTGCAGCCGCAGGCTGACGACGTAGCAGCGCTGCGGGCAGTCGTGCCGGCACCGCAGCATTTCGCGCAAGGTCGGCGGCGGGCCTAGCTTGGCGCTGAGCGCGTGGATTGGCTGGCCAAGAGCGTGCAACGACGGGCTGAGCGAGGCGTTCCGCAGGCCGATCCCCTCGCGCTAACCCTGCGAGCGGTCACGAGTGATAGAGAAAGATCGACATGCCATAGCCGGCGAAGTCGTAGACCGCTTTGGAGTCGCTCCACGCAATCCGCACGCAGCCATGTGACGCTGGATACTCGGGCACATCAGGAAACTCGTGCATGGCGAAGCCGCCGTGGAAGTACGAGGCGTACGGCAGGTAGAAGTGGAACGCGTAGTCCCAGCTCATCAGCTCCTTCCTGAACACGCGAAACTCGCCGTCCGGCGTGTTGTCCGTAGCACCCGTGCTGACGTGGACCGTGCGCACGACCCGCCCACCCGTATCGACAAGCAGCAGCACCTGCCGCGTGATGTCGACCTCAACGTGAGCAGGCCCGCCCTGCTGCGGCGTCGGAGGCTTTGCACTGAGGATCTGTGCCACCAGCTCTGCAGTGGCCAACCCGGTGCGCTCCAGGCCGGAGTAGCCTTGGAAGCCGACGACGGCCTGCCAGGTGGCATCACCGTAGAGGCCGTTGACGTACTGCCCGTCGAGGATGCCTAGCTCCTGCAGCGCACGTTGCAGCCGTCGAACACCAACCCCGTGATCACCTGTCTGGAACGCGCCAAGAAAGCCCGAGCGCGGATTGCGGCCGGAGGCCGCGCGGAAGCCGACGGCAAGATACCCGCTCGCCACCGCGCTTCCCCAAGCCGACAGGCCACGCCCTCGGCTGAGGTCATCGCGCGTGCCGCTGTCCCAGCCAGAGATCACGGCGCCGTCGCCCGGGCCGGCGACTACCCAGCCCGTCAGCCAATCCTGCAGACCCTGCGCCCACAGCAGCCGATCGCACGTCAGCGCTGTGGCGACTCCGCCGGGGGTGCTGTCCGTGGGCCGATCGACCACCGTCGACACCCGCGCGACGTCGTCGAGCACCACGGGAACCTGCGTGGCAACCGCGGCAAGCGTCGCTGTCAGCGCGCGTCCATCGGCGCTCGTGAACTGTGGGCTCTGACCGGGTTGAGGATGAATTGCGAAGATCACGTTGCGGCGGTCGAGCCGAGCCGCAAGCTGCTTCGTCACGGTCTGCGAGGAGTTCGGGAGGTTGACCACGATGGGCGTCTCGACGCCAGCGCCGCGCAGAGCATCGATGTTGCGGCCCTGCGAGCTCGCCCAGCTGGTCGCGTCGTCGCACGTGGTGCCCGTCTGGAGCAACGAGCACCCTGGATCCACCTCGGGTAGGTACCAGACGTTCTCCTTGCCTTCCAGCCAGCCGGCGATCGTCTGGAGCCACGCCGTCTGGTCGGTGTCGCTGAGCGGCACGTTCGCGATCAAGAGGACCAGCTTCCGCGTGCGCGTGAGCACCTGCAGCTGCTGCAGCGCCAGGCGGCCTTGGTCGCTGTTGAGGGCGCTCGACACGTCGACGCGCACGGCGTTGCCGCCAAGCCGCCGAATCTGGTTGAACGCTCGCTCTGCGTCCGCGATGTCGATGGACGCACGTGGCTGGTCGGCGGCCACAGGCACGAAGCGAGCCCCGCCCCAGCTGATGCCACGCAGCGCCAGCGGATGACCGGCGCCGTCGAGGATCCTGCTGCCGTGCACGCGAGCGGGGTTGGCGCTCGCGGCACTGACGACCCCAAGCAGCATGATCAGCGCGAGCACGGAGGCTGCTGCTCTGGCTGGAGCGATACGAATCACAATCGGAGGATAGGCACGAATCGTTCGGGGACCAGCAGTTCGGAGTACCATGAGGCAGTGCGATCGGCCCTGAGGAACCTGCTTACCATCGTCGTCATCGCGGCGTTCAGCGGAACCGCATCGGCCGCCACGCTGGGTCAGGTCTACGATGACGGCTTCGACGACGCAGGGACGAGCGCGTGGCGTGCCATCGGTCTTCCGCCGGATCCGACCGTGGCGTCGCTGGCTGCGCCCGTCGTCCGCATTGACGTACGCTGGCCCGCCATCGCCGCCACGACGCCACGGAGCCCGCGCAATCCGAACAGCGTCGGCTATGACTGGCGCTCAGTCGATCGACGGATGATTGCTGCTGCCACCAACGGAGCGGCTGTCTTGCTGTCGATCGGTGGCACTCCCGAGTGGGCCCGCAACGACGGCGGCGCAGGCGGAAGCCCGGGCGATCCGGCGTGGATGCCGAAGCGCGTGGCGTGGCGAAACTTCGTGTTCGCCGTGGCGGAGCGCTACAGCGGCACCTACGGGAGTCCGGCGCTTCCGCGAGCCTCGCAGTTCGAGATTTGGCCACAGCCAAATCTCGCAGCGTCACTCCGACCGCAGCGGATCGCGACCCGGCTCGTGGCACCGGGGCTCTACCGGCTGCTGCTGACCACGGCTAAAGCAGAGCTCGCCGGCGTCGCCGCGGCAGGTGGGTACTCCGCCACGATCGTATCGGGTGGCCTGTCGCGGACGGACGCTGCAGCCACGGTTGACACGCCGGCGCTGCAATTTCTGCGTGGCCTAGCACGGACCCGCGTCACGTTCGATGCCATCGGTCTTCGCCTGTCACCTCCAAGCGGCCTCGAAGCGGCGGCCGACCCCGCCAATCTTTCCTTGACCGACTTCACCGCGGTAGTCACGGCCATTGATACCTACTGGCCAGGCGGCGGCAAGACGATCTGGCTGACCGGCTACGGCGTCCCATCCGGCCCCGCAGAGGCCGGGTTGTCTGACGGGAGCCAGTCCGCCGCTGTCGGTGCATTCCTTGCCGCCGCGGCTAATCCGCGCGTTGGCATCGCAATCTGGAGTGGCCTGAAGGACACTACGGCCGCTCCATCCGCAGGGCTGTACCGAGCGGCAGCGACCGGATCCCTCGGCTCGGCTAAGCCGGCGTGGTCAACGTGGACGGGCACCACGCCACCACCCTGATCAGCCGAGTCGCAGCGGGAGCACCAACACGTCATCGCGCAGGTGGAATCCAAACGGGCAGGCGAGCGCCTGGACCGCCTCATCTCTGACGTTGCTCTCTAGGAGCACCTCGCTGCAGCCACGCTGCCGGGCAGCGTCGATCGCCCGCGCGAGCAGCCCAGAGCCAATCCGCCGGCCCCGACCAGTGGGATGGACGTAGAGCTCCAGAATGCTCAGCTGGCGATCAGTAGTGCCCGCTCGCGCGGAGAGGCGTTGCCAGGCGACGTACGCGGTCACCATGCGGTCGACGAGGCCGACGCGAACGTCTCCAGCAGCAATCCGCGGCATGATCCAGCGCCGCCAGTCGAGCGGATCGGCCAAGCGCCCGTCGGCGGCCTCAACCCGATAGTCGCACCACAGCAGCTCGAGGCTCGTCAGGTCCGCACCGGCGGCCGGGCGAATCACGCGCCGTCGTACTCCACGAGCGAGAGGATTGGCACGTCGCCGAGCAGGCTCCGACCAGCGAGGCCCTTGAGCTCCGCGACGAAGCAGGCACCAATCACCTCGGCACCTGCCTGCTTGACGAGGGCAATGGCCGCCGCTGCCGTGCCGCCCGTTGCCAGCAGGTCGTCGTGGATGAGCACGCGGGCCCCCGGCTCGATCGCGAGGTGCGCTAGCTCCAGCGTGTTGCTGCCGTACTCAAGCGCGTACGACTCGCTCCAGAACGCGCCAGGGAGCTTGCCCGGCTTCCGTGCCGGGGCGAAGCCACAGCCGAGCGCAAACGCAAGCGTTGGGCCGAAGAGAAACCCTCGCGCCTCCGCGCCGAGCACGACGCTGGGCTGGAGGGGGGCCGCAAAATCGCTCAGCTCCTGGATGACCTGCTGAAAGACCTTCGGCTCCGAGACCAGCGGCAGCAGGTCGCGAAAGAGGATTCCCTGCTTGGGGAAGTCGGCGACCTCGAGAATGCGCGAGCGAAGATCAGTCATGTCCGCACCCTAGCCGACCGGCGGCTCAGGCCCGATCAGACGTCCACGTCACGAATCAGCAGCAGCTCAGTCAGCTCTGCGCTGAGCCCGGCCAGCTGAGCGAGCTCGTCGAGGCCCTGCTCCCTACGCTCGGCGTTGCGCGATCTGAGCGCCGGTGCCAGAACCTGCTCAAGCAGCCCGGCCACGCGCTGGATTCCGCTGTGCAGCTGCCGCACGTGGCGCGGGCCGAGCCCGAACTCAGCCATTCGCTGGCAGATGCGGACGATCTCGATCTCGCTCTCGCCGAAGGCTCCCTCCTGGTCCCCTGCGACGATGCCATAGGCCTCAAGCTCCTCCAACGCGACATCGTCGACGCCGGTCTCCCGCTGGAGCTCGGCTCGATCAACGCGACGCGCGTCCTCCTGCAGCTCGGCCCGGGCGTACCGCCGTGCCTTTCGCTCGTGGCTACGCGCCACGACGCCGGTTCCCTCGATCTCCTGCCGAATCACCCGCAGCGGCAGAAACTCGTCACGTTGAAGCCGGAGAATCGTCCGCAGCCGCTCGACATCCTCGCGCCGATACAGGCGGTAGCCACCTTGGGTGCGCAGGGGCACGAGCAGCCGCTGGTCCTCCAGGTACCGAATCTTCGAGATCGACACATCGTCGAACTCGGCCCTGAGCTCCTTGCAGACCGCACCGATCGTCTGTGGCTTCTCGTCGCTGTTCGTCGCCATCGCACCTACTCGAGGTACGTCAGTTTGAACTTGCCGATTTGGACCTCATCGCCATCGCGAAGGCGCGCTCGCTCGATGCGACGATTATTGACGTAGGTTCCGTTGAGGCTTGCGAGATCGACGAGGTAGCGGCCGTCTGGCTCCAGCTCGATCGCGGCATGCCTGCGGGAGACCGTCACGTCATCAAGGAGGATTGTCGCCTCGCCGGTGCGGCCAATGGTGTCGCGTCCGGCAGACAGCGCGAGGTGCTCGCCGGCACGGCCACCTGTGCGAAATACGACCGCCGGGAGTCGGTGGGCGTGCCCGGTGGGAACCTCTTCCGTATCCGCGTCACCGCTGTAGTTAACCGTGTCCTCGGCGGAGTCGGCACCGAGGAGCGTCCCACACTTTGCGCAGTAGTGCGCGGTGGCTGCATTACGGTATCCACACTCCTGACAGAACATACGCGGCAGCATACACCGACCACGCCTAAAGGGTCCACTGCTGGTTGAGGGTTCAGGTGGCGGTCTCGGTACCGAATCCGCTGCGCTCGATCTGGCCTTGAGGGTTAGAGGCCACCCGCTCGCCGCCTCAGGACGTCGTAGGCGTAGAGGGCGCCGGCGGCCACTAGCAGTGGAACGCCCGTCCAGAGCACGACGGCGGCAGCCAGCGCTCCGGCCGGCGTGACCATTGCCAGCAGGAGGCCAAACAGCATCACGAGGGTACCGGCCTTTCCAACGACGTTCACGTACACACCGTGCTTGCGCCCCGCGTGGAAGGCGAGCGACAGCAGGAGCGCGAGGTCGCGCGCGACGATGATCAGCACCAGCCACAGCGGTACGCGTCCATCAAGCCAGAGCAGGACGACCGCCACGTCGATCAGGAGCCGGTCAGCGATGGGATCCAGCACCCGACCAAAACGCGTCTGGGCGTTGAGGCGGCGGGAGAGCTCGCCGTCTAATAGGTCGGTGACGGCCGCGAAGGCGAAGACCACGGCTGCCATGGGCGAGCCGGTGGAACCACCGTGCAGCATGAGCAGTGCGAAGGTCGGTACCGCGGCCAGCCGCGCCACCGTGAGGGCGTTAGGAAGGTGGTGCAGCAGCGGGCGGGACACCGTCATCGTGGGAAGTGTCCCACGCAGCCCGGCGAGGGGCTCGACTCAGCGGTCGCGGATGACGCGGACGGTCGCCACGCAGTCATCCGCTTCGAACTGGGCGCCGCTGACATCGCCGGGCTCGCTGATCTCGCTACACAGCGTCTCGCTCTCAATGTCTCTGCCAAACCGCTCAAGCACGCGACGCAGACGATCGTTTGGAGCAAGCTCGATGCGAATGCGATCTGCCACCTCGAAACCAGCGCTCTTGCGTTCGCCCTGAATAAAGTGGATCAGCTCGCGGGCCAGCCCCTCATCGGCCAGCTCATCATCGAGCTCGGTGTCCACGGCAACGGCGAGGCCGCCCTCGTCGGCGACGGCAAAGCCCTCCCGCGGCCGGGTG
The DNA here is from genome assembly GCA_945877865.1 of Bifidobacterium breve. Taxonomy (GTDB): domain Bacteria; phylum Actinomycetota; class Thermoleophilia; order Gaiellales; family F1-60-MAGs149; genus F1-60-MAGs149. Next base: position 25,448 of record CAMDVX010000006.1, on the reverse strand, counting down.
CGGAGCTCGATCTCGTCGGGTCCGAGCGTGTAGCCCCCAACTTCGACGCAGTCCCCGACACGCTGATAGTCGCCAGCCTTGAGGAGCTGCTGTACGCGCGGGATGTCCTTGCCGAGCCGTGGGCCGAGCGCGCGGAAGTTTGGCACGACCTCGACGTCGAGCAGCTCATCGACCGCATCCGCGATGCGCACCGACTTGACGTTCAGCTCGCGGGCGATCTCATCGCGCAGGCCTTCAACGGCTGCGCGTGCAGCGGCGTCCGGCGTCGCTACGACCGCCTCCCGCAGCGGCTGGCGCAGCTTCAGGCTCGACTGGGCGCGCGCCGCTCGACCGAGCGAGATGGCGGTCTGGGCAAGGGCCATCGCGTCGAGCGCAGCTCGGTCGACGGGCTTTGCTACCGGCCAGCCGGCGAGGTGGACGGAGCTCGGTGCGCCCGCGTCTTGGCCGCGGACGAGGTTCTGCCAGAGCTCCTCGGCCAGAAACGGCATGGCGGGGGCAGCGAGCCGACAGAGCTGGACGAGGCAGTACCAGAGGGTTCGAAACGCAGCCTCCTTGTCCCCATCGTTCTCAGCGCGCCAGAAGCGTGCTCGAGAGCCACGGATGTACCACGCAGACACGTCGTCGATGAGGGACTCCACCGCTCGGGCGTAGGTCGGCGTCCAGTAGGCGTCCAGGGCAACGTCGCAGGCCGCCACGGTCTCGTCAATGCGGGCCACGATCCAACGATCAAGCGCTGATGCCGTGGGTGGGCCCGTCTCGGCGTCGGCCCACGTCGGCGAGAACCCGTCGATCTCGGCGTAGCGCACGAAGAACGCATACGAGTTCCAGAGGGTCAGCAGGCGTCGCCGAACCTCGTTGGCAGGTCCGTAGCCGAAGCTCATGTTCTGCGATGGCGTCTGCAGGGCGTACATCCAACGCATCACGTCTGCGCCCATGTCCTCGATCGCATCGTCAAACCAGATCGCGTTGCCCCACGACTTGTGCATCGCCCGGCCGGTCTCATCGTGCAGCTTCTCGTAGCCCAACACGGAGCGGTAGGGCGCGCGTCCGACGAGCACGACGCTCATGAAGAGCTGGGAGTAAAACCAGAGCCGGATTTGCTCTCGCATCTCCGAGATCCAGTCAGCCGGAAACCACTTCTCCCAGTACGCCTGATCGGGCAGGTCAGCGCGCGTGAGGCCGACGCCCGCGCCCTCAGCGTAGCCGCCCTCGACCGCAGCCTCGCGGCCCCAGCCAAGCGTGGAGAATGGCACGATGCCGGCGTCGAGCCAGCAGTCGCCGACCTCAGTGACACGCTCTGCCACCTCGCCGGAATCGGTGCGGATGCGGATTCCATCGATCCAGGGCCGGTGCAGCTCCTCAAGGCCATCAAGAGAGTCGATCGCTCGCTCGCGCAGCTCCTCGACGGATCCAATCACGGTGTACTCGCCGGCCTCGGTGCGATAGAAGGGCAGCGGCAGGCCCCAGTAGCGCTTGCGGGAGATGCACCAGTCGCCCATGTTGCGCAGCCAGTCCTCCATCCGCTTGCCGTATTGCTCCGGCACCCACGTCACGGTTGCGGCTGCGTCGATCATCGCCTGACGCACGGGCTCGGCAGAGATGAACCACTCCTCAACAACGCGGAAGATGAGATCGGTTCCACAGCGCCAGCAGACGGGAAAGCGATGGTCGATGGAGCCGGCGCGGACGAGCGCTCCGGTCTTGCCGAGATGCTCCGCGATGCCCGCGGCGGCCGCATCCGTCGCCTGGCCGGCGAGCCAGCCGTACGCCTCGGTAAAGCGGCCCGCCTCGTCGACGGGAACCAAGACCGGTAGGCCTTCGACCTTGCCGAGCTCGAAGTCCTCGGCGCCACACCCCGGCGCGATGTGGACGACGCCGGTCCCCTCATCGGCCGCGACCATGTCCCACGCGACAACGCGGTGCGCGACCTCAGCCTGTGCCTCGAGGTCATCGAAGGGTCCGCGATACGCCTTTCCGACGAGCTCTGCGCCTGCTGCGGTGCGAACGATCTCGGCAGCGGCACCGAACAGGTCCTCGACCCGCGCGGCCATGACCCAATCGATGCCCTGCGACGTGCGCACTGCGGCGTACTCGGCGGTCGGATCAACGGCGGCGGCCACGTTCGCCGGCAGCGTCCACGGCGTCGTGGTCCAGATGACCACGGCCTCCTCCGGCGCGTCGACGAGCGGGAAGCGCACGTGCAGCGTGGTGTGCGTCCGGTCCCGATACGAGTCGATCAGCTCGTGCTGCGAAAGCGAGGTGCCACAGCGGGGGCACCAGACCATCGGCCGATTGCCCCGGTACAGCATTCCGCGTTCGTCGCAGACCTTGAGGAAATGCCAGATGGAGGCGATGTTCGGATCGGTCATCGTGTAGTACGAGCGGTCCCAATCCATCCACTGTCCGAGGCGCTTGGACTGTCGGGTCTGCACCGCCGAGTACTCGGCGACGCGGTCACGACAGGCGCGCGCAAAACGGTCGAGCCCGTACTCCTCGATCTCCTGCTTCGAGTTCAGACCCAGCGACTTCTCGACCTCAACCTCGACCCACAGGCCCTGACAGTCGAATCCATTCTGGTAGCGCAGCTCGTGGCCGCGCATGGCTCGATGTCGCTGGAACAGGTCCTTCAGCGAGCGACCCCACGCGTGGTGCACGCCCATCGGGTTGTTGGCCGTGATCGGTCCGTCGATGAACGAGAACGGGGCGCCGCCGCTGTTCTTGGCGCGCAGCTGCTCAAACGTCCCCTCCTGCTCCCAGAGCGCCAGCACACGGTGCTCGAGCGCAATGTGGTCGGGGGTGGCGGTGACGGGTTGGTAGCTCACGGCAGACAGGCGCGGTGGACGCAGGCGCACTCTACCGCTGCTGCCTAGGCCCCAGCTTCACCGGGTGAGCGACCGTACTTGCGGGTCTGCTCGTCGCACCAGATGTCGAACGCTGCGTGGCGGGCGAGGAACCGCTCGATCGAGGCGATCCCGCCCTCAACCCAAATGTCCTCATCCCACTGCTCGAGCCCGGTCAGCGAGGGCTCGTCGCCCCACTCGTCTTCTTCGTCGATAGCCATGCCGGCCGGATTCGCGCCGCTACCCCTGATTCCTTCCAGCAGCCGTCTGCAGGGCAGCGAGTGCCCGCCGGGTATTGGCGAACGCCAGCTGCTCCACGGGTGGTAAGGCCGTGAGGTCGTACCAACGCAGCTCGGCCACGTCGTCGGCTGGCGTGGGCTCGCCCGTGATGATGCGGGCCGTGAAGACGGCGTTGAGGGTGTGGTCGCCGCCGCTCCCATAGACGTCGATCAGGTGGTCGAGAAAACGCTCGATGCGAATCGTGCAGCCGGTCTCCTCCATGACCTCGCGCACCGCGCACGCCTCTGGAGTCTCGTCTGGATGACAGAAGCCTCCGGGTAGGTCCCAGAGGCCGAGCGCGGGCTCGATGGCGCGGCGACCGAGCAGCACGCGTCCAGCGCGATCGAGGATGATGACGGCTGCGCACGGCTTGGCATTGTGGTAGCACGCCTCCCCGCAGGCTGCACAGACCTGCTTGCTTCCCGTCAGCGCTCCGAGCGGGCCCCCGCAGAATCCACAGTAGTGCCGAAGACGCATACGTGCAGCGTGGCGCGTTTAGTCCCTTGACACAAGTTCGAGGTGATGATCCGTGGGTTGCCAAGCGGCCGTGCGCGTCGTTCAGCAGAGCGCCGGCAGGCGTCGCACTAGGCGACCAACGCCGCGCAGATATCGCCCCAGCCGCCTGGCTCCAGCATCCAACGGGAGTACGTACCACGGTTCGCGAGCACGACTGCGACGAGGTCGCGCTGTGGGTCGATCACGGCGAGCGTGCCCGACGCGCCGAAGTGGGTGGCGGCGGTCGGCGAGAGCGCGCTGCCCGTCCAATGAGGATCCTTGCCGTCCCGTAGCTCGAAGCCGAGGCCCCAGTCGCACCGATCCCACTCCATGAACTCCCCCACTCCTCCGGGGAGCGCGCCGAGCTGATTGGTGACGAGCTCCAGCGCCGACTCCGGCGACAGCAGCTGGCGTCCATCGTCAAGCCGCCCACCGCGCAGCACGACCCGCAGCAGGAGCAGATAGTCTGCAGCCGTTCCGTAGGCGCCAGACTGCGGGAGCCCAAGCGTGCGAAAGCGCGCGCCGTTGAACAGCTGCTGCTCATGGCCAAGCAGCCCCGGCTCAGCGACGCTCAGCACCCCTGCAGCGTCGGGCGCTGCGCCCAGGGTGGTCGACGCCATGCCGATCGGCTCGAGCACGGCCTCGGCGAGATAGTCGCGATGGCCGATGCCGGTCGCGTGCTCAAGGACGGCGGCAGCGACCGCGTACCCCGCGTTGGAGTACGTGCGACGCTGGCGGGGAGGCGCCGTCGGCTTGACGGCGAGGTAGCGTGCAGCCACATCGAGCCACGTTGCTTCGTCCGTCAGCTGCAGCCGGCGTGCGGCCGCGTCATCCGGTGGCAGGCCGCTGCCGTGCGAGAGCAGCTCGCGGAGCGTGACATCAGCCGCTGCAGCGGGGACCACCCGCCGGATCGACCGATCGAGCTCCAGCGCCTCCTCATCGCAGGCGACGAGGCACGCGACCGCCAAGAGCGGCTTGGTCAGCGAGGCGAGCGCAAAGCGTGAGCCTAGTGAGGCGGCGCCAAAGGCTGCCTGCTGAGGCTCGTCCGACCCGAGCTGCACGGCGGCTTGGACCGCGGTCACCGCTTTACTCGTGACGAGCGCGCCACAGAGTGCGAATGCGTCGGTCTCCACCCCCGGACGCTAGCAGCGGCCGGGGGTGGAAACGGTCCTACCCCTTGATGAAGTAGAGCTTGCGGGCCGCATTGTCGCCGTAGAGGCTGACGGCCTGGATATCGAAGTCAAACGTGGTGCCGACCGTCATCAGCGCCCAGCTGAAGCAGACGCGCAGGTCGATCGTCCACGACACCGTGTTCCCTGCGCTCGCCGGTGCGTCGAGCGCAGGGTCGAGCACGCCGTCACTCGTCGAGCCCGCCACGATCGGCACGCCGTTGGCACTCGCATTGCTGTACGAGCCGACGCAGGAGTGCGTGGTGCTCCCGGTTGGCGTGTTCGGAACGTCAGCCCGGTACGTGAGGCCACCGATGTCCGTCCACGTGCCCGACTCCGTAGCGAGGGCTGCCCGCTGTGGTCGCCAGAACGTAAAGGTCAGGCTGGTGGCTGCCGATGCGGTCGTGATGCGCGTCGAGGGCGTCATGCCCCTGCCAGCCACGCCAACGGCGTCATACGAGACGGTCGTCGCCCCACTGCCTGCGTCGTACGAGGCGAGCGCCGGTGCCGTGTTGAACACGAAGTTGAGCGTGCCCGGATATGAGGACGATCCGACCATCTCCAGGAAGGCGTCGCCGGAGCCGATCTCAGCAGGGGCAGCGCCCGGGGTGATCTGCGCGTCGCCGGTAGTTCCCGTTGCGAGGTCAAGGTACGTGCCGGTGTAGGTCGCGGCGGCGCCGTTGACAAGCGGGTAGGTGCCGTGGCTTGCGCAGTACGTGTTGCCAAGGCAGTCGAGGGTAGCCGTGCCGCCGCCAATGACCTGCGTGGCGAGCGTGACCGTGGACGGCACTGCGGTCGCGATCAGCGCGTTCAGGTCGGTGATCGTGCTGATGTTGGCATTGATCGAGGTGGCATCCGTCAGCTTGAAGTTCGAGAAGAGCTTGAACTCGCTCGTCGCGCCGCTACCAGTTGGCGATCCCGTCGGCCCTCCCGTCGGCCCTCCCGATGGCGGCGTCGCCGGCGTGCAGCCTGGCGGCTGAGGCTGGTCTGGCGTCGGACAGATGTCTCGCAGGGCCGGTGCGAATGCGCGCGCGACGCGCTTGCTGGTGCGGGTGGTGCGGTCGACGTTGTCGAGGATCAGGTTGCCGTTGTCGTCGATGTCGAAGGCGCCAGGGATTCCGTCGAGGTCGGCGTCTCGCCCCGCTCCGCCGTAGCCCGCGAGTGCGCTCGTACCGTTGCCGACCTTGACGCGGCCGAGCTTGCTGGCACCAACAGGCTTGCCGCTGCGGGCGGCGACTGCGTAGGCGGCGCCCGTCTGGTACCGCGCTGCGGCAACCACGGCGGTGGCATACCCAGACCTACGCTTGACGGCGCCGAGGGCAAGGTTTGCCGAGCCCTTCACGGTCTCGTAGACCTTCGTGCCCGCTCCACCGAGCACGATTGGACCCCAGTAGGAGCCATCGGCTGCGACGAGGTGGATGGAGGCGCCAGCCGGCGTGATGCCGGTGACCTTAAACGTGCCCGCCGCAGCGGTAATTGTCGACTTGCGGGCCTTGCCGTCGGACTGCACGACCACCACGGTCGTGCCCTTGCCGCCCTTGATGGTGCCAGAGATGGTGCTCGCGACCGCGGGCGCTGCGGAGATCAGGGTCGCAGCGAGGGCGACGAGGGTGAGGGGAAGCTTATGCATGCGTCAAAGCGTACACACAGCTACCGTACGCTGCCACTTTCAGCCCCAGTGGCTCGCTTGGCGAAAGGTTTTACGCAGGGCCTACGGTAGGCTGCTGTCATTCAACTTGGAGGTCACACTCGTGTCCACGACCAGCGATCGCGCGATCGATCCCCTCGACTACATCGGCTTCGATGCGCTCCTCAGCGACGATGAGCGGGCGATTCGCGACGCCGTCCGCGAGGTCGTGCGGGAGCAGATCCTTCCTGAGGTGGGCGACTGGTTTGACAAGGGGATCCTGCCACGCGAGGTGTTCCGCGAGTTCGGCAAGCTCGGCTTCCTCGGCGCGCACCTCGAAGGCTATGGCTGCTCGGGCGTCAATGCCGTCGCCTACGGGCTGATCAACCACGAGCTCGAGTATGGCGATAGCGGCCTGCGCAGCGCCGTGTCCGTCCAGGGATCGCTGGCGATGTACGCGATCTACCGCTGGGGCTCAGAGGAGCAGAAGCAGAGCTGGCTGCCGCGGATGGCCGCCGGCGACGCGATCGGCTGCTTTGGTCTCACCGAGGCTGATGCCGGCTCCGACCCGGGCTCGATGCGGACCTTCGCAAAGCGCGACGGCGATGACTGGATCATCAACGGATCGAAGATGTGGATCACCAATGGCTCGACCGCGGATGTGGCAGTGGTCTGGGCGGCGACCGACGATGGCATCCGCGGGTTCCTGGTGGAGAAGGGCATGCCGGGCTTCACGGCGCCCGACATTCACAAGAAGATGTCGCTACGTGCGTCGGTCACCTCCGAGCTCGTCTTCCAAGATGTGCGTGTGCCGGATGCCAATCGGCTGCCGGAGGCCACGAGCCTGCGGGGCCCGCTCTCGTGCCTCAACGAGGCGCGCTACGGCATCGTCTGGGGCGTGGTTGGCGCCGCTCGTGCGTGCTACGAGGAGGCGCTGTCGTACAGCCAGGAGCGCATCGTGTTCGCGAAGCCCCTCAGCTCGTATCAGCTGACGCAGCAGAAGCTCGCGGAGATGGTGCTTGAGATCAACCGCGGAATGCTGATGGCGCTTCATCTTGGTCGACTCAAGGACGCCGATGCGCTGCGGCCCGAGCACGTCAGCCTCGGCAAGATGGGCAACGCGCGCGGTGCGCTTGAGGTCGCACGCTCCGCCCGCTCGATCCTCGGCGGGAACGGCATTACGCTGGAGTATCCCGTGATTCGTCACATGAACAACCTCGAGAGCGTCGTCACGTACGAGGGCACGCACGAGGTCCATACGCTGGTCGTCGGCGGTGCCGTCACTGGCATCCAGGCGTTCCGCTAGGCCGCTGGTGCATCCACTCTCTGGACTCTCGTACGTCGCCACGACGTGCTCGGCCTCGGCGGGCTACGCCGGGTCGCTGCACGTCGTGGCGCGCCACTCGATCGACATCAAGGGCCGCGTGGCCACCACGCTGCTGGCCTCGCCGAACGGCGTCGGTGACGGGCCAGTGATCGCGGGCACGGCCGAGTTCATTGCCGAGCAGGGCGACGCGCTGATCTTCCGCACGGTGATGAGCGATAGCGATCGCACGGTGACGGTCATCCTGACGCTGCAATCGGCCTCGGCTGGCGAGCTCTTCGCTACCGACGGACAGGACTGGCTGCGGGCGATTGCCGCCGTGGAGTCGCTCCCAGAGATCGCCCACTCCCACTAGGGCAGGCTTGCTCGCAGAGGCTGCCGGGTCAGGTGCCAGTAGGCGGTCGCGCCTCGATGCCTTCGAGCGCGAGGGCACGCTCGGCCCCGGGCAGCGCGAAGACGCGATCGAAGAGCGCACCGAGGACGGCGTCATCCCACCACGGCGACTCGGTGAGGCGCGTCCAGCGGATCAGCATGGCGAGAAAGACATCGTCGACGCGCGGCTGGCTGCCCGCGACGTAGCCTGCGCCCGTGGCGTACCAGCCCGCGCAGCGTCCACGCAGCACGGCGAGCTCCTCCGTGGCATGCGCAGCCACTGCAGCCTGGTGCTCGGCGCCCGTGACGAAGCGCTGCGGATAGCGGGCTCGCAGAATCGCCGTCTGCACCGTGTTCGTGAGAAAGGCCACGCGGGCGAGAAAGGCCGGCCGCGCTGGATCGTCGAGCATCGGCATGAACGCACCAGCTGGTCCGCGCTCGGCAATGCTCAGGCAGATGGCAGCCGACTCGGTCTGCACCGACCCGTCCTCCCAGATGATCGTCGGGACGCGGCCCGACGGGTTGAGCGCGAGGTACCCGGCCGGCTCGACGACCTGGCCCGTCTCGTCGCGCTGGACGCGCACGAGCGCGTAGGGCACCCCGACCTCCTCCAGCAGCACGTGGGGCGCAAACGATCCGGCGCCGGGGAGATAGTGCAGTTGCGCGACAGCAGTCATGGCGGCACTGTAGCCGGAGCGTACGCCGACGCAGCAGGGCGTGGTCTGCGACGCTTCGCCGACACGAGGGGGAGTTCCATGGCCTACACCATCGCCGTCCGCTGGACGATCAGCCCAAACGAGGAGCAGCGCGTCTGCGAACTCGCAGCCACGATGGTGGCTCCGTCGAATGCGGAGCCCGGCTGCGATGCCTACATTCTGCACCGCGATCCCGCAGATCCATCCGCCCTGTTTCTCTACGAGCAGTACGTTGATGAGGCAGCCTTCCAAGCGCACTGCAGCTCGGACCACTTCCGCGCAATCGTCGAGGCACAGATCTTCCCGCTGCTGACGGATCGTCGGCTGGAGATCTACGACACCGTTGAGTAACGGCTCAGAGCGCGTGGGCGCTGCTAGGACGTCCGTTACGCTCGCAACTGGGGAGACCCGCCATGCCGCTGAGGCGGTACGGCGGGTCTCATTCCCCTGCTGTGCGTCCGATGGGCGGTACTGGGCTCGAACCAGTGACCCCTAGCTTGTCGAGCTAGTGCTCTACCAACTGAGCTAACCGCCCGGACGAGGATCGAATCTACCAAATGCGGTCATGCTTTGGCCCCGCTTCGATCCGAACCCCGCTGCTGTCTGAATGCCGCCATCGATTGTCAAGGCCTACGGGGTTGCGTGTTAACCGTAACCCCCACTCCGCTGGGCCGGATTATCGACGGGTGCCTCGGAACCACCACCGCGTCCTGCTGCGCTCGGAGCTGGTGCCCGGCTGGCTCACGCCTCCCGTCCGGGCCTCTGATCCGACCTGCCGGGGTGGCCCTGGCCAACGATGATGGTGGGGCTGGAGCCGGAGACATCGGGTTGGCTCGTCTGCGGTCCACACGGCTCGCAGCACCTGAGTCCGTCGTATGAGCGCCCGTGGAGACGGCCTACGTTGCCGCCGTACTTGGTCTGTCTGCCTTGCGGGCGAACGCTGGCGGGCCAGCGTTCTTCGCGCTGGTCACGCCAGAAACCACACCTCGCAGCAGCTCGTCATGCGGCAGCAAGGAGGCTTCGCTCTACCGGGACGATCGCCCCGACGACGCAGCTGGACCCCTTCTGAGGGCTGCGTCATCACTACGCAGGCACCAGCGCGAACCTGAGACGCGAGGCTTGCGCCCACGCAGCGCGTGTAGGGCTTGATCGCGCAGCCGTTGATCGTCACCGATTGGGCCACCACGCTTGAAACGGTGGCTCGCCGATCGCTGCCAACGCTGGGGAGGCGGACCCGCGATGAGAAAAAGTACTCATACGTACCCCATAACGACAATATGTATACGTAATGATTAACTCGGTTGTGGTTGCTCGTCATGCGCACGTGTCGCCCGTCTAGACCTCAGCCTCGCCGACCCATGTCTGCACTGCGTCACCCGGAAGGCCGCTGAGCCGCGACTCCGGTGGCGCAGCGGCAGGCTGTCGCTGCATCGCCTAACTGGGCTCGACCCGTCAAGCTTGGTGAGCAGCAGCGATAACGGGACTCGCTTCCAGCAGACTCGGGCTCCGACTCCTCGCCGTCGGTAGTGGCACTAGTCACCGAGCGCGGCACGACGACGCAGCACGTGCTCGTCGAGTTCGAGGCGCATAGCGTCATCCATCGGCGGCTGCGTGTACTCCCTGAGCATTTGCTGGTAGACGCCGGTGGCGCGAGCGGCTGCATCGAGGCCACCGTCCTTCGTCCAGCGCTGATAGTTGCTGGTCGTCGCCAGCAGCGGCCGGTGGAAGCAGTCGCGAAAGCGCTCCATCGTGTGCGCCGCGCCCAAGAAGTGCCCGCCGTGCCGCACCTCGTCATGGGCGCCGAAGGCGAGCGCGTCATCGTCGATGGTGATCGGCGTGAACTCTCGAATCAGCGTCTGCAGCATGTCGAGGTCGATCACGAGCTTCTCAAACGAGGCGACGAGCCCTCCCTCCAGCCAACCGCCGCAGTGCATGTGCCAGTTCGCGCCCGCGAGGAACGCCGCCTGCATCGTGTTCATGCCCTCCCACGCTGCCTGCGCGTCGGGGACGGGGCTCGACGTCAACGCACCGCCACCTGCGCGCCACGGCAGGTTGTAGCGGCGCGCGAGCTGGCCCGAGGCGAGCAGCCCGAAGTGCGACTCCGGACCGCCGAAGGCAGGTGAGCCATTCTTCAGATCTGTCGTAGACAGAAATGAGCCGAGCACTGCCGGACAGCCAGGCGAGATCGCCTGCATCAACGCGATGCCCGTGAGGCCCTCCGCGAACTGCTGAGCGAGTGCAGCGATCGTGCTGGCAGGGGCCATCGCGCCCATCAGCAAGAACGGCACCACGAGCACGGGCTGCCGGGCTCGCGCATAGATGATGAGCGTATCGAGCATGCGCTCGTCGTAGACGAGCGGCGAGTTGACGTTGATGTTCGTGTAGATGCACGCTTCGGAGTCGATCCGGCTGCCGAACACAATGCGCGCCATGGCGAGACCGTCCTCAGCGGCGGCGATGCTGATTGAGTGGCCACCGACGGGCTTATCGGTAAGCGTCATGATGCTCCGCAGCGCATCAAGGTGGCGCGAATCGAGCGGGATATCGTTCGGCTCGACGGGCCACCCGCCCGCGAGATCGAAGTCGTCGATGTGCTGCACAAGCCGACAGAGATCGTCGAGATCAGCCAGCACGGCGTCTCGGCGCTCCAAGCCGCGTCGAACGAACGGCGGTCCCTGCACGGGCGCGAAGATCATCGCGTCTCCGCCGATGCGGATGTCGTGCGCCGGATTGCGTGCCCGCAGCTGAAACTCGCTCGGAGCCTGCCCCACCATCGCCAGCACCCACTCGGGATCAAAGAACACGATATCGCCTTCGATTCGCTGGCCTGCCTCGCGGAGAATCCGCAGGGCCTCCGGATGATCGAAGCGGATGCCAAGCTCGGAGACGATCCGCATCCAGCCGCGCTCAAGCGTGGCGAGACCATCGGGTGTGACGGGCTCAAGGCGTGGATAGGTGTTGGTGAACATCAGCAGCTCCGATGGTTAGCGATCGGGTGCGAAGCGTCAGCTCAAAACAGGCGCATCGCCCACCGCCGACAGGGTATCGGGTGTCGCCGGGCCAACCGGTGGCTCAGGCGTCGCGGAGGCAAGCCTTCCGTCGAGCTGTACCGTCTGCGGTCCGGCGCAAGCCCGCGCGCGACGGCTTGATTCCGCGGCTGCTGTGGGGTCGGCACCGGCGATGACAGCGAGCTGGGCGCAGCTGCGTTGCGGGCACGAGTGGGCCCGATGAACGTACACGCACCCGCGCTTCGGGACCCAGCTGGCGGCGCCCTCATTGCCGCGCAGACGGAGCCCAGACGTTGGGATTTGCGGTTTCGGAGGTCGACCGTGCTGCTGGCTGACGTTGAGGCCGTGCGGGTATCCGTTGGAGCGAATCGCGATCAGCACGCGCCCGACTCTGCGGGGCGACCGCTTGCGGGGCGTACGAGCGCAATGGGCTAACGGGCGGGTTGGTGCGGAGCACAGGCGTTCGGGCCCACCCATCTCGCAGCTGGCATGCTCGCCGACACGGCAACGGCTGTTGATAGGCAACCGCACGTCTCCCCCGTCCCCCGCGGGACGACAGCGCCACCCTCTGCGTAGCCAGCGCGGTCCACTCCAACCCGACGCCAGCGGCAGCCCGGCACAAGCAAAGCGCTGCAGCTACCTTTCCGCTCGGCCGCTACAGCACCACAATCGGCGCGTAGGCCACGTGGAGGCGCCGCTCGCCCGCCTCGGGGAACCGGACGATAATCTCCTCCGGCGACGGAACGGAGATGACGATGCCATCCCCCCACGTCCGATGGCGGACCGTATCGCCCGTCGAGACGACCGGGAGGTCCGGCCTCGGCTCGCGGCGCACAGCCAGGGGCGTCACCGGCGCCGAGCGCTGGCTGCTGCTTCCCGACCAGCCCGCGCCACGCGCCGACATCGGCGTTGCGCCACGCTGGCTGACGCGCTCGTGCTCGACGAGGTCAGAGGGGATTTCGGCGATGAACGTCGATGGCGGGTTCATGTCCTGCCGCCCGTAGAGGCTGCGCGTCCGTGCGTACGTCAGCGTTAGACGCTCCCGCGCGCGCGTCATGCCCACGTAGCAGAGACGACGCTCCTCCTCGAGGTTCGCCTCCTCAAGCGCGCGGGAGTGCGGGAAGATGTTGTCTTCGAGGCCGATCATGTAGACCCGTGGAAACTCGAGCCCCTTCGCCGTGTGCAGAGTCATCATGGTGACCGCTGCATCTGATTCTGCGTCGGGCAGCTGGTCGGCATCGGATACGAGGCTGAGATCTTGGAGAAAGCGCGCGAGGTCCTCCATCGGCTCGCCCGTCAGCGTCGCCGCGCGGGCTACGCCGAGCAGCTCGTCGAGGTTCTCAATGCGACCGTTCGCTTCAAGCGTCCGCTCCGCGCGCAGCAGCTCAATCATCTCCGTCTCCCGATAGATCTGCTCGAGCAGCTCGGCAGGCTCATGCTGAGCCGAGCCCTCCTCAAGCCGGCCGAGCAGCGCGGCAAAGCCCGTGACGGCCTTGCGCGCTGCGGCGCCCGGTAGCAGCGCATCAGCCTGGCTCAGCGTCTCGCGGAGGCTCATCCCCAGCGTGGCAGCGTGTGCAGCCAGACGCGAGACGGTGGTGTCGCCAATCCCCCGGCGAGGGACGTTGATGATCCGTCGCAGCGACACGTCGTCGCTTGGGTTGGCGATGGCTTTCAGGTACGCCAGTGCGTCCTTGACCTCCTGACGGTCGTAGAACCCCGTGCCGCCAATGATCCGGTACGGGACGTCGGCTTGGCGGAAGGCCTCCTCCATTGCGCGGGACTGGGCGTTCGTCCGATAGAAGACGGCCACGTCACGCAGGGACCCTCCCTCGCCGACGACCCGGCTGATCTGCCCCACCACGAAGCGTGCTTCGCTGCGCTCGTCCTGACACTCGACGACGTGGACAGGCTCCCCGGCGCCGAGCTCTGACCAGAGACGCTTCTCCTGCCGGTCGCGATTGCGGGCGATGACGGCGTTCGCCGCGTCGAGGATCGTCTGGGTAGAGCGGTAGTTCTGCTCCAGCCGGATCGTGCGGGCGTTGGGGAAGTCCTGCTCGAAGTCGAGGATGTTCCTAACATCTGCCCCCCGCCACGAGTAGATCGACTGGTCGGAGTCACCCACGACCATCACGCTGCTGTGGCGGGCACCGAGCGCCCGGATCAGCCGGTACTGGGCGTGGTTCGTATCCTGATACTCGTCCACGAGGACGTGATCAAACGCGTGCTGCCAGCGGTCGCGTGCCTCCGGCACCTGCTCCAGCAGGTGCGCGGCGTGGACGAGCAGGTCGTCGAAATCCATGGCCCCGGCCTCAAGCAGGCGCGCCTGATAGCGCACGTACACCTCGCCAACGAGGGTGTCGAAGTAGCCGTCAGTCTCGTCGATGAACTCCTCAGGTGTCTGCAAGCGGTTCTTCGCATCGCTGATGCGGGCGTGAACGCCGCGGGCCGGATAGCGCTTGACGTCCTTGCCGAGGTCGTCCTCAATGATCGAGCGGACGAGGCGTACTTGATCAGACGAGTCATAGATTGAGAACGTCGTCCGGAAGCCGATCCGCGTGGCCTCGGCGCGCAGGATTCGTGCGCAGGCGGCGTGAAAGGTCATCACCCACATCCCGGTGGCTCTGCCACCGAGCAGACGATTCACGCGCTCTGCCATCTCGCCTGCTGCCTTATTCGTGAACGTGATGGCGAGGATGCTCGATGGGGCGGCCTGACGCTGGTGCACCAGGTGGGCAATCCGGTGGGTGAGCACTCGCGTCTTACCGGAGCCGGCCCCCGCGACAACGAGGATCGGCCCCGGTTCGGCCTGAATGGCCTCGAGTTGCTGTGCGTTGAGGCCTGCGAGCGCTTGATCATCCATATTGACCCAAGGTAGCAGGGGGTGCGCGGCGCGCCGGGCTTAGCTTGAGGCGACCAGCGTCACCGCCGCAGAGGCGGTCTCTCCCGCCCGTGCACGGACCGTGTAGCGCCCAGCCGCGGGTAGTCGCACCGGGGTTGCGAACTGGCCCCGATCGTCAACCCTGACCGTCGTCACCAAACGCCACCTCTCGCCGACCCGCGCTTCGATCAGCACGCGAGCCGTCGACAACCGTAGGATTCGGCCCGTGAGCGTCAAGGTGCCACCCGCCCGCGTGCGGTGGTGAGCGGCGCGCAGGATAACTGCGCCGGCCAGGTTGACGCGAACGGAGCACGCAGCGTCACCCGCGGTGATCACGAGGACGCCTCCCCGCAGGGCGCGCAGCGTGATCGTCGCCGTCCCGCTCGCGTCGACGACCGCCGGCGTGAGCTGATTGCCTCCCCGCCAGCGGACGTCTAGCCTCAGCCCGGCAGCGGGCTCGTCACCTCGGGTTGCGGCAATCTTCAGCGTCAAGCCCGCAGCGGTGGCAGTCACGGACGCAGGCGCTTTGAGGACGAGCGGGCCTGCCGGGGCTGTTCCATCGCTCACGGGCGCAGCGGCAGCGGGAGGCTCCTGAGCCGTGGTGCCCCCATCGGTTGGCGCTGGTGGAAGCGGCGGAGCAGGCGGCGACGGCACGCTAAACGACCAGGCTTGGATGCTGCGATTGCCGCTGCGGTCGGTTGCGGTGAGCCGCACGGCGTGCGCGCCTGGGCTCCACGCGACCGTTGGCGCGTAGCGCACTGCGTCACCGACGATGTCAAGGAGTCCGGTGACGTCAACGCCATCCACGGCGAGCCGGATTCCATCGGGCGCAACGCCGGCGCTGCGGTCAGCGACGGTGGCGCTGATTGCAGCCTGGCCCGTCGTGACGCCAACGGGCGTCAGATCGGTGATGGCCGGCGGCGTCGCGTCGGCAATGGCGATCACCTCGCTGCCTGAGGTCGAGTTGCCAGCTGCATCGACTGCCTCCCACGCGACCCGGTGGGGACCGTCGCCCAGCGAGCGCGGCGCCTTACCGACGGCCGTCGTGCCGGTCAGCAGGAGCGGCACAGCCTCGCCGTCAACGGTCATGGTCAGCGTCGTGATGCCGCTCGTGCGCTCGTCGACTGCCAGCTCGAGCTCGGGGCGGCGCTCCTCACGATCGCTGACCGGAACGAGTCGCACTGCCGGTGCCGTGTTGTCGATCCGCATCAGGCCACTCACGGTCGCGCTGCGGTTGCCAGTGGCTCCCGTGTCGACGGCACTCAGCGCCGTCCCGTAGGCGCCGTCAGTGAGCAGCGCTGTATCGATGCAAAGCTGGGCTCCAAAGGCCAGTGGTCGCGGCTGGAGCCGCGTGCCTGCCGGTGCCGAGGCGGCGCTGACGACAGCCCCGACCGCGAGCTCGAGACGATCGACGCCGAGGCCGACATCCTGTCCTGCGGCAGCAGCGCACACAACCCCACGCCGCCACCCGTCGTCTGACAGGGCACCTGTGGTCCACGCGGCAGACGGCGCGGTGAGATCTCGCACGATTAGCGACACGCTCTCGACCGTCACCACGTTCTCTGCTGCGCTGGAGATGGCCCGCGCCTTGATGGCGGTATCCGTGGCGAGCGCGACGGCGACGGAGCTGACGCCAGGTGAGATCGCCATGGTGCCGGTTCGCGCAGTGATGGATCGCAGGCGCGTCCCATCCACCCAACGGCTGCCAAAGCGCTGCCGTAGGCGCACCGTGACCCCGGCCTGCTTCGTGCGGTAGCGGACCTGCACCGTGCCGCCAACCACGAGCGAGCCGGCGGGTGCTGCGAACTGGAGGAGACCCTGGCGACCGGCGGCAACGGCGGCGATGGGTGGAACGTTGAGGCTGGCGCAGCCGGTCAGGCAGCCAGCAATGCCAGGGCCGACTACGGCGCTGATGCCGGCAGCGTCGGTGGTCGGGAGCGGATAGGTAATGGTCGCGTCTGCCGCGTGCGCATCGACGGCCGCGATGGCGACGAGCGCCGCTACGAGCAGGTGTGTGAGGCTGTGGGAGAGGAATCTGGTCATGCGTGGACGATGGCTCTGTGGACCTCCCGCAGGTGTGTCGACCAACGCGCAGATCGAGACGGCCTGCGCTCCTCACTCGGCGCGGGTCGAACGCGTCCCAGCGTCGGACGCGCCGATAGGCTTCCGAACGTGCGCGTTCTCCTCTGGACTCCGGCCATCGCGATTGCTGCGGTGATCTGGATCCTCAGCTCCACACCTGATTTGGCGATCGCCTCCGGACCGCTCGACACGGTGCTGCGCAAGCTCGCCCACGTCACGGTCTTCGGCGCGCTGGCCGGCGCCTGTCTGCTTGGGCTGCGCGGCCAAAGCGTCACGTTCGAACGCGCACTCCCCAGCGCCGCGATCATCGCCCTCGTCTACGCGGCGGTCGACGAGCTCCACCAGACGTACGTACCGACTCGGCATGGCTCGCCTTACGATGTTGCCATCGATGCCATCGGAGTGGGCCTCGTCTCCCTTGCCCTGCTGCGCGTCACTCACCTGCGAGGAGTCGCATGAATCACCTGATCGTCACCGACAGCGCGCTTACCGGCGTCGACGCCCTCGTCGCCGCAGCGGCGGACTACCTCTCGCGACGGCTCGGCGGCACGCCTCCCCTCGACCCTGCGGCGCTGCCAACCGATGCACCAGGTGCCTTAGCGGCCATCGACGGCTGGGCGGGCAGCGAGGTCGCCAACTGGCGCAGCGAGCTGACGCGCTGGTTTGAGGCGCACGCACCGGTCCACCTCGTACCCGATCCGGACCTCAACGGGCTCCTCCGCCGCGCTTCGCGCTCTGGGTGCCGCCTCGCCTGTGCCAGCTCGCTGCCGCCGGAGGCGCTCGAGCTGATGCTGCAGCAGCTCGGCTGCGCTCGCGCCTTCAACTCCGTAGCAGCCGGCGACGGCTCGCTTGACGATGCTGTTGGCGCCTGCCGAGCGGCCCTCGGCGACGACGTGACTGCGGTGGTCTCGACGCGCGAGGCGCTCGTGACCGCCCTGACGCCGGCTTAGCCGGCGAGCGCCAGCGCAGCGACGGCGACGACGATGATGGCGATGCCGAGGAGCTGGATCGCCTGCAGCCGCTCTCGCAGAATCACCACGCCGATCACGGCAGCAACGGTGCCGTACTGGCTGGTCATGACCGACGCCTCCGCAATGCCGTAGCGTGAGGCAAGGAGATAGAGCGTAAATCCGGCGACCTCGCCGATGCCAGCGATCGCCACCAACGGCAGCGCCTGCCTGTCAAAGACCAGCTCGCGACGCAGGGCGAGCGGCAGCGTGATCACGATCACGCCCGCCATCCGCATGAACGCGACGACCCATGACTGGCCGACTGCCTCCCCGATCTCGCCGCCGACGAACAGCTGGACTCCCCAGGCAATGGCAGCGCCGCCAGCTAGCAGCGCCGAGAGTCCCGGCCGCGCGTTGACCAGACCGGGCGTCGAGGATTCTCCGCGTGAGGCCAACACGGCGCCGATCACGGCAGCCGCCAGCGCCAGCATGGCCGTGGTCGTCAGCGTCTGCCCTGTGAGCACGCTGAGGATCGCTGCGACGCCCCCGTAGGCTGCGGAGATTGGCGTCACCACCGAGATGTTCCCCATCCGCATCGCCGCGTAGACGAGCATCAAGCCGCTGAGGCCGCCCGTCGCGACCGTCACGAGCCCAAGCAGGTTGATGGGGCTGAGCTCGCCAGGGGCGCCAGACAGCAGGGCCAGCGGCACGGCCACGATCACGCTGAGCAGCATCGACCACGCCAGCGTCTGTCGCGCTCCGAGCCGTCGAGCGGCCAATCCGCCAGCGACGCCAGCACAGCCCCAGACGACTGCTGCAACCGCTCCCAGCAGGATGCCCATCAGACGCTCCTCGACACGGTCAGCAGGATGACGCCGGCGATCACGGTTGCCACGCCCGTGATCTGCAGGCGGGACAGGCGCTCCTTGAGGAAGATCCACGAGAGCAGCGTTGCCACGGTCGCGTACTGCGTCGCGACCACGGCGGCAATGCCGAGCCCTCCAGCGGCACCCCACAGGAAGCCCAGAAACCCGATCGACTCGATCAGGCCCGCACCACCGGCCAGCAGGATGCCTGGCCGGGCGTACTGCAGCTGCCGCCGCAGCAGCAAGGGAATCGCGATCGTCAGCACCGCTGTGATGCGGGCGCTGAAGACGACCCACGGCCCACCGACGCGCTGGGCGACGTCACCCGACGCCCACAGCGACGAGCCGAAGACCAGCGCGGCACCGCTCGCCGTAAGCGCAGCGCGCCGATTGTCGCGGGCGACGTGATCGGAGTCATCGACGTGGCGGCCAAGGCCGACGCCCATTACGCCGAGCGTGGCAACAGCGATCCCGATCCCCCCCAGCAGCCCGAGTCGCTCGCCCGCGATGACCGCGATCAGCGCGGCGACGGCACCCTCGGTGCTCGTAATTGCCACGACGACGCCCACCTTGCCGCGAGCCAGCGCCGCGTAGGTCAGCCGCAGTCCGAAGGCCGAACCGACACCCGCCGCGAGCAGCAGACCGAGATCCGTCCACGTCGCATCGAACGGAATGCCGTACCAGAGAGCGATCGGCGTGATGAACGTCACACCGACGATGCCAACCCAGGCGAGGGTCGAGGCAGGACCAATCTGGCGCGCGGCTCGGCTGGCAAACAGCGTGGAGGTGCCCCAGGTGCAGGCGGCGATGAGGCCGCCAAGGACTGCGATCACGCGTGGTCGCCCAGCACGACGCGCTCTAGCGCAGAGCGCTCCGCGGGAATCGTGATGGGTGGTGCGCTCTCAGCGATAGCGTTATCTGGATCCTTCAGCCCGTTGCCGGTCAGGATGCAGACGACCTCCGCACCCTCGGCTACGAGGCCCCGGGCACGGGCATTGGCCAAGCCGGCGAGCGACGCTGCGCTTGAGGGCTCGCAGAAGACGCCCTCATCCCGCACCACGTGGCCGAACCAATCGAGGATCTCGCGGTCGCTCGCCGCGGCAAACCCACCGTTGGAGTCGACCGCAGCCGCACCCGCTTCCTCGCGACGCACCGGCACGCCGATGCGAATTGCGGTAGCGATCGTGTCGGGCTGGAGGATGTCCTCGCCACGGACCATGGCGGCGGAGCCCTCCGCCTGAGCGCCGAGCATCCGCGGCAGGCGCGTGATCTCCCCACGGCTATGCGCCTCGCAGTAGCCGCGCCAGTAGGCCGTGATGTTGCCCCCGTTGCCGACCGGTAGGCAGGTCCACTCCGGCGCATGGCCAAGATCTTCGATGATCTCCCAGGCCGCCGTCTTCTGACCCTCTAGCCGATAGGGGTTGAGGTTATTGACGAGGGTGATCGGGTGCTCATCGGACATGATGCGGACGAGGCGCAGGGCATCGTCGAAGGAGCCATCGATCTGGACGACGCTGGCCCCAGCGATCTGTGCCTGAGCGAGCTTGCCGAGCGCGACCTTCCCGCCTGGGATGACGACGACGCAGCGGATCCCAGCCCGTGCGGAGTAGGCGGCGGCGGAGGCCGACGTATTGCCGGTTGAGGCGCAGATGACGGCCTTGGCCCCAGCCTGCGCCGCACGCGAGAGCGCCATCGTCATGCCACGGTCCTTGAAGGAGCCGGTTGGATTTGCCCCTTCAACCTTGAGCCAGAGGTCGACGCCGAGCCGCGCGCCCAGCCGCGGCGCGCGGAGAAGCGGCGTCGAGCCCTCGCCGAGCGACACGATCGGGGTCTCCGCGTCCACGGGCAGCCAGGCGCGATAGCGCTCAATCAATCCGAGGCTGCGAGGCGACGTCGACATGCAACAGGAACCGTACCCGACCGCTAGGCTGACGAATCCAATGAGCAACGCACCCATCGGCATCGGTTTGCTCGGCTACGGCACCGTCGGCTCGGCGGTCGACCGGCTGCTGCGCGCCCGGCGCGAGGACGTCACCCGCGTCGTTGGCGCGCCGGTCGCGATTCGCCGCGCGCTGGTCCGCGATGCGTCGGCACCACGCGCAGGCGCTCCTGCCGCCGGTTTGCTGACGGAGGACTTCGCGGTGATCCGGGACGACCCGGGCATCGCCGTGGTCGCCGAGGTGATGGGTGGCGTCGAACCGACGCGCACGTGGATGCTTGAGCTCTTCGCGGCCGGCAAGTCGGTGGTCACGGCCAATAAGCAGCTGCTCGCCCGCCACGGCGCTGAGCTGTTTGCTGCGGCCGAGCAGCATGGCGTGCAGCTGCGCTTCGAGGCCAGCGTCTGCGCCGCGATCCCGGTCGTCAAGGTGCTCCGTGAGTCGATGATCGCGAGCGAGGTTACTGCCGTGCTCGGCATCGTCAACGGCACCACGAACTTCATGCTGACGGCAATGGCGCAAGGCGCTGACTACGCCACGGTGCTCGCCGAGGCTCAGCGGCTTGGCTACGCCGAGGCAGATCCAACTGAGGATGTCACCGGCGCGGACGCCGCTGCGAAGGTTGCCATCCTCGCCTCCATTGCCTTCCACACGCGGGTCACCATTGACGACGTTCCGCACGAGGGCATCGATACGCTCGACTCAGTCGACGTGGCGTTTGCCAACGATCTCGGCTACAGCGTCAAGCTGATTGGCCAGGCGCGTCGGGTCCCCGCTGGCGTCGTCGTTGGCGTCGCCCCTACGCTCGTTCCGCACACCCATCCGCTGAGCGCCGTCGCCGGCTCGTTCAACGCTGTGATGCTGCGGGGCGATGCTATTCGGGAGGTCACGTTGGTCGGTCCCGGCGCCGGCGGTGACGAGACCGCCTCGGCTGTCATCGGCGACCTCATGGGCGTCCTCGGTACCTCCAACAGCGGCTTTCTGCGGGCCGACGGCTTCTTTCGCTCGCTCCCCATCGTGCCACCGGCTGAGGTTGAGTCGCCGCTGTACCTTCGCCTCGACGTGCGTGACGAGCCAGGTGTGCTGGCGGCCATCGCGACGATCCTCGCCGAGGAGGCGGTGTCGATCGACTCCGTCGTCCAACGCGCGGCAGAGGGTCGGGCGCTGCTCGTGATCGTCACGCATCCCGCACCCGAGGGCGCTGCACGACGAGCGATCGCACGGATCGCAGAGCTCGCGTTCTGCGAGGGCGAGCCGGTTGTCCTGCGCGTGCTGCCGACCACCTAGCCGGGCAGCCGCGCAACCACAGGCACGGATCCTTCGAACCAGCTTGGCGTGATGGGTCGTACTAGGCTGTGGTGATGAACCGACTGGCAGGGAAGCGCGCCTTAATCACCGGTGGCGCCTCGGGCATTGGCGCGGCCATTGCGGAGCGGTTTAGCGAGGAGGGTGCGCGCTGCATCGTTGCCGACCTTGACGGCGGCGATGTCGTCTGCGACATCCGCAGTGGCAGCGCGGTAACCGCGGCGGTCGCGTTTGCCGCGACCGCTCTCGGCGGCCTTGACCTCCTCGTGCTCAACGCGGCACGGCCCTGCGTCGGAGCGCTCTGGGAGCTCGCTGACGATGTCTGGGACGACGTCATTGCGACGAACCTGACGAGCGCGCACCGATTTGTGCGGGCGGCCTGGCCGCACCTCGTCGCAGCGAAGGGCACGGTCCTGCTGACGGGCTCGGTCGTCGGGCTTGACGGTTCGGCTAATCAGGCTGCGTACTGCGCCACCAAGGCCGGCATCGTCATGCTCGCCAAGACGATCGCCCTCGATGGAGCTCCGTACGGCGTACGCGCTAACTGCATCTGCCCCGGCTTCACCGAGACGCCCATGCTCGAGGCCTTTTTGGCAGGCCAAGACGATCCGGACGCTGTCCGCGCCTACGCGACGGCGCTGCATCCGGCCGGCCGGCTCGGCAGCCCGCGGGACGTCGCCGACGCGTTCGTGTACCTCGGCTCCGACGAGGCCGCGTGGGTCACCGGCGTCGCACTGCCGGTCGATGGCGGCCTCCTCGCCGGCATCTGAAACGCTGCCGTAAACGCAGACGGCCCCGCCGGCCTGAGCCGACGGGGCCGCCCGAGCAGCGTGCTAGACCAGTGCGACGAGCAGCGGAATGATCAGGATGGCGACGATGTTCGCGATCTTGATCATCGGATTAATCGCCGGGCCGGCCGTGTCCTTGTAGGGATCACCGACGGTGTCACCCGTGATGGCAGCCTGGTGGGCAATCGAGCCCTTGCCGCCATGCGCGCCGTCCTCGATGAGCTTCTTGGCGTTGTCCCACGCACCGCCGCCAGACGTCATCGAGATGGCCAGGAACAGGCCGGTGACGATCGTGCCGACGAGCAGCCCACCGAGCATCTGGAGCGCGTTATCGGTCCAGATCACGAGGAGTCCGACGAGGATCGGCACGACCACAGGAATTGCGGCCGGGACGAGCATCTCGCGGAGCGCTGTGCGCGTCACGATGTCAACGCAGGTTCCGTACTCTGGCTCCTCCGTGTAGTCCATGATGCCCGGCTTCTCGCGGAACTGCCGACGCACCTCCTCGACGATGGCCTTGCCGGCCTTGCCGACAGCGCTGATGCAGAACGAGGCGAACACGAACGGCATCGCGCCGCCGACCAGCAGACCGACGATGACCCATGGGTCGGACAGGTCGAAGCGCAGCGCGTTGGCGATCGTCTCCTTGCCCGCGCCGTTGAGCTGGGCAACGAGCTCGTCACGATACGACGCGAACAGGATGACGGCGGCCAGTGCAGCCGATCCGATCGCGTAGCCCTTGGTGACGGCCTTCGTCGTGTTGCCGACCGAGTCGAGCGGATCGGTCACGTTGTTGCGCACCTCTTCAGGCAGACCGGCCATCTCGGCGATGCCACCGGCATTGTCAGTCACAGGACCGAACGCATCAAGCGCGATGATCACACCGGCCATCGAGAGCATCGCAACGACGGCGATGGCGATGCCGGCTAGACCCGCGAACCAGTTGGCAAGCAGAATTCCGCCACCGATCACAACCACCGGAGCAGCCGTGGCCTGCATCGAGAAGCCGAGGCCACTGATGATGTTCGTGGCGTGTCCGGTCGTGGAGGCCTCAGCGATGTCCTTGACGGGCTTCCACTTGCTGCCCGTGTAGTACTCGGTGATCACCATCAGCAGAGCCGTGATGACGAGGCCGATCATGGCGCAGCCAAAGATCTTGCCGGTCGACGCGCCGCTGAAGGCGAGGCTGTTGGCGACGATCGCGCTATCGAGGCTGAAGATCGCGGGGATGAAGAGCAGGCCCGAGATAACGGCGCTGACGATCACGCCGCGGTACAGGGCACCCATCACCGAGCCGCCCTCCTTGACGCGCACGAGGAGCGTGCCGACGATCGACGCAAGGCCGGAGAGGCCCGCGAGGACCAGCGGCAGGCCAACGAGGGCACTATTGCCGTCCGTCAGCTGGTTGAGCAGGAGCATTGCGGCGACGATCGAGACCGCGTAGGTCTCGAACAGGTCAGCAGCCATGCCGGCGTCGTCGCCGACGTTGTCGCCGACGTTGTCAGCGATCACAGCCGGGTTGCGCGGGTCGTCCTCGGGAATGCCGGCTTCGATCTTGCCGACGAGGTCGGCGCCGACATCAGCGCCCTTCGTGAAGATGCCGCCGCCAACGCGTGCAAACACGCTGATCAGCGAGCCGCCGAAGCCGAGGCCAACGAGGCCGGTGAGGGCCTCGCTCTGGGTGCAGTCGAGCGCGAGCAGCAGCCCGTAGTAGCCAGCAACGCCGATCAGGCCGAGGCCAACGACGAGGATGCCGGTGACGGTGCCGCCCTTGAAGGCGACGTCAAGTGCGGGTCCGAGACCCTTCTTGGCTGCCTCCGCTGTCCGCACGTTGGCCCGCACGGCGACGTTCATGCCGATGAAGCCGGCGGCGGCCGACAGGACTGCGCCGATCAGGAAGCCGACGGCGACCTTCCAGCCACCGAGGTGCGGGACGAACGCGAGCACGAGTGCCAAGACTGCGGCAACGATGGCGACCGTTCGATACTGGCGGCTCAGGTAGGCGGACGCGCCCTCCTGAATGGCTGCGGCGATCTTGCGCATCTTGTCGTCGCCATCTGGCTTGGACAGAACCCAACGGGTCAGAATCAGCCCGTAGAGAACGGTGATGACGCCACAGACCAGCGCTATGAGCACTGCGTGTTCGTTGAAGAGCGTGGACATCAGGTCGGAGAAGCTCCTTGAACTCGGGACACCCACCCGGATGGGCAGCCGCCGGAGGGTATCAAGTGGGTCCGTGCGCAGCGGCCACACGTCGTCTACGGTTGGGGGTCTTGAACGCGGATGGGATGCCCCTTTGAGAGGCGGGGCTCATCCGCAACCGCGTGACCTGATCTGGTTCGGGCCAGCGTTGGAGGCTCGCAATGGCCTCCAACACGCTGCACCTGACGGTCCACATCAACGTCATGGGAGAGCCGCCAACCCGGCCCGCAACGACCGCGTAACGACTCGGGCCGATCGCCTGCAGGTGCTCCACCCGTGATGGCTTCGCCTGAGCTCCCGCGCCTCGCTGGGGGGCGGTCGCGGCTCTCGTTCTTCTTCCCCGCCTCGCTCCAGGCCAGAGGCGTGGCCGACCTGATCGGCCCGCTCGCGGCGGCAGCCACGCCTCCACGCTCGCTCGGTTGCTCGGCGGTGGGCAGCGGCGCGTCGAGGCCGCGACCGAGGCAACGCGGGTCGCGATCGGCGGCGTGCGTTGGGCGTTGTGGGCGGACGGATGGCGCCGAGGCGGGTTCGGCTGACGTCACCCGCGTGCGCGCGGCATGAGGCGCGCTGCGCCAGCGAACAGCTGCTCAAGCGACGAGGGCTCTAGCCCGATCGCGCGCAGCTGGCGAAT
>CAMDVX010000005.1 GCA_945877865.1 Bifidobacterium breve | reverse complement strand
AGAGGTCTTCGCCGTGACGGGCCTTGCCGCGCTGACGCCGGGCGGGCGGCTTGCGGTCACCGCCACGCGCGCCGATGGCAGCGAGGTCGCCTTCGACGCCATCGCCCGCGTCGACTCGCCGGTCGAGATCGACTACCTCCGGCACGGCGGCATCCTGCCAATGGTGCTGCGGCAGATGACCGCAAACTAGAGCCGCGAGGCGCCGCCGCTAGCCGAGCAGGCGCTCGAGGATCAGGGCCACGCCATCGTCGGCGTTCGAAGCGGTGACCTCGTCGGCAACGGCGAGGACAGCGGGATGCGCGTTGGCGACGGCGACGGCGTGCCCCGCAATCCGCAGCATCGGCAAATCGTTCGGCATGTCACCAAACGCCATGGTGTCCGCCAGCGCGATCCCATGCCGCTCGCACGCCACGCGGAGACCACGCCCCTTGTCGACGCCGGCCGCGGAGATTTCCACGATTCCGTAGCCCGAGTGCGTCACCTCGGCGCGATCGCCGACGATCTCGCTGACGATCCGCACTAAGTCGTCGTGGGCTACCTCGTCGTCGCGAACGATCAGCTTCGTCGTGGGCGCGCCTGCAACCAGCTCGAGCACGTCGCCGACGATCGTGTCGGGCGCGGCCGCCTGCCGCGCCGGATAGTCCACGTCGCGGCCGAACTGGAAGACCTGCTCACAGGCGAAGCTACAGCCACGAGCATCAGCGCGCAGGTGCTCAATCAGCTCGACGGCGACAGCGCTCGCGAGCGGTGCGTGGTCGATCACCACGTGCTCCTCCACGTCGTACAGCAGCGCACCGTTGGCGCAGACGACGATGGCATGCGCTCCCGTCGCCTCGGGCAGGTCGCGGACCCAGCGCGGAGGGCGGCCCGTCACCAGCACCACCTCGATGCCGCTGGCCGTGATGCCAGCGAGGGCGCGACGGGTGCGGCTGCTGACCTCGCCAGCCGGGCCGAGCAGCGTGCCGTCAAGATCAGAGGCGATCAGCCCGGGGACCATCACTGCGCCGCTCTCCTCGGCTCCCGGCTGCGTGGCGATGTGGTGCTGGGCTGCGGATGACTCATCCGTGACACCAACCGTTGCGAAACACCCTTTGCACGGAAGCATCCGTGCACTCCTCTGCGCGATCAGCGTAGCTGGAATCTCCTGCTTGACCACGAAGCCCGCTGCAGCGGGCTTCGTGCCACGCGGGGGTCACGAGAGCAGAAAGCCCAGCAGGATCGTATTCGCCACGAGCAGCACGGCCACGATCACGGTCAGACGGGTGAGATTGCGCTCCATCACCTGGGTGGCGCCGAACTGCGACTGGCCGATGCCAAAGGCGCCGGACAGACCGGAGTCCTTGCCCGAGTGCGCGAGCACGAGCACGATCACGAGAATTCCTAGGATCACCTGAGCGGCAACGAAGATTCCATCAAGCATGCGCCTAGTCTACCGGGATCGGGCGAAGGAAACGCCGATTCGCACGAGTCACCCGCGCTGCGCGGTCGGCGGCGAGACGCCGCCTGGCTCAGCCGAGGTGCAGGCGACCGGCCTCGCCGGCAACCAGGCGACCCACCACCGGTCCCGGCAGCAGCGCAGGATCGGTTCCCGCAGGGACCGCCGCGAGGAGCCCACCGGAGGTCTGGGCATCGCAGGCGATCAGCACGAGCGCCTCGTCCACGCCGTCGCCAAGCGCTGTGAACGCGTCGGCGCCAGCGCGATTGCGGCGAGTGCCGCCGGGCACGGCACCTGCCTCGATGAGCGCCCGCACTCCCCCGATGACCGGCAGCGCAGCCAGCGAAACCTCCGCCGCGCAGCCCGACGCGAGCAGCATCAGCCGGAGGTGGCCGACGAGCCCAAAGCCCGTCACGTCGACGACCGCAGTCGGGCCGACGAGCCGCAGACGCTCGGCGGCCCGCCGGTTCGTCGCGGACATCACCGCGACCGCGCGCTGCACCACGTCGGCTGAGGCGATGTCGCTCCGCAGCGCGTTGGCCACGATGCCGCTGCCGAGCGGCTTCGACAGGCACAGCAGGTCCCCCGGTCGGCCACCGGCATTCGTCCAGAAGCCCTCCGCAGGAACCGTGCCCGTCACGGACAGCCCGTAGAGAGGCTCCGGCGCGAGCACCGTATGACCACCGACGATCGAGACGCCATCGGCGTGCGCGACCTCCGCACCGCCGCGGAGGATCAGCCCGGCGACGTCCGGATCGAGGTCGGCTGGGATGGCAAGGATTGCCAGCGCGAAGCGGGGCACCCCGCCCATCGCGTAGACGTCCGAGATCGCGTTCGCCGCAGCGATGCGGCCGTAGTCGAGCGCGTCGTCGACGACGGGACCGAACAGATCGACCGTCTGCACGAGCAGCGTGCCGTCGTCGAGCCGTACGATCGCGGCATCGTCGAGGGTCGCGCCTGACACGAGCACGGATGGATCATCTAAGGAAGGGACGTGACGCAGAACCTGCGCAAGCTCCCCGGCAGGGAGCTTCGAGGCTCAACCACCGCCGCTGGCGAGGCGGGTGAGACGTACGAGCTCTGGCATGGCACCTCCCTTCGGGGTCGCGTAGGCAACCACGCTACCGCAGGCTGCCGTCGGCTGACAAGCCGGCAAAGCGCGGTAGGCTTCGTTCATGCATTATCGAGCGCTCGGCACCAGCGGGGTCAACGTCTCTGAGGTCGGCTTCGGCGTCTGGACCGTCGCCACCGGCTGGTGGGGCGAACACACGGATGACGGTGCCGTTGCGCTCCTACGCGCCGCCCGCGAGCGCGGCGTGACCTTCTTCGATACGGCCGATACCTACGGCGAGGGTCGCGGGGAGCTCCTGCTCGACAAGGCCTTTGGCGCCGACCCAGACGTCGTGATCGGGACGAAGTTCGGCTACGACCTCTACTCGCCGTGGGAGCGCACCGGCCACGTTGAGCGTCCGCACGACTGGACGCCAGCGTTCGTCAAGTACGCGCTCGAGCAGAGCCTCCGACGCCTCGGCCGGGATCACATCGACCTGTACCAGCTGCACAACCCCCGGCTCGACGCGCTGCAGGACGACACGCTCTTTGAGATGCTCGATGGCCTCGTCCAGGCGGGCACGGTCCGCGCCGTCGGCGTTGCGCTCGGGCCGGCGATCGGCTGGCGCACCGAGGGCCTGTGGGCCGTTGAGAACCGACCGATTCACGCGCTGCAGATCATCCACAACATGCTCGAGCAGCAGCCTGGCCGCGACCTGATCGCTGGCGCGAAGGCCTCCGGGGCGTCAATCGTGGTGCGGGTGCCGCACTCTTCGGGCATGCTCGAGGGTCGCTACACGCTCGACACCGTGTTCGGCGAGAACGACCATCGCAAGCACCGTCCGAAGTCCTGGCTCGTCGAAGGCGTGCAGAAGGTCGAGCGGCTCCGCTTCTTGGAGCGCGCCGATCGTACGCTCGGTCAGTCGGCCATCCAGTGGCTGCTCCACGACCCCGCGGTCGCGACGATCCTCCCCAACATCTACGACGTTGAGCAGCTGACGGAGTTTGCCGCCGCCTCCGAGACGCTGCCGGTGACGGACGAGGAGTTCAGCGCCGTCGAGGAGCTATGGGATGACGGCTACGGCGTGGAGCCCTACCTCGAGCCGACGACGATTACAGCCGACTAGCTGCCGCTCCGGGCCGTGCTCGGCGAGGCGTCACGACCGCGTAGGCGTGGTGATGCTCGAACCAGCGCTGGCACCCTTAGGAGCGTGGGCGGGCAATCCGCCCAAGCAGGTCGGCGAGCCGCCGTGCCTGCACAACGTCGGCCTGCGCGTCGGCCGCGGCCTGACCAGCAGGATCGTCGCGTGGCAGGCTGAGTGCCGCCTGCAGCCCCGCGAGGATTGCGTCCTCGCTGAGCGGGTCGACGAGCACCGCAGAGGAGGCAGGAAGGTCGCGGGCGACGGGGGCCGTCTGGGAGACGACGACCGGTACGCCGCAGGCCATCGCCTCTAGCGCACCCAGCCCGTAGCCCTCGCTCAGCGCTACGAGCGTAGCGACGTCTGCTCCGCGCAGCAGCGCTGGCACCTGCCCGGGGCTGACCGCGCCCAGCAGGCGGACGTGGGGCAAACCTGCGAGCCGCTCGGCCAGCGGCCCCGAGCCGGCAATCCATAGCTCGCCGCTGCCGCGCTCCGCAAACAGCCGCGCCGCCGCCGCCGCGAGCCGCTCCGGGTTCTTACGCTCGATCAGGTTTCCGATCTGCACGATCAGCGGGCGGCTCGGCGCCGCACCATGCTCCGAGAGGTCGCCCGCGCCCGGTTGAAACAGCGCACGATCGACGCCCGTGTTGACCACCTCGACGTCGAGCCCGGGGTAGACGGCCGTCAGCCGGTCGGCGAGGGTGCTGGACACCGCGACCACGGCCGCCGCACCGCGCACTGCGCGCCGCAGGGTGCTCCGCAGCAGCCGTGAGCGCTCAAGGTGCCCGACGTCACCGCCATGGGCAACCAGCACGTACGGCGCGCTCACGGTGCGCGCCACGCGTCGAGCGATCAGCGCCGTCGGCACGAGGTAGTGCCCGAGCACCACCTCTGCCTGCAGCCGGTCGGCCGCATGCGCTCCTGCGCCACGCAACCGCTGGTACTTGCGCAGGGTGCCCGGCAGGCCCGTGCTCCGCTGCTCAATGCCAACGACCTCGACGCTGCAGCCCGCGTGCTGCAGCGCAGCCGCTTGGCGCATGACGAAGACCCCGTACTGCGGCACGGCGGGCGACGGCACCATGTTGGAGACGACGAGGATGCGCAGCGGTCTGGGCACCACCTCACGATGACGGATTGCAGGGTCGCTACGCTGCACGAGTTGCCGACGTAGCTCAGCTGGTAGAGCTCTCGCCTTGTAAGCGAGTGGTCCGCGGTTCGAGTCCGCGCGTCGGCTCTGCCCCTGCCGCCGATCGTCGGCGAGGCGCTGAAGCGACGCGCCCACCCGGCCGCAGCCACGCCGTCGCCCCGGTCACGAGTTGGTCTCAATGTGGTGTGCGAGGTCGACCGTGACGACGCGAGGGGGTACGCTACCCCCATGGGGCACCACCTCCATATTGCTCACCGCGGCTATCGCACAGGGCTTGGCGACAACTCGCTGGCGCAGATCGCTGAGGCGATCCGACTCGGCTGCGACATGGTCGAGACGGACGTTCGACGACGACCATCCGACGGCGAGCTCGTGCTGGCACACGACCGCGAAGGCTGCGAGTCTGCGCCGCTCCTGCAGGAAGGCCTCGCGCTCTGCCGTGCGGCAAACATCCCGCTAAACCTCGACCTCAAGCAGAACGGCATCTCCGAGCAGCTGGTGCGCGAGCTGCGTGAGGCCGGCATGACGGATCGCGTCGTGCTGACGGGTGGCGGCTGGGAGCAGGCGATCTGGGTCCGCCACCTCGAGCCCCGCATCCGCATTGGCTTGACGATCCCGCGTCGGCACGACGATTGGATCCGCGCGCTCGGCTGGGCCGTCAACCGCATCTGGCGCCACGTCTGGACCGGCCGGGTGGATCTCCTGCTGCTGGCGTTCCGGGTGGATCTCGTGACGGTGCAGTACCGACTGGTCACGCCGCGGCTGATTCGTCAGGTGCATCGAGGCGGCGGCGAGATTTGGGTCTGGACGCCTGATGATCCAGCGACCATCAAGCGCCTCGTAGCGATGGGCGTCGATGGCATCTGCACGAACGCGCCGGATCCTGCCCGCGTCGCTGCGGTAGCTCAGTTCGCTGCCATCGCGGCCTGACCACGGGCGGACGCTTAGCGCAGGGTCTTGACGGTGTAGGCGACGGCAACCACGACGCCGATGATGAGCACCACGCGCTGCAGCACCGCTGGCGACAGCCTGCCGGCCGTGTGGCCGCCGATGTAGCCGCCGAGCAGCGCGCAGACGAGCATGACCAGCGCGGTGCCCCACCAGACCCGGCCAGAGCACGCGAAGATCAGCGCGGCGCCCGCATTGACGACAAGGCTCACGGACTGCTTGAGGGCATTGAGGCGGCGCAGCGAGTCGACCAGCACGAAGCCGAGCACGGCAATGACGATGATGCCAAGGCCACCGCCGAAGTAGCCGCCATAGATCGCGGCGAAGAACACGCCGACGGCCGGGCCAAGCAGGTGCTCGTGTCCCGACGGACGACGCGAGACGCGCGCCGCCAGCCGCCGCTTGACCTGGTCGCCGAGCGCAAGGATGGCGACGGCGGTGATGATGAGGAGCGGGATCAGCAGCGTGAAGGCGCGCTCTGGCGTAATCAGCAGCAGGCCTGCGCCAACGAGGCCACCGCACGCCGCGACCGGAAGCAGCACCCACATTCGTCGGGCCTGCCCCTGCAGGTCGAGGCGCTGCGCCCACGTGCCGCTGAGGTAGCCGGGCACCAGCGCAACCGTGTTCGTGACGTTGGCAGCGATTGGCGGGATGCCAAGGGCGAGCAGCACGGGGAACGAGATCAGCGTGCCGCCGCCTGCCAGCGCATTAACGACGCCGGCGGCAAGCGCCGCCAGCCCTGCGATGGCGAGCTGTCCCGGAGTCATCGCTGGAGCCTACGTGCAGCCCCGGCCGACGTCAGCCGATAGCGGCCACGTCGTCGCGCTGCGCGCGGTGCGTCTCGATCTTGCGCTTGACGCGCTGCATCGCGTTGTCGACGGCCTTCGGATCGCAGCCGGCCTGCTCGGCGATTGCCTCGTACGACTTGCCGGACATGAACGAGCCCAGCACCTCAGACTCCAGCGGCGATAGCGAGGAGCCGAGCATGCCAACGAGCGAATCAATCTCGTCGCTCGAGATCACCTGCGAGGCTGGGTCCAGCGTCGGCGAGCCGGCGATCGCATCGCCAAGCGTGCACTCGCCGCCCTCGGGGTCCATCCCAGCGGGCGTGTGGCTGAACGAGATGTAGCCGTTCAGCGGCTGATGCTTGTTGCGCGTCGCGCCTTTGATGGCCGTGATGATCTGCCGGGTGATGCAGAGCTCGGCAAACGAGCGAAACGACGTCTCGCGATCAACGCGGTAGTCACGGATCGCCTTGTAGAGACCAATCAGTCCCTCCTGCAGCAGGTCGTCCGAGTCTCCGCCGGCAAGGAAGTAGCTCGACGCCTTGAGGCGGACGAACGGCTGGTACTGCCGGATCAGCTGATCCAGCGCTCCGTGGTTGCCGTTGCGCGCCCGAAGCACGAGGGCGAGATCACCTTGGTCACGCCGCTGTCGGGCCGCCGGATCTGCGGTCCGTACCTTTGCTGCTCGGGCTAAATGCATCGAAGCGAAGTCCCTCCATCACCCAAATTAACCTAATGGTCAACTTGAGGTTTATTGCTGAGGCCCAACAATGCCAGACATCTGCGAAAGATTCAAGCCGAAGTTGAGGGGTGAGTGAAGCGCACCGCAGCGGACGCAGCCTCAGGACCGCCACCGATAACCCTCAACTACCCTCAGGTAGGACGTCGCTCGCGACGCGGCGCCGTCAGGAGCCAGCGCGCTGGCGAAGAGCCTCAAACAGCAGGATCCCCGCCGTGACCGAGACGTTGAGCGAGTCGATCTTGCCCCGCATCGGCAGTGAGACCACCGCGTCGCAGGAGCCCTCGACGCGCGGCCTGACGCCGCTGCCTTCCGCTCCCAGCACGAAGATGCAGCCATCGCGGTAGTCGCCCTGCGTGTAGGCCAGCTCGCCGTCGGCGGCCGCGGCGTACGCCCAGAGCCCCGGGCGCTTGGCACGGTGCAGCCAGTCGGACAGGTTGGCCGCGATTGCGATCGGCAGGTGCTCGATGGCCCCAGCGCTGGCCTTGGCGACGGCCGGGGTAATCGGCGCGCTCCCATGCTTTGGCAGGACCAGGCCCGTTGCGCCGGCGCACTCAGCGCTGCGAGCAATGGCGCCTAGGTTGCGGGGGTCGCTGACGCCGTCGAGCACGATGATCAACGGATTGTCAGCCTCAAGCAGGTCCTCAGCGTCGGCGTACGGAAACGGGTCAACGCGGGCGGCAATGCCCTGGTGGTCAGAGCTGCCCGCGAGCGCGCCGATCTCGTCCGCGCTCGTCACACGCACCTCGGTCGGCAGCCCCCGCAGCCACGGCAGAGTCTTCGCCGCCCGCTCGGTGACGAGGATCTCCTGGACCGCACGGCGGCCGCGAGTCGCCTCGTGGACCGGCTGGCGGCCATAGACGAGGTCGGCGCTCACGCGGGAACCAGCTGTGGGCCGTCCGGCAGGTCCTGCACGGTCCAGCCGAGGGCCAGCAGCGCGTCGCGCAGCGCGTCGGCGCGGGCGAAGTCGCGCTCGCTCCGGGCCAGCTCGCGATCCGCCAAGAGGGCGATGGCCTCCGGCGGCGGGCCCGACCCCGCGCCTGCGAGGCCGGCAAGACCGAGGACGTCGAGGCACTCCACAAGCACCGCTCGTGCCTGCGTGACGTCTGCAGCCACCGTCCCACCGGCATCAATCGCTGCATTGACAAACCGGACGAGGTCGAACAGCGCGGCGAGCGCCTCCGGCGTCTTAAAGTCGTCGTCCAGCGAGGCGGCAAAGCGTGCGCTCGCCTCCGCTGCCGCCGCGGCCAACGGCCCACCTGCAGCGGGCGCGGCGGCGGCGCCGGCCCGCTCCATGCGCCTCAGCGCCTCGCGCAGCCGGTCGTTCGAGCGGCGGGCGTCCTCGATTGAGTCAGCGCTGTAGTCGACGCTCGAGCGGTAGTGCGCACGTGCGAACAGCGCCAGCAGCGGCTCCGGCCCCTCACGAGCCAGCGCATCGCCGAGGCGCTCGATGTTGCCGAGCGACTTTGACATCTTCTCGCCACCAAAGCGGAGCAGCCCGTTGTGCAGCCAGATCCGCGCGAACGGGCGCCCCGTCACGGCCTCCGCCTGGGCGCGCTCGTTCTCGTGATGCGGAAACTTCAGGTCGAGGCCGCCGCCGTGGACGTCGAGCTCGTCGCCGAGGGCGGTCATCGCCATTGCCGAGCATTCGATGTGCCAGCCCGGCCGACCTAGCCCCCACGGCGACGGCCAGGCGGCGTCCTCGTCGTCCTTGGTGGCTTTCCAGAGGGCAAAGTCGAGCGGCGCTGCCTTCTTGCCCGTGAGCTCCTCAGGCTGCATCTCGTCGATCTTCTGCCCAGACAGAGCACCGTACGAGGGAAAATCC
Organism: Bifidobacterium breve; assembly: GCA_945877865.1. Classification (GTDB taxonomy): domain Bacteria; phylum Actinomycetota; class Thermoleophilia; order Gaiellales; family F1-60-MAGs149; genus F1-60-MAGs149. Next base: position 23,456 of record CAMDVX010000005.1, on the reverse strand, counting down.
GCGACGCGAAAGTAGACGTCGCCACCCGACTCGTAGGCGTGGCCCGCAAGGATCAGACGCTCAATCAACGCGATGATCTCCGGCATGGCCTCCGTGACCTTCGGCTCTGCATCAGGTCGTCCAAGCCCGAGCCGCGTCGTCTCGTCGACGTAGCGAGCAGACTCGCGCTCCGCGAGCACGCGGCTCGCAATTCCCTCGGCTCGCGCGGCGGCATAGATCTTGTCGTTGACATCTGTAAGGTTCGACACGACCCTTAGAGTCCAGCCGCTGCGACGCAGATGGCGGGCCAGCGTCATCGCCACGACGAACGGCCGCGCGTTGCCGACGTGCACGGGGCCGTACACCGTCGGGCCGCAGACGTAGAGACCAAGCTGGCCAGGGCGCAGCGGCTCGACGTCGACGACGGAGCGGCGCAGGGAGTCGTAGAGGCGAAGGGTCATGGCAGTTCGAGGATGGCACGGGCCCGGGCGACGACCGCCGCGGGCTGGAGCGCCGCGAGGACGAACGGTAGCGGGACACCGTGGTCCGAGCCCGTCAGCACGCCACGCACCGCTCGCTTGCCGACCCCAAGCCCGTCCAGCAGTCGCCCCGCCTCGTCCGGCTCGATCACGTCCACGAGCGTTGACCACGCCGCGAGCAGCGCCTCAGCGGCCGCGCGCAAGCGAGCGTCGGCCTCGGTCGGCAACGGTGGCCGCAGCACGCCGAGCACGAGCGCGACCGCCTGCGCAAGGTTGGCGGCCTCGCCGAGGCCTGGCGCTAGCGTCTCGACGGCGCGCCGGTCCACCTGCTCGCCCTGCTGCTCAAGCCGCTGGATCACCCCGGCCGCCAGGCCGTGCGCCCCGCCGCGAGCCAGCTGGTCCCGACCGAGCACCGTCAGCAGCGTCGGGTCAAGACGCGTCGTGCCGTGCCCGAGCCGTGCCGGATCGAACGCGGCCGCGAGCTCCACGTCGGTCGATGCGGGCAGAGCAGTCACGGCGGGGCAGGCCGATCGCGCCAGCCAGTCCACCACTGCGGCAGGCGCCCAGCCGTCGTCGCGGAGGCGCCGCAGCCCAAGCGCCCCATTGCGGCCCGACAGCTTGGCACCGTCCTCGCCAACGACGATCGGTAGGTGCGCATAGACGGGTGGCTCAACGTCGAGGGCAGCGAGGATCATCAGGTGCCGCGCCGTGTTGACGAGATGATCTTCGCCGCGCAGCACGTGCGTGATGCCGAGGCCATGATCGTCAACGGCGGAGGCGAGGTGGTACGACGGATGAGCACCGGGACGCACGAGGACGGTCGCGCCGAGATCCTCTGCCGCAATGCGGATGGGACCGCGGCTGAGGTCTGGCACCGTCACGTCCGCGGTCGCAGACGGGAGCACGATCGTGCCGTCGACCTCGCGCACGGCGCGACCGGCGGCCACGAGCTGCTCCGCCGCGGCGCAGTGCAGATCGCTCCTGAGCGACTGACGGTACGGCGCAAACTGCCCCTCGTCTGGCCCCTCATCGACGGTGATGCCGAGCCACGCGAGATCCTCGCGGAGACGCTCCTCCGCACCCGCCTGCAGGCGCGACGGATCCGTGTCGTCGATGCGCAGCACGAAGGCGCCGCCGAGCTTGGTGCGTAGCAGGTGGTTGGCGACCACGACCATCGCCCCACCCTCGTGCAGATCGCCTGTCGGTGCTGGTGCGAAGCGGACACGGACCGTCATCCCTGCAGCATGGCAGCCGCCCAACGGTGCCTCGTTGCTTCTGGCCGCCAGCACGGCGCCGCTCCGTTCCAGCGACACGCGGGCAGGGCGCTCTACGCTGCAGCCGTGCCGCTGACGCCAACCGTCCTCGCAGAACGCATCCTCGCGTGGTACGCGGCAGCCGGTCGCGACCTGCCGTGGCGCCACACGCGGGACCCGTACCAGGTGCTGGTCAGCGAGGTGATGCTGCAGCAGACGCAGGTCGATCGCGTCACGGAGCGCTGGGTCGCGTGGATCGCGCGCTGGCCGACCGCACGGGCGCTGGCAGCTGCGCCGCGGTCCGAGGTCATCTTGAGCTGGCAGGGCCTCGGCTATAACCGTCGCGCCGTCTCGCTGCACGAGGCCGCGCGGATCATGGCGAACGAGGGGACGCCGACCGACGTCGCCGGCTGGCAGCGGCTGCCCGGCGTCGGCCCGTACACCGCCGCGGCGGTCTGCGCGCTTGCGCTCGGCCACGACGTGATCCCAATCGACGTCAACGTCGAGCGGATTCTGCGGCGGACGCTCAACGCAGGCTCGCTCGAGGCGCCTCCCGGCCGCGGCCACGACCTCACGCAGGGGCTGTTCGACCTCGGCGCGACGGTCTGCCTCGCACGCGTCCCGCGCTGCGATCGCTGCCCACTGGCCGACGCCTGCCCGAGCCGCGGCCAGCGCTTCGAGCCGCAGCGGCGACAGGCCCGCTTTGAGGGGTCACGGCGACAGGCACGCGGGCGCCTGCTCGACGAGCTGCGCCACGGTCCGCTTGACGCTGGCGCGTTCGACCCGGAGCTGGCGGCGCTGCTGATCAAGGACGGGCTTGCCGAGCTGCAGCGCGGACGCCTTAGACTGCCCACTACATGACTATCCCCGCCTTCGCCCGCACGGCCGTCGACTGCCTCGCTCTCCGGCCCGACGAGCGCTTCCTGATGATCTGCGACGACCCGCTCGTTGAAGCGGGCCTTGCCGTCGCCGACGCTGCCATCGCTCGCGGCGCCTCGGCGCTCATCACCGTCTTACCGCTCGCGGCCCGACCGCTCAGCGAGCCCTCGCGCGGCATTCTCAGCGCCATCCCGGAGACCGACGCCGTCCTGCTGTGGCTCCAGCGGATGTGGACCGAGGAGGTCCAGTGGCGCCGCTCCATCTACGACCTCTGCGCCGAGACGGGCGCACGCATCGCCTTCGGCGGCGCCATGGACCAAGGCATCCTCGCGAACGAGATGAGCGCCGACTACACGAGCATCCGCGAGCGCACGCTTGCCTTCGCTGCCGCCCTCGAGCCGGCCCAGTCGATCCGCGTGACCGGGCGCAGCGGAACGGACCTGACCGTGGCGGTCGCCGGTCGCGACTGGAAGCTCGACGATGGCCTCGTCGACCAGCCCGGCCAGTTTGCGAACCTTCCGGCGGGCGAGGTGTTTATCGCCCCGCTCGAGACCGAGGCGAACGGCGTGCTCGTCGTGGACTGCTCGCTCTCGCTTGGCGACCCCGACCTGACGATGGTCGACGAGCCCGTGCACATCCACTTCGAGGCTGGTCGCGTCGTCGCGGTCGAAGGTGGGCGCTCCGCAGCGGCATTTCGCGAGCTGATCACGCAGCCGGGTGCCGACGTCATCGCAGAGCTCGGCATCGGCACCAACGAGAAGGCCCGCATGCAGGGCAACGTGATGACGGATGAGAAGGTGCTCGGGTCGATTCACGCCGCAGTCGGCTATAACCTAGGGTCATATGGCGGAATCAACGACTCACCGGTGCACTGCGACTGCTGCGTCGCGGACGCCGACGTGTACGCCGATGGAAAACTCCTGATCGAGAAGGGTAGGCTCGTCAATTGAACCTCATAGTGATCCTGATTATCGTCCTCGCCGTCATCCTGCTGCTGTGGCTGATTCTTGCCTACAACGGCCTCGTCCGCCTACGCAACGAAGCCCAGCAGGGCGAGTCGTCGATTGACATCCAGCTGAAGCGACGCGCCGATCTGATTCCTAACCTCGTTGAGACCGTCAAGGGCTACGCAGCCCACGAGAGCGCGACCTTCGAGCGGATCACCGCGGCCCGCACGCAGGCGCTCGGTGCCAAGACCCTGTCCGAGAAGGCCGAGGCAGACGGCATCATGCAGTCCGCGCTCGGTGGTCTGCTGGCCGTGGCCGAGGCCTATCCGCAGCTGCGCGCCGTCGAGGCCTTCACGCAGCTGCAGACCGAGCTGTCCGACACCGAGGACAAGATTGCAGCTGCCCGGCGCTACTACAACAGCGTCGTGCAGCGCTTTAACACGAAGCAGCAGACGATCCCGACCTCGCTGATTGCCGGCATCTTCGGCTTCTCGCCCCGCGAGTTCTACCGCGTCGAAGACGACAGCGAGCGCAAGCCGGTCAAGGTGGAGCTGGCCTCGTGACCCTCCAAGAGCAGATTCGCTCGGCCCGCCTGCGAACCGTCTTCGTCCTGTTCGCGTTCATGGTCCTGATGGCGGTGATCGCGGCTGCGATCTTCGTCGCCTTCGGCACCGGCTACGGCGTGATCATGGGGCTCGTGGCGGTCGGGTACGGGATCTTCGCGTACGTCGCCGCCGGCTCGATCGTGGCGTCCGCCTGCGGTGCGCACCCCGTCACCCGCGAGCAGGCGCCCGAGCTCTATCGCACCGTCGAGAATGCCGCCATCGCGGCAGGCCTGACGAAGACGCCCGCGGTCTACATCATCGACGACCCGGCGCCGAACGCCTTCGCCGCTGGGCGCACGCCCGACAAGGCGTACGTGGCAGCGACGACCGGGATCCTCAATCTGCTCGATAAGCGCGAGCTCGAGGGCGTCATGGCGCACGAGATGGCGCACGTCCGCAACCGCGACGTGCGGCTGATGACGCTCGCGGCCGTGCTCGTCGGCGTCATCTCCATGATCGCCGACATGCTGCTGTGGTCGATGGTCTTCGGGGGTGGCCGTCGCGACAACCAGAGCCCCGTGGCCGCGATCGTCGCGATCGTCGCGATCATCCTCGCCCCGATCGGAGCAGCGCTGCTCCAGCTGTCGCTGTCTCGCCGCCGCGAGTACCTCGCCGACGCTACCGCCGCCGAGCTGACCGGCGATCCTGAGGGCCTCGCGCGGGCGCTCTACAAGCTCGGTGCCGACCAGACGCCGCTCCGCAAGGTCAACCGTGCCACCGCCCACCTCTGGATCGAGTCGCCCCTCCGCGACAACAAGGGCCTGCGCAGCTCCATGTCCGGGCTGTTCGAGACCCACCCGCCGCTGCAGGAGCGCATCAACCGCCTGCAGGAGATGGGCGGCTTTACCCTGCCGGACGTACCGAAGGGCGCCGGCGACCGCTAGCAGGCCTAACGGCTTGGCAGGCGCCGCGTTGCTGTGGGCTCAGGTACCACGGCAGCGCGGCGTCCACCTCAGCCGAGCTAGACCAGAGCGGTCCGCTCGAGCAGCACGACGGCCTGCGCTGCGATGCCTTCCCCCCGGCCGGTGAAGCCGAGGCCGTCCGTGCCGGTGGCACGGACCGAGACGCGATCCGACGAGGATTGCATCGCCCCTGCGCAGTGCGCCCGCATCTCCGCCACGTACGGTGCGAGGCGTGGCTGCATCGCGACCACCATGCAATCAGCGTTGACGAGCGACCAGCCCTCGGCGGCAAGGCGTAGATAGGCGAGCCGCAGCAGGTCGAGCGAGGCCGCACCCTCCCACTTCGCATCCGACGGGAACATCCGACCGATGTCGTCGAGGCCAGCCGCGCCCAGCGAGGCGTCGAGCAGGACGTGGCAGACGACGTCCGCGTCCGAGTGGCCCTCGAGACCGTGCGAGTGCGAGATGGTGACGCCACCAAGCACCAGCGGCCGATTCGCAACGAGGCGATGGGCATCGACTGCCGTGCCGACGCGGAGATCAGCCAATTGGCACCGGGCGCCGATCGCGGCCCTTGAGCTGCTGGACCTCGGAGTAGCCTGCCGCAACCGCGGCCTCGACGGCGAGCTCGAAGTCGCGAGCGATGTCAGCCGGCGCATGCGCATCAGACGAGAGGACGATCGGCACGCCCCGCTGATTGCAGCGCTCGAGCAGAGCGCGGCTTGGGTAGAGCTCGCGGGCCGCTTTGCGGAGCCCCGCCGTCGAAACCTCCAGGCAGACGCCACCTGCTGCCAGCGCATCGGCGATCGCGTCATAGGCCCAGCCGAGCGTGGCCGGGGAGGGCAGCGGTCCAAACGACTTGGGCAGGTCCGCATGCGTCATCACATCGAACTGGCCGCTCAGCGCAGCGCGGGCGTAGCGATCGACGTAGCCCCGCCACAGCGCCTCAGAGTCGATGTGATCGAACGCCGAGTACAGGTCGTAGTCGACCGCACCCTCATCGACCCAGTGGATGCTGCCGAGGATGAGATCCCAGGGGCGTCCGCGGAGCGCCTCAACCAGCACCTCCTGCCCCGTTGGCAGCCAGTCGCACTCAATCCCCACGAGCAGAGGAAAGCCGATCGCCTTGGCCTCGCTGAGCGCCTCCCAGTAGGCGTCAATGTCCCACTGCGTCTGCGTCTCCCAGTACGGGTGTGCCCAGGCCGGCTTGGCCACGCGGAAGCGATAGATGTGCTCGGTGACCGCCACCGCAGCGAGACCGCGATCCATCGCTGCCGTGACGTGCGCCACGATCCGCTCGATCGACAGCGCCTCCTCGTCGAGCGGGTCGTCGTCGGGCGCCAGATGGGTGTGATGGTCAGTGAGCATCTGCGCGCAGCTCCTCAGCGCGTGCCAGATCTGCGCGCGTCGTGATCTTCAGAGCCCTCGCATCGCCCGGCACGACGATGACCGTGCCGCCGACGCGCTCGACGAGGCTGGCGCAGTCAGTGCCAGTCGAGCGATCGGGCGCCGCCAGCGCGCGCCGCAGGACGTCCGCCTGAAACGCCTGGGGCGTCTGCACGAGGCGCAGCTCAGAGCGATCGAGCGTCTCCAGCACGCGGCCCGCCGCATCGATGCGCTTGACGGTATCGCTGACGAAGAGCGCGGGAATCACGCCGTCGGCACCGTCGCCAAAGCCTGCCAGCAGGCGATCGACGAGGTCGCTCGGCACCAGCGGACGCGCAGCGTCGTGGACCAGAATCAGCACAGCATCCGGCGGCACCTCGGCCACGCCGAGCGCGACCGAGTCGGAGCGCGTCGCGCCGCCGGCCACCGCAATCGAGGCCTTGCTCGCCCCGATGTCATCGGCCATGAAGGTGGCGCGCTCCTCCCAGCCGGCCGGCACGACCAGCACGATGCCATCGATCCCGGGATGCTCGTCAAGCGCGGCGACCGACGCGGCGATCAACGGGTCCTCACCGAAACGCACGAATGCCTTTGGGACGTCGGCCCCAAGGCGCTCTCCCGAACCGGCCGCCACCACGACCGCCCAGACGGCGACGGTATCGCCCACGTCCGCCTACTGGGAGCGCGCTGCGCGCGCCTCAGCGCGAGCCGCCGCAAGATCGGCCAGCAGCCGGTCGAGGTGCTCGTTCGTCTGATCCTCGTCCTTCTCCAGCACCCAGCGGAGCTCGGACGAGAGGATGCGCTTGGCCTGCGCCAGCAGCTGGCGCTCACCCGACGAGAGCGGCCGCTCGGAGTCTCGCATTGCGAGGTCGCGGATGACCTCGGCGATCTCACGCACGTCGCCGGCACGGATCTTGTCCTTGTTGGTTCGGAAGCGACGGCTCCACGAGCCCGTGTCGACGGTGACGTCCTCGGCGAGGACGGCCAGCACGGCGTTGGCACCCTTGCGGTCCATCACTCGCCGCAAGCCAAGCTCCTCGACCCGGTTCACGGGGATCCGCACGACGAGGTTGTCCGAGAAGATGCGGATCGTGAGGTACTCGACCTGCTCGCCAAGAACAGTGCGCGTCTCGATGCCATCGATGAGGCCCGCGCCGTGCTGGGGATAGACGATCCGGTCTCCTACCTTGAACACGACGTGCGCCTCCAATCCACGGAGCGAAAGGATAGCCGAGGAAGCACCGTCAGGGGAAGCTCATTTGCCCTGACGAAGCACACGGTCGTGGAGCCGACGAAGACCCTGCTGGACGTCATCAGCGCGAGAGGGAGCGAGCCCGTCAACGGCCTCAAGCTCGCGGAGCGTTGCCCGCATCAAGGCGTCGAACGAGGGAAATGCCGCGATCACCTGCGCGGTCTCGGCGTCGTCAAGGTCTGCTGCGCGCGCGAGCGCGCGGTAGCCGCGTGGACGCAGAGCGCCCTCGCTGCCAGCGACGGCTTCGTAGCCGAGCGTCTCCGCAAGCTTCCGCACCACCACGAGCTCGCTGTAGCGCAGGCCCGCGAGCCGCTGGACGACCTCGTCATCGTCTGCCGTCGTCTCCGCGTTTCGGTAATCGCGGATGGTCGCGATGCGCTCCTCGAACACGCCGTCAGAGAGCTCGCTCAGCTGCATGGCGACGAGCCGGCCATCGAGGCCGAGCTCGACCACGTTGCGTTCGAGCTCGCCGATCATTCGCGCCGCCATCTCGGAGCGCTGCAGCACCGTCAGGACATCGTCGATCACCACATCGCCGACCAGCTCCTGCAGGGTCAGATCGTCAGCAGCGCGATCGAGCTGCGTGCGACGGTTCTGCAGCGTCGACAGCCCCTGCGTCGCCTTGGCGAGCACCTCGCTGATCGAGTCGAGCTGGTAGCGCGCTCCACCCGTGTAGACGTTGACGGTGTCGCGCTCCTGCGAGATGGCGATCACGATCGCACCCGTCTGGCGGGCGACGCGCTCGGCGGTGCGATGGCGAGTGCCGGTCTCTGACGTCGGCACGGCGGCGTCGGGCATCAGATGGACGTTGGCGATCAGAATGCGAGCAAGACCGGCATCCAGCAGGATCGCCCCGTCCAGCTTGGCGAGCTCGTAGAGCATCTGCGGCGAGAAGGGGATGTCGACGTCGAGCCCGCCCGAAACGAGCGGCTCGATCTCCTCGCGATCTGCGATCACGATCAGCGCTCCGAGGTGCCCCTTGATGATGTCGTTGACGCCGGCCCGCAGCTCGGAGCCTGGGGCCAGCAGCTTGAGCGCAGCGATGAGTCGCGGGTTGCGGCGAGGATCGAGGGCCATGGATCGGTATGGTAGCCGGGTGACGCTGCAGAAGCCGCTCCTGATCGTCGATGGCGACGCCCTCGCCCACCGCGCCTACCACGCGCTCGGGTCGATCACCGGCGGCAACGGTCAGCCCATCGGCCTGCTGCAGGGAACCATCACCATGCTGGTGAGAGCGTGGGATGTCTTCGAGCCGCGGGCCATCGCCGTCGCGATCGACAGCCGCCTGCCCTCCTATCGCAACGAGCTCTGGCCCGCGTATCAGGCGCAGCGAGCTCCGTTTCCTGACGACCTGATTGTCCAGCTTGATGCGCTGCCAGCGCTGATCTCGGCGTTCGGGATCCCGGCGCTCCGCCTTGACCCGTGGGAGGCCGATGACGTCTGCGCGACCCTCGTGGCGCTCGAGGAGGCAGCTGGCGGCTGCTCGCTCGTGCTCACGCACGATCGCGACGCCTTTCAGCTCGCATCAGCACAGACCACGGTGGTTCGTCCCCTGGCGGGGATCTCTGAGACGGAGAGCGTTGATCCAGCGGGCGTGATCGACCGCTACGGCGTCACGCCGGCGCAGGTGCCGGACCTGATCGCGCTGCGTGGCGACCCCTCCGACAATCTGCCGGGCGCGCGCGGGATCGGGCAGAAGACGGCGGCCGGGCTCCTGCAGCGCTTCGGTGATCTCGAAGGCGTCATCGCCCATGCCGGGGAGCTCACGCCCGCCAAGGCCGCGGCGCTCTCGCAGCAGGCCGACGAGCTGCGCCGCTTCCGCCAGATCGCGGTGATGCGGGACGACCTGCCCCTCACGCGGCCGCCGGACGGCGAGCCAGACTGGTCTGCGGGAGCCGCTGCCTGCGCTGCCGCCGGCAGCGAGCGCCTCGCAGAGCGGATCGCGGCGCGGGGGTAGCCGCCGGTCCGGACGGCTTACGCGGTGGCGCCGAGGGCGAGCGCGAGCGCATCGGCGATTGAGCCTGCGGAGCGCACGATGATGCCGGGCACGGGGGGCGCACCGGGCGGGACGACGGCCTGCTCGATGCCGAGCCGCTGCGCCTCCTTGAGCCGCCGCTCGACCTGCGCGACAGGGCGCAGGCGACCGGTCAGACCGAGCTCACCGATCGCCACGAGCGGCCCGGTTGGCACGCCGCGGCTGGCGGAGGTGACCGCGAGGGCGACGGCGAGGTCGACGGCAGGGTCGTCGACCCGTACGCCACCAACGACGTTGACAAACACGTCGGCCGATCCGAGGCCGAGCTGCGCGTGCCGCGAGAGGACGGCGAGCAGCATGGCAAGGCGGTTGCGATCGATGCCGTTGGCAAGCCGACGTGGCTGCGGAAGCTCGCTCGGCGAGACGAGCGCCTGCACCTCGAGCAGCAGCGGCCGTGATCCCTCCATGGTGCAGGCGACCACGCTGCCGGTCGCCCCCAGCTCGTCGCGGCCGAGCAGCGACGACGGATCCTCGACGGCCTCAAGGCCGCGGCCCGTCATCGCGAAGACGCCGAGCTCGCTGGTGGCGCCGAACCGGTTCTTGGCGGCCCGCAGCACCCGCAGCTCGCCGCCGCGCTCGCCTTCGAAGAGCAGAACGGCATCGACGAGGTGCTCCAGCACCTTTGGGCCCGCCACGGCCCCGTCCTTGGTGACGTGCCCGACGAGCACGATCGCGACGCCGTGCTGCTTGGCCACGCGGAGGAGCTCGCCGGCCGCCTCGCGTACCTGCGACACCGAGCCGGGTGCTGAGGCGAGATCCACGGTCCACAGCGTCTGCACGGAGTCGACCACGCAGACTGCCGGCTTCTCTTGTGCAATCGTCGCGACGACGACGCCGAGGTCGGTCTCGGCAACCACGCGAATCTTGCCGGCGCCGCCGATCCGCTCAGCCCTAAGCCGCACCTGTGCAGCGGACTCCTCGCCCGTTACGAGCAGCGCGCTGCGCTCCTGCGCGATCGCGGCCAGCGCCATCGTCATGAGCGTCGATTTGCCGATGCCGGGCTCGCCGCCGAGCAGCACGAGCGAGCCGGGGACGATGCCCCCGCCCAGCACGCGGTCGAGCTCGCCAATGCCCGTCGGGATGCGCTCGGCCTCGTCGGCGGAGACGTCAGCGAGCGCCACCGATTGCCGGGCCTTGGCCGGGCCGGAGCGGCCGCTGCGCTGCGAGAGCGCGGGCCGGTCCTCCTCGACGGTTCCCCAGGCCTCACAGGCGGGGCAGCGGCCCTCCCACTTCGGCGAAACCTCACCGCAGGCAGAGCAGGTGTAGCGGGTCGTAGCTCGGGCCATGCCAACAGGCTAGTGGCGGGGACGGATACGTCGTCTGCGGCAATGCGCGCCCAGGCAGCAGCGGCTGTGACAGCGGACACACGAGCGTAGTGGAAATCGCAATGTCCGCAGGCTAAAATCGGTTACATGGACACTCAACGTTCGACCAATGCTCCACCTTCGCTCAGCCGCTCCGGGCTAATTCTCGGCGCGGCAGGCCTCGCCGGCGTCGGTGTGCTCGCTGCGATCCCAGGGCTCGCAGGCGCACAGGACGACCCTGATTGCTGCGCCGCAGCCGACGCTTCCGCGGACAACCAGCTCGTCACGCATCTGCAGCACGCCGAGGCTGACCTCGTCTGCAAGAACACTCACCGCCACTACACGCGGACGAACTTCGACCGTGCGCACGCAGTCGTCGTGCTCCACGACGCAGCCGGCCAGTCGATGACAGTTCGAGTCGACGACGTGAGCGCCCTCCGCCACGCGGACGGCGCTGCCCGCGGGTCCAAGGACTGGGCCGGAGGATTCTCCGTGCTCATGACGCGCACGAAGGGCGCCAAGCTCGGCCATGGCACGTTCACGGCGACGACCAATGGCACGAAGTTTCCGCTAACCATCTCGCTCGTGTACGACGACGTGTACCAAGCCATCATCGACCGCTTCATGCCAAAGGGGGCCTGACATGGGACCTGACGACTACTACGCATCGATCGGCCTGACCGCGTCGAACTTTGCGCCCATCAACACGGCGTTTTGCTGGGGGCAGACCATGGCCATCAGCCAGAACAACGCTCTCTTCGCGTTGCTCGGGACCACCTACGGCGGGGATGGCCGCAGCACTTATATGCTGCCCGATCTGCGTGGTGCGGTTCCGGTCGGCGCCGGTACTGCCTCCAACGGGGAGACCTATGTCCAGGGAGCGACGGAGCCGCTGGCGCTCGCAAGCTTCTCCAACGGCCAGCCGGAGAAGGCGACTGCGGTGCCCACGCAGCTCGTCAACAGTGGGGCCGCCGGCCTCGCGCTCAACTACGCGATCACCCTGGCCGGCATCTGGCCACCTAGGCCGTAGCAGCGGTACGATCGGCTCGGACCTAGCGGGGCGCGCCTGCCCTGCTGGGCCCGAGCCGAATCGTGCAGCCCGGCGCAGGGACGGACCGTCCCTCAGCTAGACGCCCGCAGCCGCCAGCAGCCACATCAGCAGCACACCCCCGGTGACCGTGACGAGGGTGGTGCGGGCTGTGCCGCTTTGGCGTGCACCCGGAATCATGTCCCGCGTGGCGAAGAAGATCAGCGTGCCAGCAAAGAACCCCGCGTAGTTGGCGATCCACGCCTCCGACAGGTGCAGAGCCCCGCCGATGAAGGCACCAGCGACCGGCGCCAGAGCAGCTGCCAGCACCAGCACCCAGGTGCGTCTCTGCGTGTTGCCGTGGCGGCGCATGATGGCCGCGGTCGCCATGCCGTCTGCGAAGTCGTGGGCGAGGACCGCGACGAGGATGGCAACGCCGATGGAGGCAGAGACGGTGAAGCCGATGCCAATCGCGAGGCCGTCGAGAAACGAGTGAGCGACGAGCGCGCTGGCACCAATCAGGCCGACGTGTGGGTGCCGGTGCTCACCGCTGCTGTCGTCGTCGGTCGGGTGGGGGCCGATCAGCTCCTCCAGCACCAGCATCAGCAGGAATGAGGCGATCACCATCAGAAACGGCAGCGGCACGCCGCCGATGACCGGGGCGTCGAACTCGCCCAGCTCGGGCAGGAGATGAAAGCCGGCGAGCCCGAGCATCGCGCCACCCGCAACGCCATAGACCAGATGCAGCCGCCGGTGCGCCCGCAGCGCGACGGCGCCTCCGAGCATGGTCGTGACGAACGGCAGCAGCTTGAGGAGCGGAATCACTGGTTGGTAATGATACTCATTATCGGATAGAGTGCAAGCCATGAGCGCCGAACCCCACCACCATCGACCCTCCGCTCCCAGCTGGAGCACCCACGCGGACGAGGCGCTCTCGCGTCGCGGCTCCCGCGCCAGCGCCGCCCGCAACGCCGTGCTCGCAGCGCTCGACAGCCAGGCCTGCTGCGCCAGCGCGCAGGAGATCCATGCGCGGATCACCACCGACGGTACCGCCATCGGCATCGCCAGCGTCTACCGCACCCTCGAGCTTCTGCACGGGCTCGCGCTCATCACCCGCGTCGACACCGGCGATGGCGTCGCCCGCTACGAGCCCGCCCACCCCAACGGGGAGCACCACCACCACCTCGTCTGCAACGCCTGTGGCGCGGTCGAAGCCTTCCACGACGGCGAGCTCGAGGCTGCCATCCACGCCGTTGCTGACCGCGTCGACTTTCGCGTCGACGCCCATGACATCGCACTCCGCGGCGCCTGCCGCCGCTGTCGTTAGCGGCTCCGGCACCGCCGATCCGTCAGCCTAGGCTCGTTCTCCGCACCCCAAGCCGCACCAGACGCGACCGTGCAGCGCTCTGAGCCCCGCTTGACCGGGGTCCAGAGCGCCGCGCAGGCGCACCGCACAGGTGCCGCGATGCGGCCTAGTCGATGGCGCTGGCGAGCTCGGGCGGTGGCGCGTCGGGCGTCGGCGGCACGACATCCATCGTCACCTCGTTCTCGCCCTCCTTGCGATCGACCAGAATCGTCGAGCCCGGCTTCATCTGCTGAGACAGCACGAAGTCGGCCAGCGGATCCTCGAGCAGGCGCTGAATCGCCCTGCGCAGCGGCCGGGCGCCCATGGCGGGGTCGTACCCCTCCTGGACCAGCAGCTCCTTCGCGCTCTCCGTCAGCTCGATCGCCACCTCGTGCTGCTCCAGCTGCTCACGCAGGCGGGCCAGCATGAAGTCGACGATGCCGGTGATCTGCTCCTTGGAGAGCTTGTGGAAGACGATCACCTCATCGATGCGGTTGAGCAGCTCTGGGCGGAACACGCGCTTGAGCTCGCCCATGATCTTGCCCTTCATATCCTCGTACGACTGGCCGCCATCCGTCTCGGACTGCGAGAAACCAAAGTTCTGGTTCTTCGCGATCGTCGAGGCGCCGATGTTTGAGGTCATGATCACGATCGTGTTGCGGAAGTCAATCTTTCGCCCCTGCGAGTCGGTCAGCTTGCCCTCCTCCAGCACCTGCAGGAGGATGTTGAAGACGTCGGGATGAGCCTTCTCGATCTCGTCGAGCAGCACCACGGAGTACGGCTTGCGCCGAACGGCCTCGGTCAGCTGGCCACCCTCGTCGTACCCGATGTAGCCGGGAGGCGAACCGACAAGGCGCGACACGGAGTGCTTCTCCATGTACTCCGACATGTCGACCTGAATCATCGCGTCGTCATCGCCGAACAGGAATGCGGCCAGCGTACGCGCGAGCTCGGTCTTGCCGACGCCGGACGGTCCGAGGAAGATGAACGACCCCGACGGGCGCTTAGGGTCCTTGATGCCAGCGCGGGCGCGGCGGATCGCACGAGAGACGGCCGCAATCGCGACGTCTTGTCCGATCACGCGCTTGTGCAGCTCCTCCTCCATGCGGATCAGCTTCTGCGACTCGGCCTCCGTCAGCTTGAAGACGGGGATGCCGGTCCACATCGAGACGATGTCGGCGATCTCCTCCTCGCCAATCGACGGCTGCTCCTTGGCGCCCTCGCCCTCGGACCAGCTCTCCTCGGCCTCGCGCTTCTCGTTCGTCAGCTTCCGCTCCTCGTCGCGCAGGTTGGCGGCTGCCTCGAAGTCCTGCGCCTCAATGGCGCTCTCCTTCTCCTTGCGGACGCGCTCGATCTCCTCCTCGAGCTCGCGCTGCGCTGGCGGGGCAGACATCGTGCGGATGCGCATGCGCGACGCGGCCTCGTCGATCAGGTCGATCGCCTTGTCCGGCAGGTGACGGTCTTGGATGTAGCGGCTCGACAGCTCGGCCGCCGCCACGAGGGCCTCATCCGTGATGCGGATGCGGTGGTGCGCCTCGTAGCGGTCGCGGAGCCCACGCAGGATCTGGATCGAGTCTTCGACCGTCGGCTCCTCGACGCGGACCTGCTGGAAGCGCCGCTCCAGCGCCTTGTCGCGCTCGAGGTACTTGCGGTACTCATCGAGCGTCGTCGCACCGACCGTCTGCAGCTCGCCACGCGCTAGGGCGGGCTTGAGGATGCTGGCAGCGTCAATCGCCCCCTCAGCCGCCCCGGCACCGACGAGGTTGTGCAGCTCGTCGATGAACAGGATGATGTCCCCACGCTGGGAGATCTCCTTCATGACCTTCTTGAGGCGCTCCTCAAACTCGCCACGGTACTTCGAGCCGGCCACGAGCGCGGCCAGATCGAGGGTGTAGATCTGCTTGTTCTTGAGGAGGTCTGGCACCTGGCCGTTGGAGATGCGCTGAGCGAGCCCCTCGACGACGGCGGTCTTGCCGACGCCTGGCTCGCCAATCAGCACCGGGTTGTTCTTCATTCGGCGGACGAGAATCTGCATCATCCGCTCGATCTCGGTCTGACGGCCGACGACGGGATCAAGCTTGCCCTCCGTCGCCATCTTCGTCAGGTTGCGCCCGAACTGGTCGAGCAGCTTCGAGGACTTCTTCGCCTCGGTCGAGCCGCCACCGGCCGGTGCGCTCTGACCGCTGGACTGCGAGCGTCGGCCGGGGCCGGACAGCATGCGGATGATCTCGTTGCGGATCTTCTCTGCATCAGCGTCGAAGTCGAGCAGGATGCGGGCAGCGACGCCCTCGTTCTCGCGGACGAGGCCCAGCAGGATGTGCTCCGTGCCGATGTAGTTATGACCGAGCGACAGCGCCTCGCGCAGGGCGAGCTCGAGGACCTTCTTGGCGCGTGGCGTGAACGGGATCTGGCCCGTCGTCACCTCCTCGCCCTGGCCCACGATGCGTGCGACGTTGGCCCGGACGTCCTCGACGGTGATGTCGAGCGAGTCCAGCACGCGCGCAGCCAGGCCCTCCTCCTCCCGGAGGAGACCGAGCAGGATGTGCTCCGTCCCGATGTAGTTGTGCTTCAGCGCCCGGGCCTCGTCCTGCGCGAGGACGACGACCTGACGGGCCCGCTCTGTAAATCGCTCGAACATTGCTTGCCTCCTACCCTGCACCTTCGCAGGTCCCCGCTGGGCGGATTCCACCGGCCCAACGACTGGGTTCCACACTACCAGACCGTCTGGTCCATCTCTTCGGTCGCAGCGGTCGGATCAGCCCTTACGTGCGCATGGCTGGAAACAGCACGACCTCACGGATCGTGTCTTGCCCAGTCAGCAGCATCGCGAGCCGGTCGATGCCGAGCCCGACTCCGCCCGTTGGCGGCAGGCCGTACTCGAGCGCGGTGAGGTAGTCCTCGTCGACGGGGTGCGCCTCCTCGTCGCCGGCGCGCCCCGCAGCCGCCTGCTCCTCGAACCGCGCGCGCTGGTCGTCCGGGTCGTTTAGCTCGGAGAAGCCATTGGAGATCTCCATGCCGCCGCAGAACGCCTCGAAGCGCTCGACGAGGCCATCCGCGCCCGGCTTGCGGCGCGCCAGCGGCGACAGCTCGACCGGATAGTCGGTCAGAAACGTCGGCGCGATCAGGGTCGGCTCGACGTAGTGCGAGAGCATGTGGTCCACGAGCTGCGCCCACGTCTTGTCGTGCGAGGTATCCATGCCATCGGCCTGCATGCGGGCCAGCAGCGGAGCGGAGTCGCGACCAAGCGCGAGCGGGTCGATGCCCGTCTGCTGGCGGATCGCCTCACCGAGCGTCACGCGGGGCCACGGCGGCGCGAGGTCAACCGCCGTGCCCTTGACGGTGATCTTCGTGGTCCCGAGCACGCTGATCGCCGCTGCCGCAACGAGCTG
The DNA here is from genome assembly GCA_945877865.1 of Bifidobacterium breve. Lineage (GTDB taxonomy): Bacteria > Actinomycetota > Thermoleophilia > Gaiellales > F1-60-MAGs149 > F1-60-MAGs149. The sequence goes on along the minus strand of CAMDVX010000005.1, from coordinate 6,674 downwards.
CTCGGTGCGCGCCATCACGTCCTCGCAGTCCGCATACGCCTCGTAGAACTCCAGCATCGTGAACTCCGGGTTGTGCTTGAAGGACACGCCTTCGTTGCGGAAGTCCTTGCCGAGCTCGTAGACCCGCTCGAGGCCGCCCACGACGAGCCGCTTGAGGTAGAGCTCGGTGGCGACGCGGAGGTAGAGGTCGCGATCGAGCGCGTTGTGGTGCGTGACGAACGGGCGCGCCGCCGCGCCGCCGTAGAGCGGCTGCAGCACGGGCGTTTCGACCTCGAGAAAGCCTGCGTCGTCGAGGCTTCGGCGAATGCCAGCGACCATGCGGGAGCGCGCGACGAAGCGCTCGCGCGCCGCCGGGTCCGTCATCAGATCGAGGTAGCGCTGGCGGTGTCTGACCTCGACGTCCTGCAGGCCGTGGTGGCGATCAGGAAACGGCAGGCGGCAGGGCGCGAGCTCGATCCACTCGGCCACCTCGACGCTCAGCTCGCCGCGACGCGTGCGGCGGGCGACGCCGGCGACGCCGATCAGATCGCCAATCGACACTGAGCGCACCTGCTCGAAGACGTCCTCACCGAGCCGCTCGAGATCGGCGAGGAGCTGCACCCGGCCGGACATGTCCTCGAGGTCGATGAAGGACACGCCGCCCTGACCACGGCGGGCGAGCACGCGCCCAGCGACGCGCCACTGGCGCGTACCGGCCTGCTCGTTCGCGAGCCCTTCCTCAGCGGCGCGCAGCGCACCGATCGCGTCGCGCTCGCCAAAGCGATGCGGCAGGGACGCGAAGTCCACGTCCGCGCCGCCTAGGCGCGCGAGATCGCGGTGATCTCGTACTTGACGGTGCCGCCTGGCGTGACGACATCGACCTCGTCGCCCTTCTTGCCACCCAGCACGGCCCGACCGATCGGCGACTCGTTTGAGTAGCGCGGCAGCGGGTGCTTGTCGTCCTTGGGGCTGGGATCCGCCTCGGCAGAGCCGACGAGCTTGAACTTTCGCTCGGTCTGCTTCTTGTCCATGCTGACGACGGTGACGGTCGAGCCGATCGCGGCAACGCCCACCTTGAGATCAGCCTTCTCAACGATCGTGGCCTCGCGCAGCTGGAGCTCCAGCTCCGCAATCTCGTCCTCAATCTTCGCCTGCTCGTTCTTGGCGTCGTCGTACTCGGAGTTCTCGGAGATATCGCCGAACTCGCGAGCCTCCTTGATGCGCTCGGCAACCTCGCGGCGACCCACGGTCGTCAAATGCTCGAGACGCTTCTTCAGCTCCTCGTAACCCTCAGCGGTGAGGACGATTTCCTTTGCCACGGTCCCTCCGGCAGCTCAATCGGGGCGCCAAGATGACGCCAGACGAGTCGCATGGTACACAGGGACGGGGATCAGCCACGCCGGGCCTCGGATACCCTGCGGGGATGGCCGTTGATGTCCGCACCCTCACCGACGCGTGGCAGATCGGCTCGGTCGAGATTCCGAGCCGCATCGTGCTGGCACCGATGGCCGGCGTCTCCGTGCAGGCGTTCCGACGCCAGGGGCGTCGCCACGGCGCTGGGCTCGTCTGCTCCGAGATGGTGTCGGCCTGCGGTCTAGGGCACCAGAACGAGCGCACCATGAGCTATCTGCGCATCGCGCGCGACGAGAAGCCCCTGTCCGTGCAGATCTTCGGCTCCGACCCGGCGCTGATGGCGGATGCCGCGCGCATGTGCGTGGCCGCTGGGGCCGACTTGGTCGACATCAACATGGGCTGCCCCGTGCGGAAGGTGACGAAGACGGGCGCGGGCTCCATGCTGCTCGGTGGCGGCGCCGAGCTTGGCGCACGCGTCGTCGCCGCCGTGGCGGAGGCCGTCGAGGTACCAGTCACCGTCAAGATGCGGCGTGGCGAACGCAACGATTCGCGCGACTTCCTCATCGCCGGACCGCGCTTCGTTGAGGCGGGTGCCCAGGCGCTAACGCTGCATCCGCGCAGCGCCAAGCAGATGTACACGGGCCATGCGGATCACTCACTGACGGCCGAGCTGGTCGCCCTCGTCGCTGTGCCGGTGATCGCCTCGGGCGACATCACCTCGCGCGAGCGCGCCCACGCCGTGCTCGAGACGACCGGCTGTGCTGCCGTGATGATCGGCCGTGGTGCGCAGGGCAATCCCTGGCTGCTTGAGTCGCTGGCGCGTGGCGCGGATGTCCAGCCGACCAACGAGGAGGTCGTCGCAGAGCTCGTGCGCTTTATCCGCGAGACGGAGCGCGAGCTTGGAGAGCACCGCTCGACGCACTTCCTCCGCAAGTTCCACGGGTGGTACCTCAAGCGCGGCAGCTTTCCCCGCACGCTGCGGCAGGAGCTATCTACCCTCGAGACGACGGCCGCTGTGGAGGAGGCGCTGTATCGCGCCGCACCCGGCGCACGACCGCTCGTCGAGGCGATGGAGGCCGAGATTGCGGCGCTGGGCTCGGGCGCAGACGACTTGGAGCTCGACCTGCCAATCAGCATCTACGGCGGCGGCTGACCGGCGCTAAACCGCTCAGCAGGTTGTCACAACCGCTTGAACCCGAGAAAACAGCGAATAGATTAACCATCTAGCTGAGGCTTAGGCTTGTGGAGCGGCTGGTGGCGTTTGCCGCTAAACGCCCTGCGTCACAACCAGCTGCCGACTGCCTTGGGCATGTGGGTGCGACGAGGTGCCCGCTTCACGGACGAAGGACCACCGCGGCGCTCGGCCTAGGCGATCGCGTCGATGTTGAGCCGCACGTAATCCGCCTCGAACGGCTCCGGCAGGCGAGCGAGGACCGCGCTGACGAAGGCATCGTGCTGCTCCGCCGGCAGGCGCTCGAGATTGGCGCCGAGGATCACCGAGCCAAGGAACGTGGCTGGCTCCGGCGGGTTGACGGGCGCCGGCGTGAGCCAGCACCGCGCCTCGCTAAAGCCCGCCGCCAGCAGCAGCTGCTCCGTCTCGGCTGCAGCGGCGAAGCGGCACGGGTACTGCCAGCCCGTAAAGGCTGGCGCGTAGGCGGGCTCGACCACGACCTCGTCGACCGCGGCCAGCACGCGGGCGATGTTGCCTTGGCCGCCACACTGCGCGACGAGTCGCCCGCCGTCGCGCAGCACGCCGCGCAGGCGCTGGAACAGCCGCGGATGATCGAGCACCCAGTGGAACGTGGCCGTCGAGAGGATCCCGTCCACCGTGCGTCCGTCCAGGTCGAGCTCCAGCAGGTCCTGGACGGCAAACGCAACGTTTGGCCGCGTGCCGAGCCGCTCTCGCGCCGCGTCGATCATCGAGGACGAGCCGTCAATCGCCAGCACGTGGCCGTGCGGCAGGCGGTCCAACAGCAGCTCGGTAACGCGCCCTGAGCCGCAGCCCGCGTCGAGCACCGTCTCGTTACCCACGAGCGGATAGCGGTCGAGCACGTCTCTGCCCCACGCCGCCTGCGGCGTGCCGATGCGGTCGTAGGTGCGGCCATCCCAGGCGCGCTTGGTCACGACGCCGTCGCCCGCAGCCAGATTAGGCGCAGGCCCTCAAGCGTGAGGCCCGGCTCCACGCGGGTGATCGTCGTGCAGTGAAGCGCCACCAGCGACGCCAGCCCACCCGTCGCCACCACGGGGCAATCGGGCGCACCGAGCTCTGCCCGCAGCCGGGCAACGAGCCCGTCGACGAGCCCCGCAAACCCATACACGGCGCCCGACTGGAGCGAATCGACCGTGGCCGTGCCGATCGCCAGCGCGGGCGCGACGAGCTCGACCTTGCCCAGCCGGGCCGCCCGCGCGAACAGGGCCTCCATTGAGACCTCGAGCCCCGGCGCGATCGCACCGCCGATGAAGGCACCGTCGGCCGCCACGACATCGAAGTTCGTGGCCGTACCAAAGTCGACGACGATTGCTGGGGCTCCCGCGACGTGGGCAACCGCGGCCGCGTTTGCGATGCGATCCGGACCCACCTCGCGCGGATTCTGGACGCGCACGGCGACGCCGGTCTTAATGCCTGGTCCAACCACCACGGGAGCCGTGCCGGCGACGCGCTCCAGCACCTCCTCCCAGGCGGCCTGCACCGGCGGGACCGTCGTCGACAGGCAGGCTGCGTCGATCACGGCGGCGGCGATCTCACGCGAGGCCAGCAGCCCCCGCAGCGTGACGTCAAGCTCGTCCGCCGTCCGGGTGCGCGTCGCAATGCGCCACTCGGCCACGATCGCCGTGCCGTCGAACAGGCCGATCACGCTCGACGTGTTGCCGACGTCGACGGCGAGCAGCATGCGCGGCCTAGCCCTCGGCGGGCGGGACGAAATCGGGCGGTAGCGTCGTGGAGACGACTCCCTCGGGCTTCAGCTCTTCGATCGTGACGTCCTGCGTGGTGTGGACCTCAGCGAGCGGAATGATTCGGCTCGGACGGTTCTTGTCCCACACCCAGACGTCCTCCATCCGCAGGTGGAAGAGGGGATATGAGGGCTGGTGCTCGATCTTCATGTCGAGCTTGTTGCAGAGGTACGTCGCCTCCTGCGTGAGCACGCAGTAGCGAAACAGGCCGAAGACGGTGGCGTACTCGCGCTTGAGCGTGAGCTCCAGCTCTGCGTCGTACTCCTCGAGATCCTCAAGATGCGACAAGGGGAGCCTCCCTCCGTTATCGGTCGCTGCAGGTCGGATCGTAGACGACGCCCGGCCCACCCACGACCTCTACCTCGCCGGCGGGCAGCGCGGCGAGCACCGCGCGATACGGCCGCCCCGCGGCGTCAGCCGCCCGCGGCACGACGTCGAGCAGCGGCTGGAGGGCGAACCGTCGCTCGTGCAGGCGCGGATGCGGCACGACGAGGCCCGGCTCGCCAATGGCGACGCCATCCCACCAGAGCACGTCGAGGTCCAGCGTACGCGGCCCCCAGCGCTCCTCACGGACGCGTTCGGCCGCAGCCTCCAGGCGCTGAAGCACTGCCAGCAGCGCCAGCGGCTCCAGCCCCACGGCCAGCAGCGCGGCGGCATTGAGAAAGTCGTCCTGCTCGACCCCGCCAACCGGCGCGGTCCGGTACAGCGGCGACACCGCCACGACGCGCACGCCCTCCGCTGCAGCAAGCGCTGTCAGCGCCGTGCGAAAGGCCGCGCGCACATCGCCAAGGTTGCCGCCAAGGGCAATCGCGACGGGCCGAGCGGTCATGCGTGACGCGTCACGGTGACCACAACGTCGCTGAAGGCGGCACGAATCGGCGCGTGCGGCTTGTGCACGGAGACGGTTGCGGACACCAGCGGAAAGCGCGCGAGCAGATCGCGGGCAAGCTCGTCGGCGAGGTGCTCGATCAGGGCGACGGGCGCGCCAGTCGCTCGCGTCACGACGGCCTCTGTGACGGCGCCATAGTCAACCGCGTCGCCGAGCAGATCCGTGTCGCAGGCGCGATCCGAGCGCGGCACGAGGTCCACGTCGACGAGGAACTCCTGCCCCATGCTGCGCTCCTCCGGGAGGACGCCGTGGAAGGCGAAGACTGCGATGCCCTCGATGCGGATGGCAAGCGTGCGCGTCACGGTTGTACCATCGCACCCTCACGGACGGCCCGCAGCACCTTCAGCGCATCCGCGTGCGCCTGCACATCGTGGACGCGCAGCAGCCAGGCGCCGCGCTCAGCGGCTGCGAGGCCCGCGGCAACCGACGCGAACGTGCGGTCGCGCTGGGGATCACCAACGAGGGCGCCAAGAAAGCGCTTCCGCGAGACGCCAACGACCACGGGGCAGCCCGTCACCTCGCCGAGCGTCGCAATCGCCCCGAGCAGCGCGAGGTTGTGGTCGCCAGTCTTGCCGAAGCCGATGCCGGGGTCGACGGCGATGCGAGCAGCGTCGATGCCAGCGTTGACGAGCACGTCGACCCGTTGACGCAGGTAGCCGCCAACCGCCTGCACGACGTCGTCGTAGCGCGGATCGTCCTGCATCGTCTGCGGCGTGCCCTGCCTGTGCATCACGCACACGTCGACAGCGGCATCGCGCACCACGGCGAGCATGCGCGGGTCGTGCGTGAGGGCGCTGACGTCGTTGACGAGCGTGGCCCCGGCCGCGATCGCCGCCTCGGCCACCGCGCTCTTCATCGTGTCAACGGAGACCCGCACCGTCGTACCGGCGCAGATGCCCGCGATCGTGCCGACGACGCGGCGAAGCTCCTCCGCCTCACCCACGGGCTCAGCGCCGGGCCTCGTCGACTCGCCACCCACGTCGATCAGCGCTGCGCCCTCGGCGGCCAGCCGAAGCCCGTGCGCGATCGCCGCAGCCTGGTCGACGAAGCGCCCGCCGTCGGAGAACGAGTCGGGCGTGACGTTGACGACGCCCATCAGCGCCGGGCCCGGCAGGCGACGGTCGAGCGATTCCATGTCGGCAGCGTACGCGCCTCGGCTGTCTAACGCCGGCACGACGTCAGCCACGCGTCGTCGGCACGGCTGACGCGGCCAAGCCGCGCGGCAGCACCGAGCAGCGGCAGCGCGACCACAGCGAGCAGCAGACCCACCCGCACCCGTGGAGCCAGCGCCAGCCAGTGCGGCATCAGCACGATCGGCTCGACAGGCGGCACGAGCGAACGCAGCAGGGCGGCTTGGCGGAGCGGGCCACGCCGCTCGGTCGACCCGCACGGGTGCGCGCTTGAGCGGGCGAGTAGGGTCTCTTCGCATATGTCTCGTAGAGCGGGCTCACCAGCCATTCGCGGAGAGGTTCGTTGCGCTGTTTCCCGGTTTTGGGTGAGT
>CAMDVX010000004.1 GCA_945877865.1 Bifidobacterium breve | reverse complement strand
GGCCGAGCGCACCGGCCCGCGTCACGCGGCCTCGCGAACGATGAACCTCGTGATCGCCCCGGGAGATGCCGCGACGATCCACGCCGGCCTCGCAGCTGGCCGCGATGTTCACCCGGCGCGAGTCGTCCACCTCGTCGAGCACAACGTCGACCGGCTCGACGCTCGCGTCCACGTGCGCCTAGAGCGCACTGGCGATCAGCACCTCCCGCTGCTCGTTGAGGACGTCACCATCCATGCCAATCGCGATCGCTACGATCACGCCCGCTCGCTGCTGTCGCCGATCCTCGCCCGTGGCGTTCCGACGGTGGCTTGGCTGCCCGGGTACGACCATGGCGAGCTCGGGGAGGCGCTGGCCGCAACGGCCCATGTGACTGTTTTCGATAGCGATGCCGATCCGAACCCGGGCAGAGCGCTCGAGTTCGCTTACGACACGGCGCTCGAGCACCCATGCCGCGACCTCGCGTGGATGCGCACCGCGAGGTGGCGTGCCCGCATCAGCGCGGCCTTCCAATCGGAGCAGCGCCTCGGCACCCTCGCCTTCCTGCCATCTGCGGAGATCGTGGGTGCAGTCCACAGCCCGGCCACGATCCTGCTGGCAGCGTGGATCGCTGCCAAGGCCGACATCAACGTCACGCTGCGCGCGGGCGCTGACGCCGCGAGCGTCGAGGCCGTGACCGTCGCCGGCGTAGCCATCAGCCCCGGTGCAGGCCTGAGCTGCAGCCTCGGCCTGCTCGGTGAGGCGCTTGACACGGTGTACTCCCCACCACAGGGGTATGAGGACGCGCTGCGCGCCCTCGACCGAGTTGCGATCGTCGCGTGAGTGAGGTCCTTGCCGGCGATATTGGCGGCACGCATGCGCGCTTCGCACGCGTCGCCGTTGGCTCCGGCTCCGTCGAGCTCATCCATGCAGCGACCTACGACGTCCCCGGCGCCGCCTCGCTCGGAGCGCTGATCCGCCGGTACCTTGATGAGCATCCCGGTCCAATCGCGTCAGCCGCAATTGGTATCGCGGCGCCGCTTGTGGGTGGTCAGGCTCATCCGATTAATCTGCCATGGTCGGTCTCCGAAGGTGAGGTACGCGCGACCATCGGCCACGGTGGCGGCCATCTGCTCAACGACCTGCTCGCCAACGCGTGGGGCATCGGCGAGCTCGGCCCGAACCAGCTCGAGGAGCTCCAGCCCGACCGGATCAGGCTTGGCGGCAACCGCGCCGTCTGCTCCGCGGGCACAGGCCTCGGCATCGCTGGCATGGTTGCCAGCGGAGATGGCTGGCAACCGTTTGCCAGCGAGGGCGGGCACATCGACTATGGCCCACGCGGGCAGGACGAGGACGAGCTGCTCGTCTACCTCCGCCAGCAGCACCCCGAGTGGGGCCACGTCAGCGCCGAACGCGTCGTCTCAGGGCCGGGCATCCACGCGATCTGGCAGTTCGTCTGCGAGACGGGACGGGCGACGCCAACGCAGGCGCTGCTGGAGGCGATCGAGAGCGGCGACCCAAGCACCGCGATCTGCAGCGCTGCCATCGCAGAAGACGACCTCAGCGCCACCATCACGCTTGACCTCTTTGCCCGGGCCTACGGCGCGCAGGCCGGCAACCTTGCGCTGATGCTGCTGTCGACTGGCGGCCTGTACATCGGCGGCGGCATTGCGCCTCGCATCCTGCCGATCCTCCGTCGTGGCGGCTTCCTCGACGCGTTTCACGCGAAGGGCCGCTACAACGGGCTGCTGGAGCAGATGGCGGTCCGTGTCATCCTCGACGACCACTGCGCGCTGCGAGGAGCGGCACGCTTCGCCCTGAGCCACCTCAAGGAGGACTAACCATGCAGCTTCGCAACCTCGACGATGCGGAACCGTTCACCACCGCAGACGGATCAACGATCCGCGAGCTGCTGAACGTCATTCACGCTCCGACGCGCAATCAGAGCCTCGCCGAGGCCTCGCTGCCTGCCGGTGGCTCGACGCAGCGTCACTACCACGCCGAAGCCGAGGAGATTTACTTCATCCTGACGGGATCGGGCGGCATGGAGCTTGCTGGTGAGATCCGCCCCGTCGGGCCAGGCGACGCTGTGCTCATCCCTCCGGGCGCCCGCCACACCATCCGCGCGGACGTCGCCTCTGAGCTGCGGTTTCTCTGCTGCTGCGCGCCGCCGTATCGCCATGAGGATACGTTCTTCGACTGACGCGGTATCCTCCCGTCATACGCACCGGAGGGATAGAACGTGGCTGGAATGGGCATCGATGGAATTGCGAAGATCCTAGGCGACAGCGCCGAGGACCTGCTTGGGCATACCTGCACGACGATCGACCGTGATCGCCTGCACCTGCCGGGGCCCGACTTCGTCAGCCGCGTCATGCGCGACACCGACCGCTCCGTCCCTGTGCTCCGGAACCTGCAGTCGATGTACGACCACGGCCGCCTTGCGGGCACGGGCTACCTCTCGATCCTACCGGTCGATCAGGGCATTGAGCACTCCGCGGGCGCGTCGTTCGCGAAGAATCCGGACTACTTCGATCCTGCCAACATCGTTGAGCTCGCTCTTGAAGGCGGCTGCAACGCGGTTGCCTCGACGCTCGGCGTGCTTGGAGCCGTCTCGCGCAAGTACGCGCACCGGATCCCAATGATGCTGAAGCTCAACCACAACGAGTTTCTCAGCTACCCCAACGGCTACGACCAGATCATGTTCGCCTCGATCAATCAGGCCTTCGAGCTCGGCGCCGTTGCCGTCGGGGCAACTGTGTACTTTGGCTCGGAGGAGTCCAAGCGCCAGATCCAGGAGGTGTCGGACGCCTTCCAGGCTGCCCACGAGCTCGGCATGGCGACCGTCCTCTGGTGCTATCTGCGCAACGGCGCGTTCTCGGCCAAGGATGGTGGGCCCGACTACCACACGGCCGCAGACCTGACGAGCCAGGCCAACCACCTCGGCGTCACAATTCAGGCGGACATCATCAAGCAGAAGGCACCTGAGACGGCCGCACCTGGGTTCCTTGACGTCAGCTTCGGCAAGACCGACAAACGCGTCTATGAGAACCTGATGACGCCGCACCCGATCGACATGACTCGCTACCAGATTGCTGGCTGCTACATGGGCCGCGCTGGCCTGATCAACTCGGGCGGTGCGTCGGGAGCCAACGACCTGCACGACGCTGTCAGCACGGCCGTCGTCAACAAGCGCGCCGGCGGCATGGGGATGATTTCGGGACGCAAGGCGTTTCAACGGCCGCGCGCCGAGGGCATCGAGCTCCTCAACGCGATTCAGGACGTCTACCTCTGCGAGGGCGTCACGATCGCGTAGCGCTACGTGCGCGCGACGAGCGGCACCCGACGGTGCGGTGTCGCTCGTCGCGACCGCTAGGATTCGTGCAGACCGCACGACCGACGAGGATCATCACATGGCCGACCGAGCGAAAACCCCCCCACCGGCGAAGAAGGCACCCGCCAAGGCGCCGCGCCGTAGCCTCTGGATGATTGGGGGGATCGGCGCCCTCGTGGCAATTGTCGTCGCTGGCGGCCTGATCTACCTCTCGCAGCGGTCAGGCAACGACGCTAGCGGTGGAGGGTCTGACGCTGCACAGGTGGCGGCCGGCAAGCTCAAGGGCGTCGACGAGGTCGCGAAGCGCTTCAAGGGCATTCCCCAGGATGGCGCGATTCTCGGTGACCCTAACGCGACGGTCACGATCACTGAGTTTGCGGACCTCCGCTGCCCGGCCTGTCAAAAGTTCGAGCTTGACTACTTCCCAGCCATCGTCGAGAAGCTGATCAGGACGGGCAAGGCGAAGTATGAGTTCCAGCTGTGGCCGATCCTCGGCACCGACTCCGTGCTCGCCGCCGAGGCCGGTATCGCTGCCCGCGAGCAGGACATGCTCTACCAGTACTCCGACCTCTGGTACATCAACCAGCAGGACGAGTCGACGGACTATGCGACGGATGCGTACGTCGACGGCGTGGCCAAGGCGCTTGGCCTTGATCTGCCCGCCTTCCAGAAGGCGCGGCAGGATGAGGCGCTGTGGAGCCCGGCGATCCAAGACGTTCAGGTCATCGCTGCTCAGCGCAGCTTCGGCGGCACCCCGTCGTTCATCATCACTGGCCCCAAGGGCGAGAAGGTCCTGAGCGGCGCGATTCCGACGACTGAGACGATCACCAAAGCCGTCAAGGAAGTTTCGTAAACGCGTGGAGGTCCAGTCCACCGAGGCCGTCGCCGAATCGCCGAGCGCAATCTGGCGCCGCATCGAGGGAGCGCTCGGCGAGCTCGGTGGGGGCATCGTCGAGGCCGAGGTCCAGAAGTGCTTCCGCGCCTCGTCCGGGCACGTCTACCTCGACCTCAGCGACGGTGAGGCCGTCGTCAAGTGCGTCATCTGGAAGGCCAACGCGGCGCGAATCGCCGACCTCCCGGCCGAAGGCCAGCTGATCCAAGCGCGCTACACGAAGATCCGCACCTACGCCAAGAACGGATCGATCTCGCTCGACGTCAACGCGATCCGCGCGGCCGGTGAGGGCGAGCTGCTGCGTCGCGTGCGCGAGACGCTGACCCAGCTGATCGCCGAGGGGTTGACCGACACGGAGCGCAAGCCGCCGCTCCCCCGCTTTCCCCGCCGAGTTGGCCTCGTCACTGGTCGAGGCTCCGATGCTGAGGCAGACGTGGTGCGGGCGCTTCGCGACCGTTTTCCGCCAACGCGCATCGCCGTCGCCTACTCGCTGGTCCAAGGAGTTCATGCGGTGCCCGAGCTGATCGACGCGCTCGCCCGCCTCGACGGTGAGCCCGAGGTCGACGTGATCGTGCTCGCCCGCGGTGGCGGAAGCGTTGAGGATCTGCTGCCGTTCTCAGACGAGCGCCTCTGCCGTGCGATCGCCGCGCTGCGCACGCCGGTCGTGACGTCGATCGGGCACACCAAGCAGCGGCCGAACTGTGACCACGTCGCGAGCGCCGCGGCTGAGGTGCCGGCCCGCGCGGCCGAGCGCGTCGTGCCGAGCGCTACCGAGCTTGCCGAGCGCATCGACCGCCGCGCCGATGAGCTGATGGGCATCACAGCCGGCGTTCTCGTGGCTCTCTGTGCCCGGATCGACCGGTCGGCGATGCGGCCGGCCGGGCAGGCTGCACTGCTGGCCCGTCTCCGTCGCGTCGACCTTGCGGGCCAACGCGTCGTGCATGCCCAGTCGACGACCATCGCACCGCCGTCGCTTCGCATCACCCACTGCGCAGCAGCGCTCCAGCGGGCGTTCGGCCTGCTGCCCCGCCCCACCACGCTCGACGTGCCCCGCGAACGGCTGGCGCTTGCCACCGCTGGCGTGCGTCATGCGACGGCGACCCGTACGGCGACCGTGGAGGCGACGCTCAACCTGATTCGCGCCCGCGACTGGCGCGAGCGTGGATTTGCCCTCGTGCGGCGAGCCGATGGCTCGCTGATCACCAGCATCGCTGACGTGGCGCCGGGGCAGGCGCTCGCCATTCTGCTCAAGGGTGGCACCATCGACGCTGTCAGCAACGCCACGCATCCCGACGAGCAGGAGTCTGCACAATGAGCGAACCGCAGCACGTGTCGTTCGAGGCTGGGCTCGCCCGCCTCGAAGCCATCGCCGAGCGCCTCGGTCAGGCCGAGCTAAGCGTCGAGGTCACGATCGCGCTCCTCCGAGAGGGCAAGGGCCTGGAGCAGGCGCTGCGCGCCTACTTGGAGACGGCCGAGAGCGATCTGCAGGAGATCGAAGCGGGACGTGGGCTGATGGAGTTCGTCATCGATCGTCCCTCAGACGGGCCCGCCCTCACCACGTAGCAGCGCCCTATGCCGTAGGATTCGGGCTGATGGAGCCGATCATCAGCTGCGAGGGCGTAACACGTCGTTTCGGCGGCCGGACGGCGCTGGATAACGTGACCCTTGAGGTCCAGCCCGGACGGTGCTTTGGCTTCCTGGGCCCAAACGGAGCAGGGAAGACCACCATCATCCGCTGCATGCTCGGCTTGGCACGACCGACCAGCGGCCGCATCGTGATGCGCGGCTACGACATTGCTGATGCTCCCACTCAGGCGCTCTCGCGCATTGGCGCGATCGTGGAGGAGCCTCGTTTCTACGGGTACCTGACTGGGCGCCAGAATCTCGCGCTCTGGGCAGCACTCGTTGGCGCGGGCGCAAGCGAGCGGATTCCCGCGCTGCTCGAGCGCGTGCAGCTCGTCGAGCGCGCCGACGATCGCGTCGCGAAGTACTCCCTCGGCATGCGGCAGCGGCTCGGCGTAGCCCGTGCGTTGCTCAACGACCCCGAGCTGCTCGTGCTCGACGAGCCGACCAATGGCCTCGATCCGGACGGAGTGGCCGACTTCCGTCACCTGATCCGCAGCCTCGTCGAGCAAGACGGGCGCGCGGTCTTCGTGTCATCACACCTGCTCGACGAGATCGAGAAGATCTGCGACGACCTTGCGATCATCCATCAAGGTAAGGTCGTCACCTCGGGCACCCTCGCGAGCCTCATTGCTGAAGGAGCATCGTCGCTCGTGATCGAGACCGACGATGCCGCGCGGACCACGGCGCTGCTCTCCGCCCACCACGGCGTCCGCAGCGCGATCCCTGCCGCCGACGGCAGCATCGTCATCGACTTAACGTCGGACACGCCAGAGATCCGGGCGGCGCTCAACCGCGAGCTGGTCACGGCAGGGATCGGCGTGAGCCGCCTTGAGCCGAGCCAGGAGTCGCTTGAGGACCGCTACCTCAGCATCGTCCACGAGGCGAGCGTCGCGTGATTGCCGTCGCGCTCGCCGACATCAGCCGCCTGACCCGGCGCCGAGGGCTGATGCTGTCAGGGCTGCTCGTGCCGATCGGCATCGTGCTCCTCGTCACAGCCGTCATGGTCATCCTGCACGAGCGCGATCCGTTTGAACACCCCGCCGTTGGTGGCACAGCGCTGCTGGATGCTGTCAACCTGATCAGCCTCGTCACGATGATCTTCGGCACCTTGATCGGCGCCATCGTTGGCGCGGAAGACTCGGCCAACGGTACGTTGCGCTACATCCTGCTGACGGGCTTCTCCCGGCTGCGCCTGTTTCTCGTGCGGATACCCGTCGTTCTCGTTGCCTCGATCGGCATCGCCCTGCCGGCGCTCGTGCTGCTGATCCTCGCGGCGCTGATCCTGCCGAGCAGCGGCGACGCGATTGCTATTGGCGACGTGCTGCAGGCGCTGCTCGTCATCGCCGTTGAGTGCGGCGTCTACGCGCTGATCGCCTACGGCATCGGCAGCGCCTTCCGCTCGGTCGGCGCCGCCATCGCAATCGCGCTTGGTCTCAACCTGATTGGGCTCAACGTCGTCTCGGCGATCACCCTCCTCGTCCCCGCGTTAGAGAGTTGGATGCTGCCGCAGGCCACGGAGCGCGTGCTCGGTGGAGGGTCCGGCAGCCTCGGGGTCGCGCTGCTCGCGCTCGCAATCTGGGTTGGCGCGTTTCTCGCCGTCGGCCTGTTTCGCGCGACGCGCGCTGAAGCCTGATCCACCGTCGCGTCTGTCCAGCATGGACGCGGGAGGGGGGCTTCTCGGTTGGCCTCGGGGAACAGGTAGGCACGGCACGAGCAGTCTGGGCACCGGAAGAAACGCACCGATTGGCTGACAGGTTGCCGCAGCCGCACGGGTGACTACTGGCCTCGGCGTCAGCATCGCACTGGCCATGGTCAGCAGGAGCTTCGCCGAGTCGGAGGGTCGCGCGTGGTCCGGTAGCCTGCCCGCCCGTGGCTGACGCGGCCCTCGCGCTATCGTGTCGCCAAGGTGGCCGAGGACCATGATCGACCTGCCAGACCTACCGTTACCGCCCTTAGAGGACTCGCATGGATCATGTCTCCGCTGAACTGAGCCCCGACTGCCGACCGGCACCGCTCACCTCGCTGCTGGCCGACGTCGTCCCTGTCGGCCAGCACTTCATCCGCAGCCACTTCGGCACGCCATCGCTTAGCCGCGACGACTACGTGCTTGAGGTCGGCGGGCTCGTTCACCGCCCGCTCCGCTGGACCCTCAGCGATCTCCGCAAGCTGTCGCATATCTCGACGCACGTCACGCTGGAGTGTGCTGGCCACCGCCGGCTCGAGCTGGATCCTCCCGCGCCGGGCGTACCGTGGGGCCTCGGTGCCATCAGCCACGCGCGCTGGGCCGGCGGACAGCTCGCGGACCTGCTGGACATCGTGCGTCCGCTTCCAACCGCTACGCATCTGGTGCTGATCGGTCGGGACGAGGGGGCTGTGGAGGGACGTGTGGCCAGCGAACCGTTCGCGCGCGCACTTCCGCTGCGGGATCCCGTCATTCGCCAGATCGTGCTGGCGTGGGAGATGAACGGCCGCGGCCTCGAGCCTGAGCACGGTGCTCCCGTCCGCGCGGTCGTGCCTGGCTGGTTCGCGGTTTCGTCCGTCAAGTGGCTAGCGCGGATCGAGCTGATCGCAGGCCCGTTCGCTGGGTACTTCCAAGCAGTCGATTACCGGGTGCGTGAGGACGGTGATGCTGGGCCTGGTCGCGAGCTGAGCGTGCTTCCGATCCACTCGCTGATCGTCCCGCCAGGTGCGGCAAGCTCGGCCTCCGGATTGGTTCCGATCACTGGCCTCGCGTGGGGCGGGCGTGGTGGCGTGCAGAGCGTTGAGGTGCAGGTCGCCGATCAGCCTTGGCGTGCAGCCAGGATTGATCCCGGCCCCGGGCTGCACGCACCGACCCGGTTCTCGATCAGCCTTGAGCTCGCTGCGGGCACACACGTCCTGCGCTCGCGCGCGACGGATCGGAGCGGCCACCAGCAGCCACCGCACACCCCTTGGAATGAGCGCGGCTACTGCGTGTCTTCGGTGCGTGCCTTTGAGGTCACGGTCACCTAGCACCGGGCAGGCGCGTGCTCGCCGTGGCGGCTTCGAGCGCGTCGCAGAGCGCAGCAGAGAGGTCGTGCCCTGCGGCGAGACGGGCAGCGAAGGTGCCGCAGAGGCAGTCCCCGGCGCCCGTGGTGTCGACGACGTCAACTGCGACCGCGGAGAAGACGGAGATGCCAGCATCGTCGGCCACGAGCGCACCATCGGCGCCGAGGGAAACGATGACCGCTGCGTGGGTCTGCTCCGTCAGCGCGAGCGCTGCCTGTGCCGGATCGTCAATCCCGGTCAGCAGTGCGGCCTCATGCTCGTTGGGGATCAGGATCGGGTGGCAGGCGCGCAGCCGCTCCGGCAGCGGGCGAGCGGGCGCCGGGTTGACCACGATCAGCCAGCCGGCGGCGAGCGCTGCCTCGGCGGCATCGCAGAGCACGGCGTCGCCAACCTCGAAGGAGAGCAGCAGAACGCCCGGGCCACCTGCCAGCGCCGCCTCCGAAAAGGCCTCAACGAGCAGATTGGCTCCCGGGGCAACGACGATCTGGTTGCGGCCAGCGGCGTCGACGACGATGAGCGCAACGCCCGTGGCTGCGGCACCAGTGCGAGCAACGAGGCCGACGTCGACACCGAGGCCAGCAAGCTCGTCGATCGCCGCACGCCCCTCGGCATCCTCGCCGACGCAGCCGACGAGCCGAGCCGCTGCGCCAGCCCGCACGACTGCCACCGCCTGGTTAGCCCCCTTGCCACCGCCGTGGCGGGCGAAGCCGCCGGCGAGGACGGTCTCACCGGCTTGCGGCAGCCGATCGGCGGTCGCGACGAGGTCGACGTTGATTGAACCCACGACGACGACGAGGCCCGCCTCGGGCATCAGCGAGCCGCGTCGGCGACGAATCCGTCGACCAGGACGCGATCGACGTTCAGCGTGACCGCGCCGTACATCTGCTCCATGTAGGCGATGCCGGCAGCCTGATCATCAGGAGTAAAAGCGGAAATACAGTCTTCGGCGAGCACGATGCGGTAGCCCGCGATGAAGGCTGAGCCCGCCGTGTGCTGCACGCAGATGTGGGCGTGCTGACCGGTCAGGATCACGCAGTCGACGCCGTGCTGCCGCAGGTACATGTCGAGGCCTGTCTCATGAAAACCGGAGTAGTAGCGTTTGCGAAATTCGACGTCGCCCGGCTGTGGCCGAAGCTCTGGAATGACCTGCGCACCGGCCGATCCCGCCATGGCATGCGCGCCCCAGATCCGCTCCTCGCTGTCTCCGGGAAGGTGGGCGTCATTGACGTAGCAGACGAGCCAGCCTCGCTCGCGCGCGCCCTCCAGCAGCCGACCGGTCGGCGCGATCGTCGCCTGCGAAGCGGGGTTCGCGAGCGCGCCCGAGACGAAGTCCACAAGCATGTCCGCGACGATCACGGCGGGCTTGGCAACATGCTCCATAGTGCGTAACCCTACCAAGTCGCTGCGTCGCCACCACTTTTTCACGCGTGCCTGTCCCCCGCGTGTGCCACGATGGGTCGACTGTCCCCGCACTGAGAGGTTCGTTTATGCACGCACCCACCCTCCACGGCGTCCGCATGCTGTCCGTCCTGCTGGCCGCGCTTGCAGCCCTCGCGCTGCCCGCCGCTGCCGGTGCGAACGCAAGCCTAAAGGTCGGGTTCCTCGATAACGCCTACTCCGAGCAGAATCCGGGCGCGTTCTGGCAGGACCTGGCAGACCTCAACGTCGGCTTCATGCGCTGGGACGTCCAGTGGAAGGTGATCGCACCGGAGCGGCCAGACGAAGAACGCAACCCTGCCGATCCGGCCTATCACTGGGGAGCGACCGACGCGTTCGTCATTGGCGCCGCGGAGCACGGGCTCCAGGATCGCGTCATGTTCACTGTCTGGCGCACTCCGGACTGGGCAGCCGCAGTCAGGAACCGAGGCGCGCTTGAGGCTCAGATGCCACGAGTTGCGGCTTGGCGTAACTTCGTGGCCGCTGCGGCGCTGCGCTACTCCGGCACCTACATCCCACCCGGCGCCACCCAACCGCTGCCGCGCGTCGTCTCTTGGGAGACGTGGAATGAGCCGAATGCGTACTTTGCGTTCCGCCCGCAGTTCATGCATGGACGTGCCGTTGCCCCACGCAACTACGCGACCCTGCTGGCCGCGCTCCGCAGGGAGGTCAATGCCGTGATGCCGTTCAAGCCGACCTTCGTGGCCGGCGCCATGTACAAGCAGGGCGGTCCCAAAAGCATGACGCCGCTCGATTTCCTCCGCGGACTGCACGCTGCCCGCGCGCGGTTCGATGTCCTCTCGATGCACCCGTACAACAGTCGCCCCGGGCTCGGCCTGCAGGACGGTGTCAGCCAAAGCACCACGAATCCCCGCTTCATTGGCGTCGGTAACTTCCAGACCTTCATCTCAGCGGCCAATCAGATCTTCCGTCACCGGTACCCAATCTGGGTCACGGAGTTTGGCTGGGCAACGCAGACCCCTGGCAAGACGCAGTTCGTTACGACCTTTGCGAAGCAGGCGCGGTTCGCCGCACAGGCGATCGCCAGCTTCCGGCGGATGCCACAGGTAGAGCGATTGTCGTGGTTTCTGATTCGCGACATGCCCTATAAGCCGGTTGGCGCGTGGTACACCACTGGCTTGCGTCGAGCGGACGATGCGCGCAAGCCGTCCTTCGGCTCGTGGCAGCGGGCAACCGAAGGGCTGGAGTAGCCCCGCCCCAGCGGGGCGGGAAGGTTCCGAGCTGGTGATCCGCACACCCCGTCAGGTGACGGCGGTCTCCGGCTGTGGCACCATGGGACGTGCAATCAACGAGTGAGAGGTCACCTCCGCATGCCCGTACGCCTTCATACCACCTTCCGGCCGCTGCCCGCCTTCTTGGCAGCGCTCGTGGTGCTGGCCCTGCCGGCGATCGCCGGCGCGAACGCCGATCTGAAGGTCGGGTTCCTTGACAACACCTATGCAGAGCACAGTCCGGATGCATTCTGGGCTGATGCAGCGACGCTCAACGTCGGCGTCATGCGTTGGGACCTCCAGTGGGCCACCATTGCGCCCTCGCAGCCCGTCGCTGAGCGTGATCCCGCCGACCCGGCCTACCGGTGGGCGGCCACGGATGCCTTCGTCATCGGTGCTGCAAACCACGGGCTTCAGGACCGCGTGATGTTTACGCTCTGGAAAACGCCTCCGTGGGCCGCCTCCGTCAAGAACAAGGGTGCCCTCGAGACGCAGATGCCGACGCTGACGGCGTGGCAGAACTTCGTCGCCGCGGCTGCCACCCGCTACTCGGGTCAGTACACGCCGCTAGGTGCGTCTGAGCCGCTGCCACGAGTAATCGCTTGGGAGACCTGGAACGAGCCGAACGCCAAATTCGCGTTCCGCCCGCAGTACAAGGGTGGTAAAGCGGTCTCACCGAAGAACTACGTGATCCTCCTCAACGCGCTCAAGCAAGAGGTCAACGCCGCCGCACCGTTTACGCCGACGTTCGTGGCGGGTGCCATGTTCAAGCAAGGCTCCCCCCGCTCAAATCCCGGGCCGATCGAATTCATGCGCGGCCTCAAGGCTGCAGGCGCGAAGTTCGATGTCCTGTCGATGCACCCCTACAACAACACGCCGAACCTCGGGCTCAACGATGGTCTGGACCTGAGCAAGACGAACCCTAGCTTCGTCGGCGTTGGCAACTTCAACGTGTTCATCTCGCTCGCCAACCAGATCTTCCACAAGAAGTACCCGATCTGGGTGACAGAGTTCGGTTGGGCCACGCCCGCGGCCGGCAAGTCGCAGTACACGACCTCGTTTGCGAACCAAGCCAAGTTCGCAGCGAAGTCCATTGCACGCTTCCGAAGCCTGCCGCAGGTCGAGCGGGCGATCTGGTTCCTGATCAGGGACGACATTTCTCCGGATGATCCATCTTCTAAAGCGTGGTACACCACGGGACTAAAGAAGTCTGACGACGTCAATAAGCCCTCGTTCAACGCGTGGGTAAACGCGACGAAGAGCCTCCGCAAGTAGCGCTGTCTGCGGTGGGTGGGGCGACCGGCAGTCCGGCACCCCACCCGCCGCCCAACTGCGAGCGAGGACGCGGTTGAGGCAACCGGTTCGGCAGGGCGGGTACTCCGCGCATGATGAATTCCTCCGACCTCCCCGCAGCGCTCCTGACGGCCGTGGCCGACCTCGACGAGAGCAGCCAGCGCGTCCTCCCGGCCACCGTGACGCGGAGCTGCTCTCACCTGAACGTAACCCCATGCTGCATCACCTGATGCCCAGCGTTTTTGGGATGACCCGGGGCTATTCACCGAGGTACCTTTTGCTCGAGGTGAGTTCGGTCATGATGGAGATCTCGTGTCGACCGCTAGTCCTCATGCGTCGTACCTCATTCTTGGTGCCGGACTTGCGGGCCTGTCGTTGGCCGATGCCCTGCTACGACGAGGCGTTCGTTCGTCGATCGTTGTTGCCGATGCGCGTGATGACTTTACGAATGACCGAACGTGGGGTTTTTGGGATGTTCATCCGCATGCCTATCGTGGTCTCGTGCATCAACGCTGGAGCCAGTGGAGCTTCAGATCCGGAGCCACTGACTATCGCCAGTCTTCGGTGGTGGCACCGTACTGCTATCTGCCCGCAGATCGCTTCTATCAGGATGTAGTGTCTCGCCTGCAGGCTGCGCCGAACTGCAGCCTCCTGCTGGGGACAAAGGTTGGCAACGTGCGCCAGGAGGCGACTCGGATGACTGTCGAGACGTCTGCCGGAGAGCTGTCTGCGACCCATGTGTTCGACGCCTTGGGCACGCGCGGGCCGACCTGGCCCAGCACGGTTCCCCAGCCTGGCCCCGGGGTTCTCTGTCAGCGATTTCTCGGCTGGTTTGTCGAGGTGGCTGAACCCGTGTTTGATCCTTCGTGTGTGACGCTGATGGATTTTGATGTCACGCCGAATGGCGAGCTGCACTTTGTCTACGTCTTGCCATTCAGCTCCACTCGGGCCTTGGTTGAGGACACAACGATTGGCCTCGATGGCATTCCGCTGAGTGCGCACCGACGAGAGGTGCAGCAGTACCTCAGTCACCGCTATGGATTGACGACGTGGCAGATCGAGCGCGAGGAGGTCGCAACGATTCCGATGCTTCAGGTCAAGCGATCCGACCAGTCCTCGCAGCGCCTGATACCCGTCGGTACAGCGGCTGGCACCGTTCGCCCCTCGAGTGGCTACGCCTTCGTTCGAACGCAGCTGCAGGTGGCTGCGCTGGCAGCCCGCGTTGCCGAGGGTCACCCGTCTGCTGTGCCGGTGGGTCGTGGACGCGATGAATTTCTGGATCAGGTCTTTCTCAATGTGTTGCAGCACGACCCGGAGGCGTTCTCCCGTAATCTCATGCTGCTTGCTAAGCGCCTGCCTGGCGACCGCTTTGCACGCTTCATGATGGATGCTGCATCACCAGTCGATTTGCTCAGCATGATCGCCGCGCTGCCAAAGCCGCCGTTTGTGCGGGGCGCGGTGCGCGTCGGTTGCGAGCATCTCCGACGATGACATCGTTGCGCCGCACGTGGACCTTGCCGACGTATCTGGGGTTGGGGACGGCGGCTGTGCTGGCACTGTTGGCACCTGCGTTCGTGACTCGGTTCGAGTGGCTGCCGCTGCTGCTTTCGTTGCCGTTACTGGGGATGGCGCACGGCGCGGTTGATCACCATGTGCCAGGGCGATTGCTGCGCCGAGCGCTGACGCGCCGAGAGCAAGCGCTGCTGATTGCTGGCTACAGCGGTCTCAGCATCTTGTTGCTGGGACTCTGGTGGGTTGCGCCGCTGCTCGCCCTCGGCTTGTTTCTGTTGATTGCCATTGCGCACTGGGGCGATGGCGATCTCTGGTTCTGTGAGGTCATCAACGGGCGCTCGGCGCCGCGCTCGGTGGTCTCGTTGCTCGTTTTTGTGTTGGCGCGCGGACTGCTGCCGATCGCGGTTCCTCTCTTGGTGGACGCGGATGCCGCGCTGTCAGCGTTCGACGGGTTGCTGGCGTTGTTTGGGCGCGACGGAACGCTCACGATCACGCCAACGCAACGACTGGTTGGTCTCGTTGTGATCGGATTCATCGTCGCAGCAGCGGCTCTCCTGAGCGTCCGTGATAACCGTGCGCGGCCGCGGCGGGCCTTGCTGATTGATCTGGGCGAACTGGGGCTGCTGAGTGTCTTCTTCTTGCTGACGCCGGCAGTCTTTGCTGTGGGGATGTACTTTCTGGTCTGGCACTCGCCGCGACATATCCTTCGACTGATGGCGTGTGAGCCACGCCAGCAGGCTCTGCTCGACAAGGGCAGCAGCTTGGCGGCGCTCGCAGCATTTCACCGCGAGGCGCTCCTGTTTACGGTCGTGCCCCTGATCGGCGTCGCAGTGATCGCGGTGGCGCTGGCTGCAACGGGGGCCACACAGATAGCTGCGGTGAGCCTGGCGGTGATTGCGTCTCTGACCTATCCACACGCTGCGATCGTCGCCTGGATGGATCACCGCCAAGGCGTTTGGCGCACCACCGAATCAGGGGTGGCGCTCCCTGAATAGCCCTCGGGAGGCTTGGAGGCTTGTTGGCATGCGAGGGCGGTACGACACCGGGTAACAGGAAGCACTCCGCGGAGGCTTGCGAGCACGCGGTCTGGTCGGGGTTTCGATCCTCGTAAGGCGTTCGGCTCGGCATGACGGTGGGACGTCCGCTCGTGTGCGTCGCGCTCCTATGCGGGGCAGCCATCCGCAGTGCCGGCGGTGGCGGAGAGCACGTTCGCAGGGCTGAGCGCAGGGAGCGAGGCCGGATCGGTCCCCGCCGGGACGACGATCTGAATGCTGTTCGTCGGCAGCGTCGCCACGAGTCGATTGACGACGAGGCAGGTCGCCGCGGGCACCCCGTCGAGCGACAGCAGGGTGCCAAGCGGTGCGGTGGACTTGGCGGCAGCAATCGTTCGCCACGGGATGTGCTCACCCTCGCTGCCGAACCGGAAGCGATCTCGGTAGCGCAGGTAGTGCACGCCCTTACCCCGCGCCCACGTGCCGTCTGCGCGTTTGAAGGTGGGACGCCCTGCCCGGGTTCTCCAACCACCATCGCGCCAGACCGGAGCGCCGCGCGTCCACGTGCCATCGGACTTCCGCATCGTCTTTCGCCCTGTGGCATCGACCCACCAGCCTCCACCGAGCGCGACCACCATGCGGTGACGAGCCGTGGTGCCAAGTGACCGCGCGACGACCCCATCTGTGCCGTAGAGAAAGTCTTCACGGAGACGAACCGCGTCGAGGCCCTTGGCAGGCGACTTCGCTGCGCCGAAGGTGGCCTCTGCAGCGGGGATCAGGTACGACAGATCAAGAACGCCGAGCGGCCCGGGAGCGAGCGCGGTGGGCGGTGGGCACTCGACGCCGGTTGGCAGCTGCGTGAGGTCAGCACGACTCGGGAGCTTGAACTTCTGACTGAGCGTCTTGTCCGGCGGGATGAGGATGTCGATGTGCTTGTCAATGATCGCGCCACCTGTGTCCTCGGCGACGAAGCAGCCCCGCGCTGGCGTGTCCTTGAGAGCCTCGATGTAGATGGCCGCCCCCCTCGCAATCACGTCGCGGTCCGTCGCAATCGAATGCCACGGTGTGACGGCGGTGCCAACACCGACCCCGTACGTGTCGAGGTAGCCTCGCCTGGTCCAATCGTGGCCATCGGGGTACGCGGCCTTCGCCGTCGCTGCCGCCTTATCGCAGACGGGCATGCCGACGACGGGCGCGGCTGGCGGGTTCGACCACGTCTCATCTCCAAGCGGGAACGTCGGCCTGCGTGTATCAGACCCCGGCTTGCCGTCAGCGCCCACCGTCCAATAGGTGCAGCCGCCAGGTCGTGCGTACGGCGAGCCGTTGGTGAAGCCACCGGCTGACGTGGACGTTGGCACACCATCTTTGTTGATCCAAGCGCCGCTGCCGCTGCGCCAGTGCAGGAGCACGCCGTCGTCGCCGCTACCTGTGCCCTGCATGGCAATGCCCTTCGCACCGTAGAGAAAGTCCTCGCGATACGCCTTGGCAAGGCCGAGCGGAACGATGGGCTTGGCTTCGAACCACGACTCAGGGGCAAACCAGTAGTAGGTAATCCAAAATGAGCCAAGCGCCTTTGGGCGCGCTACTGCGGCCTGCGCGTCCGGAGAGCAGAGAGCTGACGAGAGCAAGCACGCGATCAGCACGGCCAGCGCGGACATGGCAGCCAACCGACACCTGCGAATTCCAAGCCCAGAGCGCATCGCTACGAGAGTTCGCCTCGCCGCCGCGCTCCCCTTTATCCGCACGGAGGTCACCTCCTCATTGTGCCCCAGCTTCTCTGCCGGCGACCCCTCGCGTCACACTTGCCTACGTGCATCTCGCTGCCGCCACTCTGATCGCGCTCGCCTGCATCGCGGTCGCCGAGCCGAGGCTGCTCGGCCGAGCGTGGCCGCAGGCTGTGCTGTCGGCAGGCGCCGGCGTTGGTATTGCCTACGTGGTTGTGCACCTTCTGCCCGAGCTCGCGGAGGGCGCGGAGCTCGTGCAACGCAGCACCGACGGCAAGCTTCCGTACGCCGAAGCGCACGTGTACCTGCTCGTGCTCGTGGGCATCATCGGAACGCTTGCCTTGCACGCAGTGGTGCACGGCCGCCACGGCCTGCGGCCCCATCCGCGTCTACAGATTCTGCAGCCGGCCCTGTCCGCGCTGCTCGTCGGCTACCTGCTGGCTGTTCGCGATGACCCCGCGGTGGGCGTGCTGATGGTCTTCGCGGTCGCAATCGGTCTGCACGTTGCCATCAACGCCCACACCCTCACGACGCGCCTGCAGGCGCCGCTCAGCGGACTAGTCCTCGCCGGCGCGATCGTGGCTGGCTTCTCGATCGGCACGGCATGGGAGGCGCCTCCCGTCGCGGTCGCTGGCATTGTCGCGCTGCTGGCCGGCGGCGTGATGACAAGGACCATCCACGAGGTGCTGGAGGAGGAGCAGCATCTCACGGCCCTCGTCCTCGGAGCCACCCTTGAGACGGCGTTCCTCCTCGTCCTCTACTAGCCGGCAATCCACAGCCCGCACTGGCCCGCGCGGGCAGGAACAGGCTGCTCCCTGCGCGACCCATTGAGCGGGTACACGCAGGAAGCAGACCAACGTGCCTAGCCGGTCGGCGTCTCCGCCTACGGGTTGAGAATCACCGGATTGGCCTTCGCCACCGCGGTCTTCTTGGCGACCCCGGCCGCACTCGTCGTACCACTGAACTCGACGGTCGTCAGGACGTCAGTCGTAGCACGCAGCGAGATCGACTTCTTCGAGGAGGCGCCCACCACGAGCGAGCCAACCTGATAGCAGACCGACTTGCCCTTGACCTTGCCATCGGGAGCGCTGACGACGGTGAAGCCTTCAGGGATGATCGCGCACGCCTGGGTTTTCTCAGCGGACCCGTTACCAGCGTTTGTCACCACAAGCTTGAGCGTGAGCTTGTCACCGCTCACGATCGTCGACTTCGACGGCGTCAGCTTGAGTGCCAGCTCCGGCAGTCCAAAGGTTGCCGTCACGTCCGTCGCGGCGGTGATCTCCACGGTGCACGTAGTGCTCGTGCCCGAGCAGGCGCCGCCCCAGCCGGAGAACCCCGAGCCAGTTGCAGCCTTTGCGGTCAGCACAATGCTCATGCCTTGGTACTGCGTCGTCGAGCACGTAGCGGTGCAGGAGATCGCCCCGGGCGTTCCTGTCACGCTCCCCTTGCCCTTGCTCTTGCCCTTGCCCTTGCTCTTGATCGTCACGTTCAGCGGAACCGGAGGGGGCGTTCCGCCCGCTGGCGAGAAGATCTCCTGCACGGTGCGCTTTGCTGAGGCACCAGCGGCGAGCGCGACGGTCCACTGGATCGCTGCCCCGTTGTCCTGGAGCGTGTCGCAGAGGCAGGTGTTCGGCAGCACCGTTGCACCACCGTCCAAGAGGCTCCAAACCTCGCCATACCGATTTTGATAGAACGTGGACGCCTCACCGGTCGTAGGAACAAAGCCTTCGACGAGCCCCTGCGTCGCCGCATTGGCAACTGCGCTGCAGCCGGTCGCACCCGCCACGATCGTTCCTTGGAAGTACAGGCTGCTAAACCCATAGCCCTCGTCTGTGCCACCGAGGTAGCAGTCCCAGGCCCGGGCGAGCGAGACGGACTCGGCACCTCCACCCGTGTTAGTCAGCGCGAACTCCGACGAGAAGTACTCATCGCCAATCACGTACCGATCCGTCTGCACGATGCGGATCACGCCAGCCGTGGCGGTCGTGACGACAGCGAACGGGTCTGTCCTCGTGCCGGTGCCGGTGACAGCCGACTGCTAGACCGGTGAAGAGGGTGTCGGCAGCGACGTGGCAGAGGAGTTGGCCGAGCCGGTGTGATTCGTGAAATCAGCCGCATAGACGGTGCCACCCACGGTGAGGTACGTCGAGCAATCGCCGGGCGTGGCGGACTGCGGATAGATCTGGTTCCCTTCCGCTCGCGCAACCTGTCAGGAGAGGTCGTTGCCGACGAAGACGCTCGTCAGCGGGCCAGCCGACGTGATCGTCGCATATGGCGTTGGAGTAGCAGTGACAGCAAACGCGCTGCCTGTCACCGTGAGGAATACGGCGATCACGACGAGCACCAACGACCATCTTTGATGCGCGCCCCTCACGCTCCAGTGTCGAGCCTGCTGCACGGCGGTGTCTCCTTGGCATACGAGCGTCACGGCGACGCTGGAGATCGA
The DNA here is from genome assembly GCA_945877865.1 of Bifidobacterium breve. Taxonomy (GTDB): domain Bacteria; phylum Actinomycetota; class Thermoleophilia; order Gaiellales; family F1-60-MAGs149; genus F1-60-MAGs149. The sequence goes on along the minus strand of CAMDVX010000004.1, from coordinate 16,240 downwards.
TTACAGACGCTTGGGTCCACAATCTACCCTCAGGTGACTCAAAGACACCGCTGAGTTTCGCGTGTGCCCTTCGGGCCACGCTCGATGTGCTCGACTAGCTGTTCAGCAGATCGCCGAGCAAGGACGCGCTAACCAACGCCGGGGGTACGTCGGCGCAAGCTGGGCGTGGTGCCGGTTGATCGAAGCGCTCGCGCAGCCAGGACACGACGATTGGCGCCGCGGTCTTCCCCGCATTGGCGTGGCCAACGCCACCAAGCCAGAGCATCGTCAGGTTCGAACCGGCCGCACACCACGTCTGCTGCAGGTTGGCATTCGAACTAGGCGGGATGACGGAGTCGGCCGTGCCTTGCACGATCATGAGCGGCAGGTTGGCGGGCAGCGGCTTCGGCGTCTGCGCCTCCACGGCGGCCGCCAGCTGAGGGTCCTCCAGCGGATTGTGATCGAAGTACGGCACGCCAACCGACGACGCGATTAGCCCGAGCAGCGGTGGTACGGGCAATCCGTCACGGAGGCAGGCGTCGGCCACGTCTGCGGTCCAGCGGTGGCCCTCGCTGGAGATCACCTGCGAGAAATCTAGCCCGGGATACGCCGCGGGCCAGGCGCTGGCCACCTTGGCCCCTACGACCCAGCCAACCCCGCTGCTCCACTGGTTAGCCATGATCAGCGAGAGGTCCGCGGCGGGCGCAGCTGCCGCAACGCCGACGAGCATTCGCTCCGGCATCTGCGTCGCCGCGAGTTCTCCCGTCCAGAGCGCGCTGTGCCCGCCCTGTGAGTAGCCATAGACCGCCCACTTTCGCCCCGGGTCCGCGCCGGGGACGTGGTCGAGCGCACGCACCGAGTTGACGATGTCGAGCGACTCTGACTCGCCAATCAGGTAAAGGTTAGGCCCAGCGGTCCCGAGGCCTGCGTAGTCGGTCGCTACGACGACGAAGCCGGCCGCAATCGCCTGGGCAAACCAGACGTCATCACCAATCGGGTCGCCCCGGCGCGATGGCGCGCAGCCACGACCCATTCCAGTCGCGCCATGGGCATACGCCAGCACCGGCCGGCCACCAGGTGGCGCGTCCGCAAAAGGCACAAACACCATGGCGCCCGACACGGCCGCCGATCCGTCGGGCCGCTCCGTGCGGTAGAGAATCCGGAAGCTCGAGGCGCCGGCAACCGGCGCGCTGCCAAGCGACTCAATCTGGAAAACGGTTCCCGGCGGAGCTTCGTCGAGTCCAGGCGGCATCGCATAGAAGGCGTCAAGTGCGTCCTGCCGCCGCTCGTCTGCGATGCGATGAGATCCGACCTCGAGGCCGACCGCGATCACAACCACTCCGAGGCACCCGAGGACGGCAACTTTGACAGACACCGCGTCGATCGTACCACCCGTGCACGGTGCTCCTGCCCATGATTGACCGTCGAGCCTCTGCACGACCGCGGGGAGCCCCGCCGCGAGGCGCACACCGAAAACGCAGGTCGTCGCGTAGGTTGAGATCCCGCATGGAGGTCGCAGCACATACGAACACGCTGAGACCCCTCAACCCGTGGTGCTGGACCGAACGCTCCGCGGCAGCACCGTACACCCGTGCGGCTCGGCTTCCTGCTCGACCCGGTCCGGACCAGCGGTGATCCGCTCGACGGGCTCGTCCGGCAGATCGAGCCGAAGCTTCCCGGCTGCCTAAGCCCCTGCGACGCAGCTGCCGTCGGGGAGATGGAGCCGAAGCTTCCCGGCTGTCTAAGCCCCTGCGACGCAGCTGCCGTCCGGCAGATGAGCGACGAGACAGTGGACGATCCCATGCTCCTGAAGCTTCCGCCTGACGATCAATCGTGGTTGGACAACGAGCACCTTGCCGACCTCAATCCGGCGCTGGTTGAGGTATCCGCAGACCTGTTCTCTGCCTGCAAAGACCTCGCCACCGGCGCCACGCTGCTGCCGAGTCGCGTCGCCCCACGTGGTGACGTGGGGCGAGGGCTGACGCGTCAAGTCCCTAGCCGACGAATGGCGGATCGGTCCACCGCAGCCAGACCGGGCGTTGGCGGGTCTCGGCTTCCGGATCAAGAGGGACCCGATCGAGAGCTCACCGATCACGGGTCGACGGGACCGCAGCGGTCTTCTTTCGACTCGATTTGGACAACAGACGTATGCAATGTCGTAACGGTGTCTGTCGACAAGCGGAGCGGTGTTCGTCGGCAAAGGGAACGTATGAGATTGATTGTCCGATGGAGAGCCAGACTCCATGGGGTGGGATTGTCGGAAAAGGGCAGACCCCAAACGGACGGCGTGTCGGAAAGGGGCCCGAGGCGGGTGACGGCCTGTCCGAAAGGGACCAGACCCCAAACGGACAGCGTGTCCGAAAGCAGACCCCAAGTGGAAGGCGTATTGGAAATCAGACCCCGAACTTACGCCGTGTCGGAAAGGGGCGAGAGGCGGGTGATGGCGTGTCCGAAAGGGGCCAGACCCCAATCGGACATCTGCCCATAGCGTGCGAGTTACCCATTTGCCGACGTGCAGATGTCCGATTGGGGTCTGGCCCCTTTCGGACACGCTGTCCGATTGGGGTCTGGCCCCTTTCGGACACGCCATCACCCGCCTCGGAGCCCGTTCGGACACGCTGTCCGATTGCGTCTGGCTTTCGGACACGCTGGCGTCGCCCACGGTGCGTGACGCTGCGGCTGCGGGGTCACGCCGAGGGGCGTCGCTCCCCCGGCCGCAAAGACAGCCCACCGTGATGCGTCGCAGTCGGCAGCTCGCGCGTTGTCCGTTGGGTGTACGGCGAGCCTGCGGGGGCCGACGCTCGTGGGTGCCAGGCTGGGCCATGTTCTGCGGCGGATTGTCGCGCCTGACGCTCTTTGCGGACAGCCCCGCGCTACAGGTACGCTTGCTGTCATCGGTACCCGGTTGGCGGGCGGTCTGGACAGAGGAGAGCAACGTGAGCGATTACGCAGTGATCAACCCGGCCACCGGGGAGACCATCAAGGAGTATCCGACGATGACGGACGCGGCGCTCGCGGACGCGATCGCCCTCGCCGACGCGGCGCATCGTGAGTGGTCGCGATCGACCACCGTCGCGGAGCGCGCGGAGCTGGTGCGCAAGGTTGGCGCGCTGCACGTTGAGCGTCGCGAGGAGCTCGCCGCGATCATCGTCCGCGAGATGGGCAAGCCGGTCGAGCAGGCCCTCGGTGAGATCGACTTCTGCCAGGCGATCTACGAGTACTACGCGGACCATGCGGAGACGCTGCTGGCTGACGAGCAGGTGCCGTTGTCGTGGGGCGAAGGCTCAGCCGTCGTTCGTCGCAAGTCGATTGGCGTGGTGCTCGGGATCATGCCGTGGAACTTCCCGTACTACCAGGTCGCTCGCTTTGGCGGCCCGAACCTCGTGATCGGCAACACGGTCCTGCTCAAGCACGCGCCGCAGTGCCCCGAGTCGGCAGCCGCGATGCAGCAGATGTACCTTGACGCCGGCTTCCCGGCAGGCGCGTACGTCAACATCTACGCGTCGAATGCGCAGATCGAGCACGCCATCGGCGATCCGCGCATTCAGGGCGTGTCCGTGACAGGCTCCGAGCGTGCCGGCGCGGCCGTCGCCGAGATCGCCGGACGCAACCTGAAGAAGGTCGTGCTCGAGCTCGGAGGCTCCGATCCGTTCATCCTCCTCTCGACAGACGACCTCGATGGCGTCGTCGAGTCCGCGGTCGCCGCGCGCGTCGACAATGCGGGGCAGGCGTGCAATGCGGCCAAGCGCTTCGTCGTCGCTGCCGACCTCTACGACGACTTCCTCGGCAAGTTTACGGCGGCGATGGCCGCCGTCGAGACGGGCGATCCGACCTCGTCGGACTGTGCGATGGGTCCGCTGTCGTCGACGCTGGCAGCCGATCGCCTCGATGATCAGCTCAAGCGCGCCGTGGCTGGTGGTGCCACGCTCGTCGGTGGCGCGCGCAGCGGCAACTACTTCACGGCTGGCGTGCTGACGGGCGTGACGTCTGACAACGATGCGTTTCACGAGGAGCTGTTCGGTCCCATTGCGATCGTCTTCAGCGTGGCGGACGAGGCCGAAGCGGTGAGCCTTGCCAACGACACGCCGTACGGCCTTGGCTCGTACCTCTTCACGACTGATGCTGACCAGGCGATGCGCGTCGCGGACCAGATTGAGGCCGGCATGGTCTTCGTCAACGTCGTCGGTGCTGATGCTCCGGAGCTGCCGTTCGGCGGGGTCAAGCGCTCCGGCTTCGGCCGCGAGCTCGGCCGCTTCGGCGCGGAGGAGTTCGTCAACCGAAAGATGATCCGCGTCGGCTGATGCTGCGGCGGGACGGGGCGCGCCACACGCCTCGTCCCCTCAGCGGCCACCAGACGCAGCGGCGTCAAGTGGCCCATGGTGAGCACGTCGCTTGTGCGGGTTGCCGTTTCTCCACCTGCCGGCGGCGGGTGCGTTTCGCAGGTTGACGACGTATGCTGCGCATATGCAAACTCGCTCTTGGTGCGTTCGTCTCGTCCTCACCACGCTCAGCCTGCTGATCCTGACTGGCGTCGGCACCGCGGCCGCCGCCCCGGTGCCGGTCGGGCACGGCGGCGTCTTCGCGATCGACTGCGATCCAACGGTGCGCAAGCCGCTCGATCCGATCCTGATGCCCGGCATGCTTGGGATGAGCCACTCGCACGATTTCTTCGGTCCACGCCGGGTCGCGACGAGCGCCACGATCCGCAGCCTGTCGCGTAGGGTTCGGCAGCCGACGTCGTGCAGCCTGCGCAAGGACCAGTCGACCTACTGGATGCCGTCGCTGCTGTACGGGGGAGCGGTGAGCACGTACCAGCCGCAGCCGCTTCAGGTCTACTACCGTCTTGACGAGGGTGCTCGGGCGATACCTAAGGGGCTCGTGATGATCGCGGGCAACGCCGCGCAGGTCGGTCCTGCTAGCGACAGCCAGTCTGCCTCGTGGTCGTGCCAGCCGAGCAGCGACTACAACCAGACCGTCCTGCCAGACTGCACCGTCGCCAAGACTGCCAGCGGCGCGTTTCTCTACGACGGCGTGATGGCCGAGCTGATGTTCCCGTCGTGCTGGGACGGCACAAATCTCGATAGCGCAGACCACAAATCGCACGTTGCCTACCCCAGCGAAGACGGGGTTTGCGATCAGGGGCATCCGGTGCGGATCGCCCGCATCAACCTGTTTCGCTCCTACGTGCAGGACCCAGGCCACCTGATGACTCCGTCGCTCGTGACGCTCGCATCCGGCCTGCCGTCCACGCTCCACGCCGACTTCATCTCGGCGTGGAACCCACGCGACTTCAACGCCCTGATCACCCGCTGCGCCGCCACGGACTGCGGACACCTGACGAACGCGGGTGCTGTGAAGCGAGCAACTGCGCCGCGTGCGGCGACCGTGGTCGCCTCGGACTTCGCGTTCACCCCGTCAACGGCAACGATCGCCCGCGGCGGTCGAGTGACGTGGCGGTTCGCCGGTCAGGTCGGCCATAACGTGCATATCTCGAAGGGCAGCCTGCACTGGTACTCGCCGCTCAAGACGACCGGTCAGGTCAGCAGGGTCTTCAAGCAGGCGGGGCGCTATCCGTACGTCTGCACGATCCACCCGGCGATGACGGGGACCGTCGTCGTTAAGTAGCGTCCGTCGCCGGCTCGATCCGCCCGTCACGCAGCGTCAGCACCCCGTGACTGATGCGGAGAACCTGGGAGGAAGCACGGGTCGCTTCGGTCGAACGCTGGCTGTTTTGCCTGCAGCGGTTCCGCTTAGCCGAGCCGGGCGCGCCGTTGGCACGACGGCTAGTACCTGATGGTGATGGCGATGCGCCGGTTGAGGGCTCGGCCCGCGGCGGTAGCGTTGGTGGCACGTGGGTGGCTCTCGCCTGCCGACGTCGCTTCGGTGGAGCGGGCCGTGATGCCCGCGGCGGCAAGCGCGGCGCAGACGACCTCGGCACGCTGCTGGCCGAGGAGGTCGTTCGCCGCAGTCGAGCCGGTGCTGTCGGTGAAGCCGACGCAGGCGAGGCTCTTGATGCGCTTTGGAATGATCTGCGCGATCGACGCGATGAACGTCTGGCCGGTGCCCGACAGCGTGGCCGAGCCACTGCTAAACAGGCCGTCGGCTGGTGCGACGACGTGGGCAGGCGGGCGAAAGCGGGTCGAGCGGGTGATGGTCAGCCCGAGGGCGTCCTTCGGAAACCCCCGTACGACAACCGTGCCGGGAAAGCCATTGAGGTTGGCGCCGAGGATTCGACGCCCCGTGCCGTTGAGCAGCACGACGACCTGTGCCTTCCGAGTCGTGGCGTCCTTTGCCTTGAACCTACCGGTGCCAATCTTGACCAGCCGCTGGCGGGGCAAGGACACTTCGAGCCCATGGCCCGTGCCGGCGAGCACCCGACGCGGCGCATAGAGGTCGACGACGCACGACTCGAGGACGAGGTCGCCCGTGACCGCACAGCCGACGCTCGTGCCGAGCGCGCCGTGGCGACGCGGGAGCGGGGCGACTCGGATCGTCGCCGAGACGGTGGCCTTCAGGTGGTTCTCTTCGTCGCCGCTGGGCGCCGCGGCCGCGATCGTCCACGCGTAGTCGTACTGCTCGGCCGCCGCGGCTACGCGGACGCTGAAGACGTTGTCGCCCTTGTGGAGCCCAGTGAACGTCTCGGGGGAGGCGCACGGCTCCCAGTCGCGGTCGTTGAGGTGGCATTCAAAGGAGGTGGCAGCGCCTGCAGAGAACTCGAACTCGGCGGACGTGAACACGGTCGTCTCGGGTGGAGCCGAGGTGAACGTGACCGGTTCCGCCGGCGGGATCAGCTCGCCCGACGTCATCACGCGGTTGCCCGTGCCGCTGAGCGAGACGGCGGCAAACAGCCCATCGCCGTAGACGACCCCACGCCAATTGTTGTCGGCGGGCGTCACGCCGATCGTCCACGTGATGCCGTCGGGGCTCGTCATCACGCGATTGCCGGCTCCCGTCATGGCCACGGCGACGAAGACGCCGTCGCCGTCCGTCACGTCGAACCAGTTGTTGTCGGCCGGGGTCGAGCGCAGGGTCCAGGTGACGCCGTCGGGGCTCGTCATCGCTCGCTGGCCGGTCCCCGATTGGGCGACGGCGACGAAGGTGTCCTCGCCGAACGTCACGCCGGCCCACAGGCTGTCTGCTGGCGTCGTGCTGGCGGTCCAGCTGATGCCGTCGTTGCTCCACATCGCGCGGTTGCCCGTGCCCGTGCTGGCGACGGCGACGAACAGGCCATTGCCGTACGTGACGTCGATCCAGTCGTTGTTGACGGCCGCGGTCTGGCTCGTCCAGGTGACGCCGTCGGTGCTGGTCATGACCCGATTGGTTCCGGTCTGAGCCACGGCCACGAAGGTACCCTCGCCATAGGCAACGGACGTCCAGAAGTTGTCGTCGGCCGAGGCCTGGCTGGTCCAGGTGGTGCCGTCGGGGCTCGTCATCACCCGGTTGCCGCTCGTCGACGCTGAGACAGCGACGAAGCTGCCCTCACCGTAGGTCACACCAGACCAGAGGTTGTCGACGGGGGTGGCTTGGGTTAGCCAGGTGATGCCGTCCGTGCTCGTCATCACCTGATGGCCCGCGCCTGACCCGGCGACGGCGACGAAGGTGCCGCTGCCGTACGTAATGTCGTCCCAGTTGCTGTCGGCGGGCGTCGTGCGGCTCGTCCACGTGTCCCCGGCTGAGGCTGCCGCCACGCTGGGCAGCAGCAGCAGGCCGAGGCACGCCAGCAGCGCTAGGCGCAGGTGGCTCCGGCAAGCGGAAGTGGCCAGCCTGCGGGCTGAGCCCCATGGCAGCTTCTGACCGGCGAGGCCTGACGCTGGTCGGTCCCGCTGCGAGCGGATGACGCTGCTGTCGCAGCGGCCTGTGACGACTATGTGAAGGCGAGTGGGCAACGGAACGGACATCTGAACGTGACCGTATGTCAGCACACGTGTGAATGCAAGTGTCGAGGCGCCGAGTGACCGTGGTTGGCCGGTCGCAGCGATGATCGTCGTCCGCGTCGTATGACCCACGGGGGAACTCTACTGACGAGCGGATCTGCGGGTACGATGCCGCCATGGCCACGTCTCCTCCGCCCGCCCCGCAGGTTGCAGTCGACCTCGAGACGCTCGCTGCGATTCAGCGCCGCGTCCTCTGGCTCGCCACGCGCATGATCGACTACGCCAACCGCGAGCGCCCGAAGGGCGATGGTCTCAAGGTCGGCGGGCATCAGGCGTCGTCGGCGTCGATGGTGACCGCGATGACGGCGCTCTACTTCCACTGGCTCAAGCAGGGTGATCGCGTCGCCGTGAAGCCGCACGCCTCGCCGGTGCTGCACTCGATCAACTATCTGCTCGGGCGCCTCGACCGCGAGTACCTCACGACGCTGCGCGACTTTGGTGGCCTGCAGTCATACCCGTCGCGCACGAAGGACCCCGATCCAATCGACTTCTCGACCGGCTCCGTCGGCCTTGGCGCGGCGGCGCCGCTGTTTGCGAGCGTGGTGGACCGCTACGTCGGTGCGCACTTCGACACGCCGCCTGGCCGCCGCTTCGTCGCCCTGCTCGGCGATGCCGAGCTGGATGAGGGCAACGTCTGGGAGGCGCTCGCCGACCCGGCGGCGCGTGGTCTGGGCCAGCTGACGTGGATCGTCGACTTCAACCGGCAGAGCCTCGATCGCGTGATCCCCGGCGTCCGCTCGCAGGAGTTTACGCACGTCTTCCGCGACCATGGCTGGCAGGTTGAGATCGTCAAGTACGGCTCGCAGCTGCGCGAGGCCTTCGCGCTCGACGGCGGCAGTGCGCTGGAGCGGCGGATCGACGAGATGGCCAACCCCGAGTACCAGAGCCTCCTCCGCAAGGGCGGCGGTGAGATCCGCAAGCTCGTGATCGACGGAGCCCCGCAGCGCGACCGCAAGGCGCTGAAGTCCGTGCTTGGCGCGTACGAGGACGCGGCGCTGCCACGTCTGATCGGCGATCTCGGTGGGCACGACCTCGGGGATATGATCGCGGCGCTCGAGCGGGCTGATGCCGATCCAGAGCGGCCGACGGTCATCTTCGCGTTCACCATCAAGGGCTGGGGCCTGCCGATCGCTGGGCATCCCATGAACCACTCAGCGCTCTTGTCCGGTCCGCAGATCGACGAGCTCCGTGGCGAGCTGGCCGATCCGGACGACGAGTGGGCGGGCTTCGCAGACGGCTCTCCCGAGGCTCGCATCTGTCGCGCCTCGGCAGAACGCCTCGATGACGGCAAGGCAATGCCGCCGCTGCTCGTCGATCCCTATGCCATTCCCGACGAGTTCGGACCCATCACCACGCGGCCGACCTCGAGCCAGGACGCCTGGGCGCGAGCGCTGCTAGATCTCTCCGGCGTGGACGAGATCGCTCGGCACGTCGTGACCACGAGCCCCGACGTGTCGATCTCGACCGGCCTCGGTGGCTGGATCAACAAGCGCGGCGTGTTTAGCCCCGTCGTCGAGGAGGTCTTTGAGATCGAGGACGCAGGTCCCCTGCGCTGGGAGCCGTCGCCGCAGGGTCAGCACATCGAGCTCGGCATCTCGGAGATGAACCTCTTTCTGCTGCTCGGGCAGCTTGGCCTTGGCGCCGAGCTGCACGGCACGCAGCTGCTGCCGGTCGGCACCGTCTACGACCCGTTCGTGTGCCGCGGGCTCGACGCGTTGATCTACTCGGTGTACTCGGGTGCGCGCTTCGTCTTCGCCGGCACGCCCTCGGGCGTGTCGCTCTCGCGTGAGGGCGGTGCGCACCAGTCGTCGATCACCGCGTCAATCGGCATGGAGCTACCAGGCGTGACGATGTGGGAGCCCTGCTTTGCGCTCGAGACGGAGTGGGTGCTGCTGCACGGGTTGCGCGACATCGTCCGGGCCGACGGCGAGGCGCACTACCTGCGCCTGTCCACGACGCCCATCGAGCAGGACAGCTTCGCCGCCCTGCTGGAGCGATCTGACCGCGCGGCGCTGCGCGACGACGTGCTCGCGGGGGGCTATCGGCTCGTCGAGGCGGAGGCGGGCGGGACAGGCTCACGCGTCGTGATCGCCGCCTGTGGTGCCATGGTGCCGCAGGCGCTGCTGGCGCGCGACCTGCTCGCGGAGGAGGACATCGGCGCCTCGGTGATCAACATCACGAGCCCCGACCGCCTCTTTCGAGCGCTACGCACACGCACGGGTGCGCTGCGGAGCGGCCGCCTCAGCGATCCCTCGATTCTCGAGCGACTGACTCTGCCCGAGGAGCGCGGCACGCCGCTCGTCACGGTGCACGACGCAGCGCCGCACGCTCTGGCCTTTCTTGGTGCCGCGTTCGGTTGCCCGCTGATTCCGCTCGGCGTCGATCGCTTCGGCCAGTGCGGATCGCAGCCTGCGGTCTACGAGTGGCTCGACCTCAGCGCAGAGGCGATCGCGGAGGCCGCGATCGCTGGCCTCTGGCGCCCCGAGTAGACGGTGGACCTGCCTGCGCACGTTGCGTCGAACCGCGCGCAGTGGGACCTCTGGGCGGCGGACTTCGTCGCCGCAGGCGAGCGCTCGTGGGCCGGCGAGCCGGCATGGGGCGTGTTTGGCGTGCCCGAAGCCGACGTCGGCCTGCTGCCGGACTCCGTCGCCGGGCTTGACACGATCGAGCTCGGCTGTGGCACGGGCTACGTGTCGGCGTGGCTGGCGCGTCGCGGGGCACGCCCCGTCGGCATCGACAACTCGGAGGAGCAGCTGAAGACGGCGCGACGCCTGCAGGCGGAGCACGGAATCGATTTTCCGCTGCACCACGGCAACGCTGAGGCAACGCCCTTCGCCGACGACTCGTTCGACCTCGCAATCTCCGAGTACGGTGCGAGCATCTGGTGCGATCCGTATGCGTGGATCCCGGAGGCCGCGCGAATCCTGCGGCCGGGTGGCGAGCTGATCTTCCTCGTCAACTCGGTGCTCGCGGTCCTCTGCCTGGGCGATGCTGAAGCCGACGTCATTGGGGAGTCGCTGCGGCGCCCGCAGCGTGGATTGCACGAGCTCGACTGGCCGGATGACGGATCCGTTGAGTTTCACCTTCCACACGGCGAGCAGCTCGCGCTGCTTCGGCGCTGTGGGTTCGAGGTGGAGCAGCTAATCGAGATTTACACGCCACCCGACGCCACGACGCGCTACTCCTTCGCCACCGCCGCGTGGGCTGCGCAGTGGCCGATCGAGGAGGTCTGGCGGGCTCGCAAGCGCAGCCAGCAGTAATCCCTACAGCGAGCCGGCGCTCGGTGCAAGGCTCGGGCTGGGACGCACGTAGCGGCGCACGAGCAGCGCGGAGCCGAGCGCGACGACGGCCAGCAGCGCTAGCGAGAGCTCTGCGCCGACCGCACCGTGGGCCAGGCCAGCGACGATTGCTCCGAGCGCGGCGCTCGGCCCCCAGCCGAGGTTCATCAGGAACGTCGCGACCGCTGGATCGCCACCGTGGCGCTTGATCTCATCGCCGATCAGTGCCAGTCCGGGCCCACCGATCGACAGCAGCAGAGCGCCCGTGATGGCAATCAGCACCATGGTGGGCACCGCCAGCGCCAGCAGGGCCAGCACTGTGAGGGTGCCAGCCGCCGCGAGCAGCGCCAGCAGGATGGGCAGCCTGCGGCCGATGCGATCCGTCAGCTTGCCGACGTTTGGGTTGACGAAGATGCCAATCACGGCGATGCCGCTGAAGGACGCTGCGATCATCACGGCCCCCGCCCCAAACTCGTCGAGGCGATACGAGCCTGAGACTGTCAGCACCCCGAGGGCGAAGCCCGGAATTGCGGTGATCCACACGCCCATGCGGACGACGGGGTAGCGGAAGTTCTCGAGCATGGACCGCACTGAGACACCCGCTGTCTGCGGCACGCTCGGTAGCCGCGAGAGGAGCCCGGCGATCACCACCTGGAGCGCCGCCACGGCCATGAAGACGCTGCCGCGGCCCACGTTCTCGGCGAGTGCCCCGACGAGGGGCCCCACGGCTGAGCCAGCGGCGCCGCCGCTGTAGACCGTGCCGATCGCCGCGCCCCGGTGAGTAGGCCCGGCCAGGCTGCCAGCGGCGGCGAGCACGCCCGTGTAGGCGACGGCGCTGCCAACCCCGACGAGCACGCGCGCGGCGAGGAGCAGCTCGAGCTGGCTGCCAAGCGCGAAGATCGTCGTCGCCAGAGCGACGAGCAGGACGCCAGCCACCGCAGTCGAGCGGGGTCCGATGCTCGCGGTGAGACGGATCGCCGGGTAGGTGCCGAGGACGTAGCCGATGGCGTAGCCCGCGACCAGCAGCCCGGCCAGCTGATGGCTGAGGTTGAGCTGCTCGTCGAGCGACGGCAGCATCGGAGCGAGCGCGGTGTAGAACAGCGCCTCGCCGAGTGCGCCGAGCGCGCAGACGACGATGGCGAAGCGTGCGTTCGTAATGCGGAGCATGGCGAGAGAATACGTGGTCGGTGCGCGCTACGGTAGGGGAATGGCCGGTCTTCCACAGCTCCCCCGCGAGGCTGATGCCGGCGGGCGCTTCGTCCGGCAGGCGAGCCGCTTTCTTGACTGCGTCCAGCCCGACGGTTCGGCGCCGTACCCGGCCGCGGCCGGGCGCTACCGGCTCTACGTCTCGTACGCCTGTCCGTGGGCGCATCGCACGATCATCGTCCGGCACCTCAAGGGGCTCCACGACGTCGTGCCGATGGCCGTGGTCGATCCGATCCGTGACGAGCGGGGCTGGGGCTTCGGTGCGCCGCCAGGATCCGACGTTGATCCTTTCGAGGGCTTCCGCTTCCTCGCGGAGGCCTACCGTCTGACCGATCCCGCCTACGACGGTCGCGTGACGGTGCCGACGCTGTGGGATACCGTCACGCGACGCGTCGTCTGCAACGAGTCGGCGCTCCTGATGCGCGTCCTTGATGAGGCCTTTGACGCCTTCACGGACACGCGCCTTAACCTCCGTCCGCCCGAGCTGATTGCGGAGCTCGATGCGCTGGAGGACCGCATCTATGAGGCCGTCAACAACGGCGTGTACCGCTGTGGGTTCGCGACGACGCAGGCGGCGTACGACGAGGCGTTCGCTGTGCTGTTCAGGATGCTCGATGAGCTCGACGAGCGCCTTGCCTCCCGCCGCTACCTGCTGGGCTCGCAGCTCACCGAGGTCGACTGGCGCCTCTTTACGACGCTGATCCGCTTCGACCCCGTCTACGTGACGCACTTCAAGACGAACCTCCGCCGCATCGCCGACTATCCCAACCTCGGCCCCTACCTGCGCGATCTCTACCAGCACCCCGGCATCGCCGAGACCGTCGACCTCGATGCCATCAAGCGCCACTACTTCGTGACGCATCGCCAGCTCAATCCGGCGGGGATCGTGCCGCTCGGACCTGCGTTGGACTGGTCGGCGCCGCACGGTCGTGGCTAAGCGGTCCGTTCCTCAGGCGACCGCTGTGCTGACCAGCCGCAGGCGTCCGACGCAGCCCACAGCCGGGGAAGAGCGGATGAAGGGACTCGAACCCTCGACCTTCGCCATGGCAAGGCGACGCTCTAGCCAACTGAGCTACATCCGCGTGGTTCGTGAGTATAGGACAGCCCGGTCCGGCCCCGTCGCGATCACTGCGGAGGCCGGGCAGGCGCGGTAGTCTGCTCGCTATCCGGGCGCCTACCCGTCCCGTCTATTGCTCGTTGGAGGATCGCATGTCGGAAGCTTCCCCACCGGTCGTTCGCGCTCCGCGAGGTACGACGCTCAGCTGCCAAGGCTGGCTGCAGGAGGCTGCGCTGCGGATGCTGATGAACAACCTCGATCCCGACGTGGCGGAGGCGCCAGACAAGCTCGTGGTGTACGGCGGCACGGGCAAGGCGGCGCGATCGTGGGAGGACTACCACCAGATCGTTGCAACGCTCAAGCGCCTCGGCGACGAGGAGACGATGCTCGTGCAGTCCGGCCGCGTCGTCGGCGTCTTCCCGACGCACCGCATGGCGCCACGCGTGCTGCTGGCAAACTCCCTGCTCGTGCCGGAGTGGGCCACGTGGGACGAGTTTCGTCGCCTCGAGGCGCTCGGTCTGACGATGTACGGGCAGATGACGGCAGGATCGTGGATCTACATCGGCTCGCAGGGCATCGTGCAGGGGACCTATGAGACGTTCGCGGCGATCGCGGAGCAGCGGTTCGGTGGCTCGCTTGCGGGCCGCATCGTCCTGACGGCGGGGCTCGGCGGCATGGGTGGTGCGCAGCCGCTGGCCGTCACGATGAACGGCGGCGTTGCGCTCTGCGTTGAGGTCGATACGCACCACATCGACCGTCGCCTCGAGACGCGCTACCTCGACGAGCGCTACGACGATATTGACGAGGCGCTCGCGCGCGTTGAGGAGGCGCGCCGCGAGCAGCAGCCGCTGTCAGTCGGCCTGCTTGGCAACGCGGCGGAGGTCCTGCCGGAGCTGCTCGCGCGTGGCTTCCTGCCGGACATCGTGACGGACCAGACCTCCGCGCACGATCCGCTCGTCGGCTACATCCCAGCCGGCTTCTCGGTCGATGGCGCAGAGGATCTTCGCGAGGTGCATCCGGCGCGCTACATCGACCTCGCGCGGCAGTCGATCGTCCGTCACGTGCAGGCCATGCTCGAGTTCAAGAGCCGCGGCGCTGAGGTCTTCGACTACGGCAATGCGCTGCGCACGGAGGCGCGCACGGGCGGGCTCACGAACGCGTTCGACTATCCGGGCTTCGTCGAGGCCTACGTGCGGCCCTTGTTTTGCAAGGGCATCGGACCGTTCCGCTGGGCCGCTCTGTCGGGCGAAACGGCTGATATTGCGGCGACGGATACCGCGATGCGCGAGCTGTTCCCCAGCGACGATCGCCTCCAGCGCTGGTTGGATGGCGCGCAGGAGAAGATCGCCTTCCAGGGGCTGCCGGCGCGGATCTGCTGGATCGGCCACGGCGAGCGCCATCGGGCAGGTCTGCGCTTCAACGAGCTGGTGCGCTCGGGCGAGGTCGCCGCACCGCTCGTCATTGGTCGCGACCATCTCGATTCTGGCTCCGTCGCCTCGCCGTACCGCGAGACGGAGGGCATGCAGGACGGCTCGGATGCGATTGCCGACTGGCCGGTGCTGAACGCGATGCTCAACGTCGCGTCGGGTGCGGCCTGGGTCGCGCTGCATCACGGCGGGGGCGTCGGCATCGGCCGCTCGATCCACTCGGGCGCGCAGGTGGTCGCCGATGGCACGGAGGAGGGAGCGCTCCGGCTGGAGCGCGTCCTCTGGAACGACCCTGGCACGGGCGTCATGCGCCACGCGCACGCGGGCTACGCGAGCGCCAAGGAGGCCGCTGTGCGCGGTGGCATCGACCTGCCGGGGATCACGACGTGACCTGGCTCCTGCCGGCCGTCGTGCTCGATGCTGAGGGCGTGCGCCGCGGCCTCGCGGTGGAGGTCGCGGATGGCGTGATCACCGCTGTCGTCCCGGCGGCTGATGCGCCGGCAGAGGCTGAGCGGCTGGTCGATGCCGCGCTGCTGCCCGGCTTCGTCAACGCCCACTCGCATGCCTTTCAGCGGGATCTGCGCGGAGCAGTCGAGCGCATCGATCCTGCCAATCCCGACGACGACTTCTGGACGTGGCGCGATGAGATGTACGCGCAGGCTGGTCGCATGGATCCGGAGCGCATCTTCGATGTCGCGCGGCGCTGCTATCGGCAGCTGCGGGCGAGCGGGGCGACGAGCGTCGGCGAGTTTCACTACGTCCACCACCAGCCTGACGGCACGCCGTACGCCGCTCCGAACGCGCTGTCAGAGGCCGTCTGTCGGGCCGCTGAGGCGGAGGGCCTGCGGATCGTGATGCTGCTCGTGGCCTATCAGCGAGGCGGTAAGGACGTGCCGCCAACGCCGGGCCAGCGACGCTTCTGCGATCCGAACGTCGACGCGTACCTCAGCCGACTGGAGGCAATGCGGCAGTGGGCGGCGGACCGTCCGCTCGTGACGGTCGGTGCAGCGCCGCACTCCATGCGAGCGGTGTCGCCGGAGTGGCTGACGGCAATCAGCGCCTACACCCGCGCACAGGCGTTGCCGCTGCATATCCATGCGGACGAGCAGCCGCGGGAGATCCGCGAGTCGCTGGAGTGGTACGGATTGCGTCCGGTCCAGGTGATCGATGCGGCGGGGGCGCTCGACGGCCGCACGGTGATCGTGCACGGGACGCACTGCGATGACGCCGAGCTTGACCTGCTGGCCGAGCGCGGGGCCGGCGTCTGCGTGTGCCCGACGACCGAGGCGAACCTTGGCGATGGCTACGCGCCGGTGCGGCGCATGTTCGAGCGCGGCATCTCCGTCTCGCTCGGCTCTG
>CAMDVX010000003.1 GCA_945877865.1 Bifidobacterium breve | reverse complement strand
AGCAGCGCCTGCTTGACGTCGAGGCCGAGGTCGACGCGGGCGATCAGCGCGTACGACAGGCCGGGGCCAGGGGTGGGGGCCTCGGGCACGGAGCCGCCGAGCTCCATCGCGAGCGAGGCGTAGATCGCGATCGCGTCGTCCTGCTGGTCTTGCGGCGCCTCCGAGGGGTCGTCTGCGAGGTCCTCGGCGAGGGCAGAGCGATAGGCGTGATCGTCATGGACACCGCTGAGCCGGACGACGTTGCGGCCAAGCGCGACGATGTTTGAGCGGCCATCAGGGAAGCGCTCCGAGACGTCCGTGATCTCGGCGGTGCAGCCAACGTCGCGCATGCCATCCTGGTCGGAGAGGACGATTACGAACGGCTCGTGGTCGTCGACGCAGCGGGCGACGAGCTCCTGATAGCGCTCCTCAAAGATATGCAGCGGCAGCGGCTCGCCGGGGACAAGCACGAGCTCGAGTGGAAAGATTGGAAGGTCAGCGGCCATATGAATGAACAGTAGACCCAAGCAGCCGCGCGGAGCGGACACCCGCATCGCTACCGTGTCGGCATGGCCGCGCTGACCCGAGAACCCGAGGAGCTCGCGCGGCTCGTCGTCGCGGGCGATCGGCGCGCAATCGCCCGCGCCATCTCGTGGGTCGAGGACGAGCATCCGGCCGCTGCGGCGCTCGTTGCCGCGATCTGGCCACACGTCGGTCGGGCCATGGTCGTCGGCCTCACCGGCCCGCCCGGCGCCGGCAAGTCGACGCTGCTCGGAGCGCTCGTCCGCGAGGTACGGCGACGCGGCTGCACCGTCGGGGTCGTGGCGGTCGACCCGTCCAGCCCGTTCTCGCAGGGCGCCGTCCTCGGCGATCGGGTGCGGCTCGTGGAGCACGACACCGACGCCGCCGTGTTCTTCCGGTCGATGGGGAGCCGTGGACGGCTCGGTGGAATCGCCGAAGGCACCGTCCTCGCAGCGGCCGTGCTGGACGCCGCCGGGTTCGACGTCGTGCTGATCGAGACCGTTGGTGCGGGGCAATCCGACATCCGCATCGCAGACCTCGTCGACGTGGTCGTGCTGGCGCTCCAGCCCGGCAGCGGCGATAGCGTGCAAGCCATCAAGGCTGGAGTAATGGAAATCCCCGACGTCGTCGCATTGACGAAGCGAGACCTGCCCGGCGTGGACCACTTTCGAAGCGAGCTTCGCCTCGCGCTCGGCACAGACCCCGAGCGCGCGCCCGCCCTCGTCGAGACCTCCGCAGTCAACGGTGAAGGCAGCGCAGAGCTGTGGGACGCCGTGCTGAGCAAGCGCGCTGTGCTCGGAGACGACGGCGTGCGAGCGCGGCGCGCAGCGGGGCTCGAGCGCGAGATCGTCGCGGGCGTCGCCGCCAGAGCCGGCGCGCGGGCGCAGCAGGCGATCGACGCAGACCCAGCGGTCGGCGTGGCCATCACGGGGCTCCGAGCAGGCCACCTCGACCCGCTCGCCGTCGCGCGCCTCCTCGATGCGCGCGTCCGGGGTGAGGCATGATCGACCTGCAGCGAATTCGCGCCGCAGCCCGCGAGATCGACGGCGTCGCGCTCGTCACGCCAATGCTGCACTCGCGCTACCTGTCTGATCTGACGGGGGCGGACGTCTGGCTGAAAGCCGAGAACCTGCAACGCACCGGCTCCTTCAAGATTCGTGGCGCCTCCAACCGCGTCAAGCTGCTGACCGCGGCCGAGCGCGCTCGCGGCGTGATCGCCGCCAGCGCCGGCAACCACGCCCAAGGCGTCGCGCTCGCCGCCCACGCGCTCGGCGTGCCCGCCACCATCTGCATGCCCATCGACGCCTCGCTAACGAAGGTCGAGGCGACCCGCGGCTACGGCGCCCGCATCGAGCTAGCCGGCCAGACGTTCGACGATGCGCTCGCACGAGCAAAGGAGCTCTGCGCCGAGGAAGGCAGCGTCTTCATCTCCCCCTTCGACGATGAGGACGTGATCGCCGGGCAAGGCACCGTCGGCCTCGAGCTGATCGACCAGGTGCCCGACCCCGACCTCGTCATCGTCCCCTGCGGCGGAGGCGGGCTGATCTCTGGCCTAGCGGTGGCCGTGCAGGCCCTCAGCCCGCGCACGGAGGTCGTCGGCGTCCAATCGCACGCCTGCTCGCCGTTCGTCGAATCGCTCGCCGACGGCGGCATCCGCTCGGCCACGTCCGCCGCGACGATCGCCGACGGCATCGCCGTCAAGCGCCCCGGCGTCATCACCTTTCCGCTCGTCCAGCAGCACGTGCAGCGCATGCTCACGGTCGACGACGAGCAGCTCGCAGCCGCCATTACCCTCCTCGTCGAGCGGCAGAAGCTCGTCGTCGAAGGCGCCGGCGCCGCCGGGGTCGCCGCGCTCGTCAGCGGAGCCGCTGGTGAGGTGCGCGGCAAGCGCGTCGTCGTGGTCCTCTCCGGCGGCAACATCGACCTGCTGCTCCTGCAAGGCATCATGCGGCACGGGCTGACATCCGCCGGCCGCTACATGCGCTTTACCACCCGCCTGATCGACCGGCCCGGCGCGCTACGCGAGTTCCTCGACATCCTCACGGCCGAGCGCGTCAACATCGTCGACATGTTCCATCACCGCGACGGAACCGACCTGCGCGTCACCGACACCGCCGTCGACATTACCGTCGAGACGAAGGACCGCTCGCACGGCGATCGGGTCCTCGAGCAGGTTCGCGCAAGCGGCTACCCCGCCGAGCGGACCTCGATCTAACGCGCGCTTGCTGCGGGCCGCGCAGCGCCGGCAGCGGGCGACGAGGAGCGTCAGGCAGACGCGAACTGCGGCGAGCCCATGCCGCCGCCAACCACCGGGTGGACGTCGCTGAAGCCGCGCGCGGCGAGGATCGCCGCACCAATGCCCGAGCGGGCGCTCGACTGGCAGATCACCGCAGTGCGCCGCGCGGGATCGAGCCCGGCGAGCGCGTCCGTGTGGAGCACGTGCAGCGGAATCTGCGTCGCGCCCGCCAGCACGGCAGGGACCTCATCGTCGGTGCGGACATCGACGATCTGGACCGCAGCGCGCTCCGCGAGAAACTCATCGACCGTCAACGCGGGCAGCACCACGGTGCCATGGGCATCAGCGGCCAAGATCCAGCCGCGCTGCGCGAGGTGCCCGATCGCCTGCAGCGCACGAGCTGCACGCAGCGCCTGCTCCTCGCTCTCGGCGATCAGCACGACAGGCGCGTCCGGATTGAGCAGGAAGCCGGCGCGCATGCCGAACCCCGTCTGGTTGACCGGCACGTGGTAGGCACCGGCGACGAGGCCATGGATGGCGTCTGCCGTGGCCCGGACATCAAGCAGCGGCGCGTCGGTCGGAAGCGTCGACAGCCGCTCTGGCTGACGCGGGCGCGCAACGAGCGGGCCGCGGTTGAGGTCGACGATGCGGCTCAGGTTTGGCGGCTTCGGTGCCAGCCCCGCGTTCGCAGCCTGGACGAAGGCCGCCTCGCCCATCGGCTGCAGCATGTCGTTGAAGCGACGCTCAAAGCCCAGCGTGGTCGATGGCTTCGCGCTCATGCCCTTGCCGCACAGCGATCCGGCGACGTGCCCCGGGAAGATCTCAACCCCATCCGCCATCGTCAGCAGGCGCTCCTGCAGCGACCGGTAGAGACCGACCGCGCCCTCCTCGCCCGCCACGGCGAGATCGGGCCGAGCGACATCGCCAACGAAGAGGCTGTCGCCCGTCAGCGCAAGCCACGGCTCGTCCGAGCGCGTGTGGTCGATGACCTGCAGCGCCGTGTGCTCGGGGCGGTGCCCCGGCGTATGGACCGCCACGAGCTCGATGTTGCCGACGCTGATGCTGGCGCCATCGACGAGCGGCTGGTGCGGAAACGCCACGTCGGCGAGCGGCGACACCCAGATCGGAACGCCGTGCTCCAACGCCAAGATGCCGTGCGCCGAGACGTGATCGGCATGCGTATGCGTCTCGATCACCCCGATCAGCCGAGCATTGTGCCGCTCTAGCGCGCGCTCCAAGGGCCGCGTGTCCAGCGCCGGATCGATCACGACCGCCTCGCCCGACTGCTGGCAGCCAACCACGTACGAGGCGCACCCGAGGTCGCTGTTGATGAGCTGCTCGAAGATCATCGCGTCACATCCTGGCCGGGAAGGCTAACCGTAGCAACCGCTACGACTCGCCCTGCGCCCGCGAGAACGACGGCTCGCCATCAAACGTCCGCAGCTTCTCGAGGTGCACCCAGCTGAAGCGCTCGTTGAAGCGCCGCAGCAGCTCGAGGATATCCTCGTCCGTCACCACGCTGGAGCGCGTGATGAAGCGGGCGCGCATGACGTCCGTCGGATCAAGCTGCGCGTGCGTGGCAGGCCACACCTGCGTGCCACGACACTCGACCATCTTGACCGCAAACGCAGAGCCCTCGGCCAGCGCCGCCGCCGCCGCACCAACCGCTGCCGGCGTCTCCTCCGTCTGGAAGAACACGTCCAGGCCGATCAGCTCGACGACATCAGGGTGCACGAGCGAAGCAGCCGGGTTCGGCACCGGCATCTTGATCTTCTGCACCGGGCGAGCCTCCCACGCCTCGGCAGAGCGGCCAAGGTTGCCGATGATGGCCTCGGTGTACGCGCGCGTCCCGACGCTGCCCTCGTCGCCGAGCACGTCGCGCGTGCGCACGCCGTCGGCGAGCGTCGCCATGACCGCGTTCTCGATCTGCGAGGCGGCCTCGAGCTCGCCGATGTGGCGGAGCATCAAGACAGCAGAGAGGATCATCGCCGTCGGGTTGATCGAGTCCTTGCCCGCGTACTTCGGAGCGGAGCCATGGACGGCCTCGAAGATCGCCACCTCCGTGCCGAGGTTCGCCGACGGCGCGAAGCCGAGGCCGCCAACCAGCGCCGACGTCAGGTCGGAGAGGATGTCGCCGTTCATGTTCGTCGTGATGATCATCTCGAACTGCTCGGGGCGCTTGACCAGCTGGTGCGCGCAGTTATCGACGATGACGTGCCACGAATCGATCTCAGGATGCTCGGGCGCGATCTCCTCAAACGTGCGCTTCATGAGGCCCTCGGACATCTTCATGATGTTCGCCTTCGTGGCGCAGGCGACGTTCGTGCGGCCCTCAGCCTCGGCCAGCGCGTAGGCGAGGCGAACGATCTTCTCGCAGCCCTTGCGGGAGATCAGCTTGAGCGTCTGCGCAACATCGGGGGTCTCCATGTGCTCGATGCCTGCGTAGAGGTCCTCGACGTTCTCGCGGACGACCACCAGGTCGATGCCACGGCCCGAGTACGGCGTTGGCACGCCCGGCATCTCTCGCACGGGACGGACGTTGGCGTAGGTCTCGAACAGCTTGCGGAGCGTAACGTTCGCGCTCTTCTCGCCGAAGCCGACCGGGGTCTCTAGCGGACCCTTGAGGACGACGCGCGTCCGCTCGATCGAGTCGATCGTATCGTCGGGCACGCCCGTCGCGAGGCCCTTCTTGAAGACCTCAGCGCCGGCCTCGTGCTCCTCCCACGTGATCTTGACGCCCGCCGCATCCACGATGCGCCGAGCGGCCTCCGTCACCTCCGGGCCGACACCATCCCCAGCTAGCAGCGTTACGGTCGTTGTGCTGTTAGACACCCTCATCCCCCTTCAAAACCTTCAATGCGTGCAGCATACGCGGGAACCAAGAAAACACACCAACACGATACGATTCTCTCCGTGGGACACGATCACAGCCATTCTGGGCACGGCCATTCGCACGGCGCCGGGCGCGCCCTCTGGGTCTCGCTGGTCCTGACCGTATCGCTCGGCGGGCTGCAGGTCGGCTCGGCCATCGCCTTCGACTCGCTGGCGCTCGCAGCCGACGCCATCCACAACCTGTCCGACGGGGTCGCCGTCGGCCTGGCGTTCGGCGCAGCCTGGCTGGCGCGACGACCAGCCAGCGGAGCCCGCACCTTCGGCTACAAGCGCGCCGAGGTGCTGGCGGCAACCGTCAACGCGGGCTTCCTGATTGCGCTCAGCCTCTGGCTCGCCTGGGAGTCGGCCCTCAGGATCGCCGACCCGCCAACCGTGGGTGGCTCAGGAGTCGCCGTGGTGGGGGCGATTAGCGTCGTGCTCAACCTCGTGCCCGTGATCCTGCTCCTGCGAGCCGGGGCACGCGACAACCTCAACCTCAACGCCACGATGCTGCACTTCGCGGGCGACGTGCTGGCGTCGGCTGCTGCCGTCGTCGCCGGCGTCGTGATCGCCGTCAGCGGCTGGTACGAGGCCGACGGCGTCGCCGGCGTGGCCGTCTCTGCGCTGATCATCGTGGCCTCCGTCCGCGTGCTGCGACACGCGATTCGCGTGCTGCTCGAGGTGGCGCCGGTCGGCACCGACCCGACCGCGATCGGTCGGCGCCTCGCTGCACTCCCGGGCGTTCGCGACGTGCACGACCTGCACGTCTGGACGATCGCCGATGGGTTTCCGGCGCTCGCCACCCACGTCGTCGTCGAAGCCGGGGTCGATCAGCACGCCATGCTCCACACGATCGAGGCGGTGGTGCGAGACGAGTTCGGCATCGACCATGCCACGATCCAGATCGACATCGACCACGCCAACGGCCTCACGATCCAGCCGCGGCTGACGCCCCCAAGGAGCGCACCATGAGCAGCCGCCCGTTGATCGACGCAGCCGAGCTCGGCGACCTGCTGGCCGCAGGCCGCGGCCAGGTCGTCGACTGCCGCTTTCGGCTCGGCGAGCACGGCGCGGGCGCCGACCTCTTTCGTGCGGGCCACATCGCTGGTGCCCTGCGGCTCGACCTCGACGACGACCTCAGCGCGCCCGTCCGCGAGGACCGCATCGGCGGGCGCCACCCCCTGCCCGGGCGGGATGCCTTCGCGGCGTCGCTGCGCCTCGCCGGGCTGCGCGCCGATCGCGAGCTCGTGCTCTACGACGACGGGATGGGCGGGGCAGCACGCGCGTGGTGGCTGCTGCGCCACCACGGCGTCGCCAGCCGCGTGCTGGCGGGTGGCCTCGCCGCGTGGCTCGAGCCGCTCGCGCAGGGCGATCCTGACGCCGAGCCGGGCGACCTCACGCTCGGTGCGGAGCGCGCCAACGATGTCGTCGACGCGGCCGGCGTGCAGGCTGCGCTGGGCGCGGGCCGCCTCGTCCTCGACGCGCGGGCGCCAGCGCGCTACAGCGGCGAGGTGGAGCCGGTCGATCCCGTCGCGGGCCACATCGCGGGCGCACGCAACGCGCCCTTCGACGCAGCCGATGCTGTGACGACGGACGTGCTCGGCGCTGCTGACGCGCCGATCGCCTACTGCGGCTCTGGCGTCACCGCCTGCGCGCTGATTCTTCGGCTCGCTGATGCAGGACGCGACGACGCGCAGCTGTACCCGGGCTCGTGGAGCGACTGGTGCGCCCGCGGCCTCGCCAGCGCCTAAGCCGCGCCGCTAGCCAAGCAGACGACGCAGGCCGTCTCGGCACGCCGTCGCGCCGCCCTGCGCCGGGTGGCGAACGCGTGCGGTCGCACGATCACCAAGCGAGCCTTCGGCGACCCGGCCGATCGCGATGATGCGCTCCGGCCGCAGGAGGGCGATCGCCTGGTCGAGGAACCCGAGGCCCAGCGCGACCTCGCCGCGCAGCGGCGCGCGATTGGCCAGCGGTCGGTCGGGCGGGTGCGGGTGGAACGGCACGGTGTTCCAGAGGGCCACGCTGTCCTCGATGCCGAGCTCGGCGAGGACGCCGTGGATGATCGTCGCCGACGCCTCGGTCCAGCCCGCAGGGCGGCACGATGACTGCGCGTAGGGTGCGCCCCAGTCGGCCAGCTGGCGCTCGCTGGTGAAGGCGATGCCGCTGAAGCGACCGCCCCGCCAGCCCATCGCCTCGCCGACGAGGAGCGCCCGCGGTGCGCTGCGGGCGGCGAGGTACGTGGCGAGGTTGCGTCGGCGAGTGGCCGCGCCGTCGGCAGCGTCGTGCAGCGGGTCCACGGCTCGATAGGGGTTAAAGAGGCGGCCCGTCTCGCAGCCGGCGAGGAGGTCGATCAGCACAGACGCCCCGTCGGGCGGAGGCGTCACCGCGATGGCGTAGGTCGTGGCAGCCGCCGCGCGCGTGCCTCGCAGCGGCTAGGCGGGCGCGGCGCCACGCGAGCAGCCGCCCCGCCCGAGCCGCCCGGGCCACGCCGCGGTCCGCGGCTCCATGGCTGCCGCGGGCGCTGGCGGCGGCGGCCGTCCGGCCCCGAGCCCGAGTCCTCCAGGCTGGCGCGCCAGGCGGCATCGATCTCATCCTGCCGACGGGTGTCTTCCAGCGCGAGCCACATCCACCGCCAGATCGGAATGATCACGAGCTTGGGGGCGATCGTCATGACGACCCAGCCCCACAGAATCTCCTGCCACAGCGTCAGCTCCATAAAGATCCTTTTCGCATCGCGCAAGAATAGCGATGACGCGCACCCTCGGGGGGCTAGGGCAGCGCAGTCATCGTCGTCGTGATCGACTCGTCGCGAAACTCGCCGATGCGGAGCCGAGCGACGACGGTCCACGCGCCGGGCTCGGGGATCGTGATCGTGCCGGCCCAGTGCGCCGCAGCGATGCGCGTCAGCGTGACCGGCAGCGTGATGCCTGCCTGCTCGGACCGCAGCTCCACGCTGGCGTCTGCCACGTCGACGGCCGGCTGTCCCACGTCGTTGACGACGATGAGGTGCACCTCGCTCGGTGCTCCGGCCTGCCCGGGCGCGATGTCGAGCTGTGCGGTGCGCGCGTCGATTCGCCGCTCTAGGTGGAGCGGGCCGCCTGCTGGGCTGGCGGGGCTGAGCTGCGGGGCAAGCCCGGTCAGCACGCCGGTCAGCGCGATGACCGTCACGATCAGAATCGCCTCAACCTGCACGGACCGCTCGAAGCTGGCGATGGCGCGGCGCACGAAGCGGGCAGCGACGACGGCCAGCAGCACGACGGCGAGCTTTGCGAGCAGGATCGTTCCCCACGGCGTCTGCCAGAGGTCGGTCAGGGAGCTCGTGAGGGAGATGGTGGCGACGGTGCCGGTGATCACGAGCGCGCCTAGCCCCGCCAGCGCAACCCGCGTGAAGCGCCGCACGACGCCGTGGATCAGCGGCCCGCGGGTCTCGGGGCTCGTGGCGCGGAAGACGGCTGGTGCAGCCAGCGCGAGCACGAGCACCCCGCCAGCCCAGCTGCCAGCCGCGGCCACGTGGACGCCGTCGACGAGGAGAGCCAGCCAGGCCGGGTCCTGCACGCCGGCGTGCCCAGCCAGCCCAGGTGTGACGGCGAGGCCGAGCGCCAGCAGGCCAGCGGCGATCAGCGGCCAACGAGCATCGCTGCGAGCCGCCCACCACAGCCACGGCAGGATGGCGAGCGCGATGGCGAGCGCGAGCACGTCGATGCGGCCCTGCTGCAGGCGCAGCAGCTCAGCCACGGAGATGCCGTCGGCACGGGCCTCGACGGGGAGGTAGACCGCGCAGATTGCCGCGAGCGCGAGCGGCACGAGCAGCGCGAGCCGGCGCGCCACGTGGCGAAACGCCGCGTCGGCAGCGTCGGCAACGGCCGGCGCGAGCTCGCTACCACGGCGCACGGTGGGCTGCCAGACGAGCAGCAGGAGCGCCACGAGGCCAAGCAGCAGCAGAATCGCTGCGAAGCGGGCGGCCCGCAGCACCGTGCTGCTCATGGCGGCACCGCGGGGGCGCGTAGCCGCCCTCGTGGCGCTCGGTGCAGCCGTCGTTGCGGCTCCGACGGCGAAGGTGAAGGCGCCGCTGACGCGGTGGCCGTCATCGGAGATCGCGCTCCACGCCACCGTCGTCGTGCCTGCAGGGAGCGCGGGGTCGAGGCCCGCCGAGAGCGTGCGGTCACGAACCGTCGGTGCCCCGCGCTCGTAGTGCTTGCCGTTGGCGGCGATGATCTGAACGCGCGCACCGATGGCATTGACTGGCTCGGTGAAGGTGAGATCGATCGCGGTCGGCGGTCGCTCAAGGACGGAGTCGGCGACAGGGCTCTCCGCGACCAGCGCTGCGTGCGCCGACGCGCTGGTCGGCACGGCGAGCGCCGCGAGGAGGATTGGGATGAGGAGGAGGTGGCGTGGCATGGTGGGGTCCGGGCCGGCAGCTGCCGGCCCGGACATGTTCCCTTAGTTCGCCCGGCGGCGCCCGCGTAGGCCGAGCACGAGCCCGGCGCAGCCAGCGGCAGCACCGAGTGCGCCGAGGATGATCGCGATGGGTACGCCATGGCTGTCCTGATGGGGCGCGGCAGCGTCGCCGTGGCCGTGGCCCGCGCTGGCCGCCGCGAGCAGGATGCTCGGCGCAGGTGCCTTGAGATCATCCTCCGTCTGCCCGGCGGCGGGGACCTCAATCCAGCGCGTCTCCCCCTCCTTGCAGGTCTGGAGGGTGGGCACGTAGAGCGTGGTTCCTGCGCTGTCTGGCAGCGTCAGCTGCACCCTCAGCTCGACGAGCTGCCCGTCGGGGAGGTTGCCTCCGCTCCACGCGATGGTAGCGGTGCGCTCCGTGAGCTCGCCGCCGATGCCGTCGGGCTGCGGCGGGTCGACCTTCTCGGTCGTAGTGCTCAGCGTCCAGCCGGCCAGCGGCGCCGGCTTGGCGGACAGCACCTCGGGGGGAAGCTGCAGCGTGATGCCCGTGGTGGGCGATCCCTCGCAGCCGTGCGGGACGACGATCGAGAAGATCATGCTGCCGGCGGCCGGTGCCTGCTCCGGGTCGAGGTGGACGTGCGCCCCTGCCGTGGCAGGGAAGGCCAGCGCGGCGCTAAACGCTACGAGGCTGAGGATGCGGTGATTCCGCATGGTTGGTGCTCCAATCGGTTACGGTGAGGCCGTCGGCGCTGGCCGGTGGCGGAGTCGTCAGCGTGCCCAGAGCGGGGGCGGG
The DNA here is from genome assembly GCA_945877865.1 of Bifidobacterium breve. Taxonomy (GTDB): domain Bacteria; phylum Actinomycetota; class Thermoleophilia; order Gaiellales; family F1-60-MAGs149; genus F1-60-MAGs149. The sequence continues at coordinate 26,068 of CAMDVX010000003.1, read as the reverse complement.
CCGCGCGGCGCGAGGTGGCGGGCGATCGTGGCACCGCGGCTGTGCTGCACCCGCTCGACCACGCGTGCTGGGGCAACGCCAGCGTGGGGGGGCGTGGGCGCTGGCAGCAGCGCAGCAACCACGTCGGCGACTCGGCTGAGCAGACGCACCAGCAGCCAGGCTGCCGCTGCGAAGGGCAGCTGGAGCGCGAGCCCCACGAGGAAGATCGGCGAGGTGAGGAGGTGCGTGGAGAGCGCCCCGCTCGCGCACAGCCGCTCAAGGTGCTCCTGCATGGCGAACCCAACGAGCGGCAGCAACGCGTAGGCCGATGGTGGCACCGCCCGGTTGGCGCGGCCGAGCCGTCGCTCGACGCCCAGACCAACGACGCCGATGGCGACCGTGACGAGACCGATCATCGTGCCGATGGGCAGCTCGGCGAGGTAGCCGTGGCCCGTGGCGGCGAGCAGCTCGTCCGCGTCGGCTGCCGAGCCGCCGACCAGGCGGTAGGCAACGGCGTGCGCCGCCAGCGAGCCCGACACGAGCAGCGGCAGGATGACCAGCCAACAGGAGCGACTGCGCGCGAGCATCGGCTACCAGCTCTTCGGCGCGGTCGTCTCGCCGCCTGCTCGGCGCTCGGTCGTCAGCAGGGCACGCCAGCCGCCGGCTGCCGCAGCGGCAGCCGCACTGGTGCCTGCGAGCGCGACGGCGAGCAGGATCCGCGTCAGCGTGGTCGGCAGGGGACCAGGGACGAGGCCGGAGGTGAAGGCCGAGGCAGCGAGCCCGACTGATTCTGCGCCACTGGTCATGAGCGCCAGCAGAAGCATGATCGTCGCGCCGTAAACCGGGGTACGGCGCACGAGCCAGGCGCCGATGACGGCTGCGGTGATCAGCGTCCCAGCGATCGCCGTGGCGATGATCACCGGCGTCGTCGGGTCGGGCAGGTCGAGCGCGCGGCTGATGCCCGTCACGAGCGTGATTGCGGCGGCGGCCACGCCACCGACCGTGGCGATGGCAAGCCGATGCTGGCTGCGCCAACCAACCGCCACGGCGCACAGCGCAAGCAGGGCGGAGACGCACCACCAGAGCCACGTCCGTGGCTGGCCGACCCACGTCAGGTCGCCGTGGATCGCGGCAGGCGTGCCGTCGACGATGACGGGGATCGTCCAGGCGGAGAGGCGCTGGCTTGCGGCCGGGTTTGCCCGCACCCTCGCCGGTGGCTGCGCAGCCATCCAGTGGCTGCGGTGGTCGTGGAAGACGACGCTCGTGCCCGTTCCAAGCCGCTGCCAGGCGGGTGTGGCGCTGCTGCCAGCGAGCGGCTCCGTGGTGGTGCGACCAGCGTTGAGAGCGACGGCGGGCGAGCGAGCGTTCTGCCAGGTGCCCTGCGCGTCAAGCCGCAGGTACGGCTCGCCGCCGTAGCCGAGGATGACCACGGTCTGGGCAGTCGTGCGCTCGATCAGGATGCGGTCATCACCGCCGATGATGCGGGCGACGATGCCCGCGGGCGTGCCGAGGAGCGACGAGCGGTAATCGGTACCGCTCGTGGCACCGCCGTGGGCGAGCGCGGTGCCCGGCAGCCCGAGGCTCAGCCCCAGCAGCCCGAGCACAATCAGCCGCAGCCCTGGCATGCCCACCACCGTAGCAATGGCGGCTTCCCCCTTGGCAACGTCGGCAGCTGATGGTTGACGGTGGTCGGGACCAGCGAGCAATGGTCGGGAGCGAGCCGCGCAACGGCAATCCGTACTATCGTCAGGACACGTGCAGCAGCCAGACGTCATCCCCTCCGATTTGGTCGGGAGTGGAGTGCGGGTGCCGTGACGCCGATTGACGATTACACCGAAATCTGACGACGGAACAGCAAGCGAAGGAGCTACAGATATGGGAAGCGAAGGCACGTGCCCGGTCACGGGAATGGGAAGCGGTGGCACCGCGAACCGCGATTGGTGGCCCAACCAGCTGAACCTGCGGATCCTGCATCAGAACGCTGCCGAGACCGATCCGATGGGCGAGGACTTCGACTACGCCGCGGAGTTCGCGACGCTCGACTTGGCCGCCGTCAAGGCCGACCTCGTGCAGCTGATGACCGACTCGCAGGAGTGGTGGCCCGCCGACTACGGGCACTACGGCCCATTCTTCGTGCGCATGACCTGGCACGCGGCTGGCACGTACCGCATCCAAGACGGCCGCGGTGGAGCAGGCACGGGCATGCAGCGCTTCGCCCCGCTCAACAGCTGGCCGGATAACGGCAACCTCGACAAGGCGCGCCGCCTACTCTGGCCGATCAAGCAGAAGTACGGCTGCAAGCTCTCGTGGGCGGACCTCATCGTGCTCACCGGCAACGTCGCCATGGAGTCGATGGGCTTCGAGACGTTCGGCTTTGGCGGCGGTCGTGCCGACGTCTGGGAGCCGGAGGATGACATCTACTGGGGCGACGAGGACAGCTGGCTCGACGACAAGCGCTACAGCAGCAATCGTCAGCTCGAGAACCCGCTCGCGGCCGTGCAGATGGGTCTGATCTACGTCAACCCGCAGGGCCCGAACGGCAATCCAGATCCGCTTGCTGCCGCGATCGACATCCGCGAGACGTTCCTCCGCATGGCGATGAACGACGAGGAGACGGTCGCGCTGATTGCCGGTGGCCATACGTTCGGCAAGACCCACGGTGCGGCGACGGAGGACCACCTTGGTCCCGAGCCTGAGGCGGCACCGCTGCAGGAGATGGGCCTCGGCTGGGCCAACAGCTTCGGCACCGGCAAGGGCAACCAGGCGATCACCAGCGGTCTCGAGGGCGCCTGGACGCCGACGCCGATCACCTGGGACACCAGCTACTTCGACACGCTCTTCGGCTACGAGTGGGAGTTAACGAAGAGCCCGGCCGGCGCACACCAGTGGATTCCCGCTGACGGCGCGGCGTCCGACGCCGTTCCCGACCCGCAGGATCCGGCGCTCTCGCACCCACCTGTGATGCTGACGACCGACCTTGCGCTCCGGATGGACCCCAGCTACGAGCCCATCTCCCGCCGCTTCCATGCGGATCCGGCGGCGTTCGCGGACGCGTACGCGCGTGCGTGGTTCAAGCTGACGCATCGCGACATGGGCCCGATCGCGCGCTACCTCGGCTCCGAGGTGCCCGCGGAGGCGCTCATCTGGCAGGATCCGGTCCCGACGGTCGACCATCCGCTGGTCGACTCTGCCGACATCGTGGCGCTCAAGGCCAAGCTGCTCGCCTCGGGGTTCTCCGTGGCCCAGCTGGTCGAGACGGCTTGGGCCTCGGCCTCGACGTTCCGCGGCAGCGACAAGCGCGGTGGCGCCAACGGTGCGCGCATCCGGCTCGCTCCGCAGAAGGATTGGGCGGTCAACAACCCCGCTGCGCTCGCGACCGCGCTGACGGCCATCGAGTCCGTGCAGCAGGAGTTCAACGCTGCACAGTCGGACGGCAAGCGCGTCTCGCTGGCCGACCTGATCGTGCTGGGCGGCTGTGCCGCCGTCGAGCAGGCCGCACGGGCGGCCGGGCATGAGGTCACGGTGCCCTTCGCACCCGGACGCACTGACGCCACGCAGGAGCACACCGACGTCGAGTCGTTCGCCGTGCTCGAGCCGCTGGCGGATGGTTTCCGCAACTACTCGAGCGCAAGCAACTGGGACCCGCGTCCGCTGGAGCACCAGCTGATCGACCGCGCCAACCTGCTGACCTTGACCGCGCCGGAGCTGACGGTGCTGATCGGCGGACTGCGAGCGATCAACGGCACCCTCACGACGCGGCCCGAGGTGCTCACCACAGACTTCCTGGTGAACCTGCTCGACATGAGCACCGCGTGGCAGCCCACGTCGAGCGATGAGCAGTCCTTCGAGGGCCGCGATCGCGCCACGGGTGCAGCCAAGTGGACGGGAACCCGCGTGGATCTCGTCTTCGGCTCGAACTCGCAGCTGCGCGCGCTCGCCGAGGTCTACGCCTCCGACGATGCGCAGGCCAAGTTCGTCGGCGACTTCGTCGCTGCGTGGGACAAGGTCATGAGCCTCGATCGGTTCGACCTCAGCTGATCACGATCGTCACCCGGGTCGGCCACGGTGCCGGCCCGGGTCGGCGATAGGCCAGTTTCGACGCCTCCGAGGACATCGTCGGTGGCTCGAAGGTTGAGCACGGCTCAGCGCCTCGCGGGAGTCCGCTGCGCTCAAGCACGCCGCGCCGCAGAACGGGGTCTCTACGCTGGGCTCGGTTAAGAGCGTCGCGCTCGGGGCCGGCTCGGCCACGGTGACGGTCAAGCTGACCAGCGCTGGTGGTTGTTATCTCGTCGCTGTGGGGACTGCCACTGCGTTGACGCTAGCTTGATCACGTCACTGCGGCTCGCGGCCATCTTGCGTGGTCAGAGTCGAGTGGTTGCTGGCTCGCAGCTCTGACGGCCACCTTTGGTGTTTGTGAGACGTAGCTGGCCGCACTCGACCGGGTGGAATCTGATCGAGAGGTACGCACCACGTCCTGTGGTTGAACAATCCGAATTTGGTGCTTGTGCTTCACGGTGCTGTGGTTAGGGCCTCGTGCTGCTCTTGCTTCACTACCAGCCGTCGAATCCGTTCAGGACCGCGCACCAATGACGAAGTGCAGCACGGGGGCCAACTTACCGTGCCTTCACCGCCAACCGTCAGATCCCGACGTTGCCGATAGGGGGCTGCTCAGACGGCTTGGAGCCCGGCCGCCAGCTCGCGCACGAGCGCCTCAAGCGCCTCGGCGCCGCCCGCGTCGATCGCGTCGATGGCCGCCGAGCCGACGATGGCGCCATCCGCCCCGGCGGCGATCAGGCCCGCGACGTGCTCGCGGCGTGACACGCCGAAGCCACCGAGGATGGGCGTGTCGCCTGCCGCTGCCCGCGTCTGCTCGACGAGCGCCGCCACGCGGTCGTCGAGGTGCTCGCGCGCGCCCGTCACGCCGACGGCGGCCACGAGGTAGACGAAGCCGCGGCTGGCAGAGGCGGCGGCGGCAATGCGCTCCGGCCGGGAGGTTGGCGCGACGAGGTGGATCAGGTCGATCCCGGCGGACACCGCAGCGCTGCGGAGCCGGCCCGATTCCTCCGGTGGAATGTCGGCGACGATCAGACCCTCAGCGCCAGCGGCAGCCGCATCGCGGCAGAAGCCCTCCTCGCCGTAGCCCTCGACGATGGCGCCGTACGTCATCGGCACGAGGGGGACGTTGACGCGGCTCTTGATCTCCGCGAGCAGCTCGAGCGCGCGGACGGGGGTGATGCCCGCGTCGAGCGCAGCCTGCGCGGCGCGCTGGATGGTCGTGCCGTCGGCGAGCGGGTCGGAGTACGGGATGCCGAGCTCGATGATGGTGGCGCCACCGCGGACCGCGGCCTCGGCGTAGTCGGGGGCCTGCTCGTCGGCCATCAGGTAGACCGCGAGCGAGGGGCGGGGGATGTTCATGCCGTTGCCCGTCGCTCGGCGATCTGATCGACGTCCTTGTCGCCGCGCCCGGAGAGCCCGACGAGGATGTCGGCGTCCGGCCCGAGCTCGCGGGCGAGGCGCTCAGCGATGACGAGCGCATGGCTCGACTCCAGCGCTGGAATGATGCCCTCGAGGAGGCAGAGGCGGTCGAACGCCACGAGCGCCTCCTCGTCGGAGACGCCGACGTACTCGGCGCGGCCAGACGCCATCAGCGCCGCGTGCTCTGGCCCGACGCCCGGATAGTCCAGGCCAGCGCTAATCGAGTGCGTCTCGACGACCTGGCCGTCGGCATCGCACAGCACGTAGGAGCGCGAGCCGTGCAGGATCGAGACGCGGCCACCGCTCAAGGTCTTGGCGTGCAGCGCAGCGCCGTCGCCACCGGCCTCGACGCCGACGAGCCGCACGGGGTCGTCGCGGAACGGATGGAAGATGCCGATCGCATTTGAGCCACCACCGACGCAGGCCACGACGGCGTCAGGCAGGCGCCCGGCGCGCTCCAGCATCTGCGCGCGCGCCTCCTCGCCGATCACCGCTTGGAGCCGACGCACGAGGTAGGGGTACGGGTGCATGCCGGCGGCGGTGCCAATCATGTAGTGCGTCGTCTCAACGTTGGCGATCCAGTCGCGAATCGCGTCGTTGAGGGCGTCCTTGAGGGTGCCCGCGCCGTTTGTGACCGGGATGACCTCCGCGCCGAGGAAGTGCATGCGCACGACGTTGGGGCGCTGGCGACGCATGTCCTCCTCGCCCATGTAGACGACGGCCTGCAGCCCGAAGCGCGCGCAGACGGTCGCCGTTGCGACGCCGTGCTGGCCGGCACCCGTCTCGGCGACGATCCGCTGCTTGCCAAGCCGCTTCGCGATTAGGGCCTGCCCGAGCGCGTTGTTGATCTTGTGGGCGCCCGTATGCGCCAGATCTTCGCGCTTGAGCCAGATGCGGGCACCGCCGACGTCGGCGGTGAGCCGCTCGGCAAGGTAGAGCGCGGTGGGGCGGCCGACGAAGTCGCGCGACAGCAGCGCCCGCTCGGCGTGAAAGGCGGGGTCGGCGAACGCCTCGTCCATCGCCGATTCGAGCTCGTCGAGGGCGGCCATCACCGTCTCGGGCACGAAGCGGCCGCCGAACTCGCCAAAGCGACCAAGCGCGTCGGGCGGGTAGGCATCGGCTGGCGTGCCGTCGGTGTACAGGTGCGTGTCGGTCATGCTCTTGCTCCTTCTCGCGCGGCGGCGAGGAACGCCGATAGCTTGTCGTGGTCCTTCGCACCGTGGCTCGCTTCGACGCCGCGGGCCACGTCGACGGCCCACGGGCGGGCAGCCGTGATTGCTGCGCTGACGTTGCTCGGCGTGAGGGCGCCGGCCAGCATGACGCGGCGGCCCTGGTCGGCGAGCTGCGCAGCAAGCGCCCAGTGCGCGGCGAGCGCGTCGGGGTCGGGCGCGTCATCGAAGCGGCGGTCGAGCACGACCGGGTCTGCGCTCTCGGGATCGTCGTCGGGGAGCCGGCAGGCGACGAGCGCCCGGTCGCCGAGCAGCGCAGCGGTCGCGCCCGCGTGCGGCCCGTAGACCTGAACGCGGTCGAGCCGGGCCTCAGCGAGGACGTGTGCCGCGTGCTCCGCGGTCTCGCCTGCCAGCACGCCAATGGCCTCCACGTCAGCAGGCACGTGGCCACGGAGCGCTCGCACCGTGGCGAGGTCAATGCCGCGCGGCGACCACGGCACCAGCACGAAGCCAATCATGTCAGCCCCGTGACGGACCGCGTGCTCGACGTCGTCGGCGCGCGTCATCCCGCAGACCTTGACGAGGGTCACGGTCGGGTCAGCTCCGTGAGCAGCGAGGGATTGCGCATCAGCGCGGTGCCAACGAGGGCAGCGGAGGCGCCGGCCTTAGCGGCCGCCTCAAGCTCGGCCCGGTTCGTGACGCCCGACTCTGCGACGCTGACGAAGCCCGTGGGGATGGCGGCGAGCAGCTTGCGCTGGAGGATCGGATCGATCTTGAGGGTGGCGAGGTTGCGCGCGTTGACGCCGATGACCGGGCAGCCGAGCGCGAGCGCCCGAGCCAGCTCTGCCTCGTCGTGCACCTCGCAGAGGACGTCCATCTGATGGTCCTCCGCAGCCTGCATCAGGTCCTGAGCAAGCGCGTCGTCGACGAGCGCGAGGATCACGAGGATCGCATCGGCCCCGTGGGCGCGCGCCTCGACGACCTGGTACGGATCGACGAAGAAGTCCTTCGCCAGCAGCGGCAGCTTCGTCACGGCCCGCACGCGGGCGAGATCGAGCAGCGAGCCGGCAAAGTCCTTGGGGCTGGTGAGGACCGAGATCGCGGCGGCGCCACCGGCCTCGTAGTGGCGGGCCACCTCGGCCGCGTCGGCAAGCGGCGCGATTGGTCCCTCGCTCGGCGAGGCGCGCTTGATCTCCGCGATAATCTGGGTCTGGCCGGGGACGTGCAGAGCACCGGCAAATGGCCGCGTCTCCCGCCGCCGCGCGACCTCGTTGTGCGTCCAGGCGCCGATCTCCTGCAGGTACCCCATCACGTGCCTCCTTTCGCGGCCGCCCGGGCCGCCGCTCCAACCGCTTCCAGCACCGCCGCGGCCTGCCCGCTATCGATGGCCGCGCACGCCAAGGCCGCGCCGGCCTCCAGAGTGTCGGCGATGCCGCAGGCTACGAGCGCCGCTGCGGCATTGAGCACCACGGCGTCGCGTGGCGGACCCGCCTCACCGGCGAAGACGCGGCGGATGATCGCGGCGTTCTCGGTGGGTCCGGCGCCAGCCAGAGCAGCGGCCGGGCTCCGCGGGATGCCGATCGCGGCGGGGTCGAAGGTCGTCACGGTGATGCCGGCGGGCGTCACCTCGGCAATCGTCGTCGTGCCGCCCGGGGTGATCTCGTCGAACCCGCCTTCGCCATGGACGACGAGCGCCCGCTCGGTGCCGAGCAGCTGGAGCACCTCAGACAGCGTGGCGACGAGGTCGGGGCGGGGGACGCCGACGACCTGGAAGCGTGCGCCGACGGGGTTCGCGAGCGGGCCGAGCAGGTTCATGATCGTCGGGATGCCGAGCTCGCGACGGACGGGCCCCGCAAACCGCATCGCCGGGTGGTGGCTCGGTGCGAAGAGGAAGCCAAAGCCGTGCGCATCGATCATCGCCGCCACGGCAGCGTGCGGCACCTCGACGGGGACGCCGAGCTCCTCGAGCACATCGGCGCTGCCCGACTTGGACGAGACCGAGCGGTTGCCGTGCTTCGCCACCCCTGCCCCCGCGCCGGCGGCCACGAGAGCGGCGGCCGTCGAGATGTTGAACGACCCGGTGCGATCGCCACCCGTGCCGCACGTGTCGACGAGGTCGGTGCGCAGCGGCCGGACCGCGACGGCGTGGTCGCGCAGCGCCCCGGCGCACCCGGCGATCTCCGCCGGCGTCTCGCCCTTGGCACGCAGCGCAACGAGGAGCGCGGCGATCTGAGCGGGCGTCGCGTCGCCACGCATGACCACGTCGAGCGCCGCGCGCGCCTCGGCAGGCGTGAGGTCCTCGCCAGCCAGCAGCCGCGGGAGCGCCTCGAGCAGCGCCGCCGCGCTCACGCGACGGCTCCGAGCGCGAGGAATGCGGCCATCAGCACGGGGCCGTCGGGCGTGAGGATGCTCTCCGGGTGGAACTGCACGCCATGCGTCGGTCGGTCGGGGGTGCGCACCGCCATCACCGTCCCGTCGTCGGCACGCGCCGTCACGATGAGCGTCGTGGGGATCGGCTCGTGGGCTGCCAGCGAGTGATAGCGGCCAGCGCGAAAGCGCTCAGCGAGGAGGTCGAGCAGCGCATCAGGTGCCACGCGAGTGATGTCGTCGGCCTTGCCGTGGACGAGCTGGACGGCTGCGCCGACCGTGCCGCCGTGGAGCTCGACGAGCAGCTGGTGGCCAAGGCAGACGCCGAGGATCGGGAGCTGGCCGTCGAACGCTCGGATCAGGTCGGCGGACACCCCGGTCTGGTCGGGGGTGCCGGGGCCGGGCGAGATGACGAGGTGCGAGGGGGCCAGCGCGAGCGCCTCGTCCACGCTGATCGCGTCGTTGCGGCGCACGATCACCTCGTCCGCGCCCGCCTCGGCGAAGCCGTGCGCGAGGTTGTACGTGAACGAATCGAAGTTGTCGATCAGCAGCACGCGGCTCATCGCCCGTACGCTCCGGCATCGGCGAGGTCGACGGCGCGCTGCAGAGCAGCGATCTTGCGGAGGCACTCACGGTGCTCCTCGGCCGGGTCGCTGTCGGCGACGATGCCGGCGCCTGCCTGCAGGGTCGCGACGCCATCGCGCAGCTGGATCGTGCGCAGCGCAATGCACGTGTCGAGCGCGCCGTCCGTACCGAGGTAGCCGACTGCGCCGGCGTACGCGCCGCGGCGGTGCGGCTCGAGCGCGCTGATGATCTGCATGGCGCGCACCTTCGGAGCCCCGGAGACGGTGCCAGCGGGGAAGGTCGCGGCCAGCAGGCTGAAGGCGTCCTCGTCGGCAGAGAGGCGGCCGACGACGCGCGAGACGATGTGCATGACGTGGCTGTAGCGCTCGATCTCCAGCAGGCGGGTGGGCCGGACGGTGCCCGGATCGCAGACGCGAGAGAGGTCGTTGCGGGCGAGGTCGACGAGCATCTGGTGCTCGGCCCGCTCCTTCGGATCGGCCAGCAGCTCCTCGGCGAGACGATCGTCCTCAGCGGCATCCGCACCACGGGGCCGCGTGCCAGCGATCGGCCGCAGCTCGGCCTCGCCGTCGCGCGACAGCGCAACGTGGGTCTCGGGCGAGGCGCCGATCAAGGCGAAGTCGCCGAGGTCGAGCAGGAACAGGTAGGGCGAGGGGTTGACGGCGCGCAGGGCACGGTAGATCGCCACGGGGCTGCGCGGCGTGCGGCGGCGGTGGCGCTGCGACAGCACGACCTGAAAGACGTCGCCCGCGGTGATGTGCTGCTTGCCGAGCTCGACGCGCTCGATGTACTCGTCGATCTCGAGGTCCGCGACGGACGTACCGGCGTCGACGAGGGCGGGCACGGGCTGCACGCCATCGGGCAAGGGGCCGAGCAGGCGCGCTGTGATGTCGTCGGCGAGCCCCTCGTGGCCTGGCTGCGCGATCACCTGGACGGTGGCGCGCACGTGGTCGAAGGCCACGACGACGGGTGCCAGCAGAAAGCTGGCGGGCTGCGCAAGGTCGCCCGGCTCGGCGGCAGGCAGCGGCACCGTCGACTCGAAGCGTGGGATTGCGTCGTACCCGACGACGCCAACGGCGCCACCAGCGAACGGTGGCAGCCCCGACAGGTCGAGGTCCGCGTGCTCCGCGAGGCGCGCTCGCAGCGGACCGAAGGCGTCCGCCTCCTGGAGGTCAAGGTCGAGCCGCTCGCAGCCCGCTGCCAGAAACGAGTAGCGGCCGACCTGCAGCCCGCCCTCGACGCTCTCCAGCAGGAAGCCAGGGCCGAGCGAGCGCAGCCGCAGGTAGGCCCCGACCGGAGTCAGCAGGTCGGCCGGCAGCTCGCGCACGCTGGGGCGGAGGCGGGAGAGGGGCTTCGGTCTGGGCTGGGTCGGGTTCATCTGGTTCGTTTCGGAGGCATAAAAAAAGGCTCCCCTTGTGGGAAGCCCGGGCGGTTCGGATCGGCTGTGCGCGTCAGCGCACGGGATCCCGCCCGAGCTGGCACCACCACCACGCCTCGTTGCGGAATCGCTGCATAGGTGCAGCGTGTCAAGAGCGAGCGGATCTGTCAATCGACTGGCTGATCTCCGTGGTAGCCTCCCGTCGTTGTCGCAGCCTGCGACGGCGACGTCTTCGGAGGCTTTCAGCGCCTTGACCCGCACCGTGATCGTCAGTGCCGCACGCACTCCCTTCTGCCGCCTCGGCGGCGATCTGTCCGGCGCCTCGGCCGTCGACCTCGGTGCTGCTGCCGCCGCCGCCGCGATTGAGCGCTCCGGCCTCGCGGGTGCGGACATCGACTACTCGTTCATCGGCACCGTGGTGCAGGCAGGCCAGATGCACGCGATGGCGCGGCAGGTCACGACGCGCGTTGGCATTCCCGTCGAGAGCGGGTCGGAGACGATCAACAAGGTCTGCGCGTCGGGCATGCGGGCGATCGCGCTGGCGGACTATCTGATTCGCCTCGACGAGGCAGCCGTCGTGCTGGCGGGCGGCATGGAGTCCATGACGAGCGCCCCGTACATGGCGCTCGGCGCGCGTCAGGGCCTGCGCTTTGGCGACGCGGCGCTGGTCGACGCGGTGCTGCACGATGGCCTGCGCGATCCGTGGACGGAGCGCGTCATGTACGACCAGGCCAACGAGGTCTCGGAAGAGCTTGGGCTGACGCGCGAGGAGCTCGACGCGTGGGCGCTGCGCTCGCACGAGCGCGCCGTAGCGGCGCAGGGCGACGGCTCGTTTGCCGCGGAGATCACGCCCGTCACGATCCGCGAGCGTCGGTCCGAGCGCGTGGTCGAGCAGGATCAAGGCCCGCGTGCCGAGTCGACGCTGGAGTCGCTGGCGAAGCTCGGCCCGCTGACCGACGGAGGCACGCACACCGCAGGCAACAGCCCGGGCGTCACCGACGGTGCCGCGATGGTCGTCGCCGTCTCCGAGGAGGTGGCTGCGCAGCGAGGGCTGCAGCCGCTGGCAATCGTCCGCTCCTCGGCGGTTGCCGCCGACATCACCCGCCGGCTCGCCTGCGCGCCAGCGGTCGCGGTCGAACTGGCGCTGGCCAAGGCCGGGCTGGGCATCAGCGACGTTGATCGCCTCGAGGTCAACGAGGCGTTTGCTTCGATCGCGCTCAATACCGTCAAGACGCTGGGCATCGACGTGGACCGCGTCAACTGCCTCGGCGGCGCGGTCGCGCTCGGTCACCCGGTTGGGGCGAGCGGTGCGCGGCTGATCGGCACGCTCGTGCACCAGCTTGGCCGCGCGGGCGGCGGCATCGGCGTGGCGACGATCTGCTCGGGCGGCGGGCAGGGCGACGCGATGGTGCTGGAGGTCCTGCCGGCATGAGCTGCTCCGAGCGCACCGCTGCTGCAGGGGCACGCGCATGAGCGATGCGCCGAACGATGACGTCGTCGTCCGCCTCGATCGCATCTACACCCGTGGCGGCGATCTCGGTGAGACGAGCCTCGGTGACGGGCACCGAGTGTCGAAGCACAATCCGCGCGTCGCGGCCTACGGCACGGTCGACGAGCTCAACGCGGCGCTCGGCGTCGCCCGCCTGCATGCCGCTGGCACGGCGCATGCGGCGTGGCTAGAGCGCATCCAGAACGACCTCTTCGACGTTGGGGCAGACCTCTGCGTGCCGCCACCCCCCGAGGACGACCAGCGCAACCGCTCGCGGCTGCGCGTCAGCGTGGAGCAGGTCGCGTGGCTCGAGGACTGCATCGACACGGTCAATGCGTCGCTGCCGCCGCTGACGTCGTTCGTGGTGCCAGGCGGCACGCCGCTGGCCGCCTACCTCCACGTGGCCCGCACGATCTGCCGCCGTGCCGAGCGCGACGCCGTCGAGCTCGCTGCGCAGGAGCCCGTCACCCGCGAGGTGATCACGTACCTCAACCGCCTGTCCGACCTGCTGTTCGTGCTGGCGCGCGCCGGCAACGGTGAGGGCGGCGAGGCAATGTGGCGTCCGGGTGCCAGCCGCAGCTAGGGTGGCGCGTCGCCGGCGGGCGCCCCTACTTCGCTAGGGAGAAGCTCTGGGCGACCTCGTCGCAGGCGGCAGTGATCGCCTTGGCACCCGAGTCGTCCCACTGGCAGCGAACGAAGTACTGCGTCTTGCCCTGAAAGGCGTAGAGCAGGCGCGTCGTTAGCGAGCCGCTGTTCGTGGCGAAGTCGTACTGCGTCGCAGGCAGCGGGCCCAGCTCGGCCTTGCTGCGCTTGGGCGCATCCGCCTTCATCGCGCGGGCGAGGGCTCGGGCGGCCCGCTCAACGGCGACGGCGAGGTCGGTCTTCTTGACCTTGGCGACGTCCTTCTGCAGCGCGTAGGTCGCAACGACCACGACGTTCGTCTCGTCGGTGCCGTAGGCCACGCGGAACGTCGGCTCGAGCCCCTTGATCTCCCGGCCGGTATCCGCGAAGACCTTCTGCAGGTCGGCCGGGTACGAGAACGCGAACGGCGCACCTGCGTCATTGAACTTCGGAGCATCCTCGCCACCACCGCAGGCGGCGGTACCGATCGCGGCGAGCAGCAGGCAGAGGAGCAGAGCGGGACGCGGGAGCGAGGAAACCATGCCCGTATGCTAACGCGCGCAGCACGAACCCGGTAGCCGTCTACACTGCACGGTCATGGAACGCCATCTTCGAGTTGTCATTGCCAAGCCGGGCCTCGACGGTCACGATCGTGGCGCGAAGGTCATCGCCCGTGCCCTCCGCGACGCTGGCATGGAGGTCGTCTACACGGGCCTGCATCAGACGCCGGAGCAGATCGTCGAGACGATTCTTGAGGAGGACGCGGATGCGCTCGGCGTGTCCGTGCTGTCGGGTGCCCACATGACGCTCGTGCCGCGCATCCTCGATCTGATGAGGGAGCGTGGCGTCGATGACGTCTGCGTGGTCGTGGGCGGGACGATCCCGCCGGACGATGCGGAGGAGCTGAAGCGCCTCGGCGTCGCAGAGGTGTTTACGCCCGGGTCGCCAACGGGCGCGATCGTCGAGTTTCTGGCCACACTGGCCGCAACCGAGGCCTAGGGGAAGCGCATGTCGATTGAGGTCCGCCGAGAAGAGCGCGTCGCCATTCTCACCATCAACCGTCCGGAGGCGCTCAACGCGCTGTCGTCGGCGCTGCTCGAGGAGCTCCGCTCCGAGCTGGCGGCAATCGCCGGAGACACCACGGTGGGCTGTCTGATCCTGACGGGCGCGGGTGACAAGGCGTTTATCGCCGGTGCGGACATCGCGGAGATGGCAACGAAGACGCCGCTAGAGGCGCGCGCGTACGCGGTCCTCGGGCAGGAGTGCGCACGCTACCTCGAGACCATGCGGGCACCGACGATCGCGGCCGTCAACGGCTATGCGCTCGGTGGCGGCTCGGAGATGGCGCTGGCCTGCGACATCCGGCTCTGCTCGGAGAACGCCGTGTTCGGGCAGCCTGAGGTCGACCTCGGCATCATGCCCGGCTGGGGTGCCACGCAGCGCCTGGCTCGCACCACGTCGATGGGCTTTGCCAAGGAGCTGATCTTCACGGGTCGTCGCGTCAAGGCCGACGAGGCGTTAGCCCGCGGTCTGGCGCAGCACGTGATGCCGCTCGACGAGCTGATGCCGCGCGCGCTCAAGATGGCCCACGAGATTAGCGCCAAGAGCCCCGTCGCGATCGCCTACGCGAAGGAGTCGACGAATCGGGCGTTGGCCGGTGATCTCGCGACGAACTACATGGTCGAGGCCGACCTCTTCTCGATCCTGTTCTCCACGGAGGATGCGAAGGAGGGCCTGCGGGCCTTCACGGAGAAGCGGCAGCCCAAGTTCCACGGGCGGTGACGCCTGCGCCGCCGAGCGGGCTCGAGCTCGTCGTCGTCGGTGCTGACGTCGAGCTGCTGGGTGCCTTCAGCGAGCTGATGCTGGAGATCACGCCGGAGTCGTCGCGTTCGGTGGAGCAGATGCTGGCCACGTTCGCACTCGATCCGACGCAGCGGCGGGTGATCGCGCGGCTCGACGGCGAGGCCGTCGGGTTTGGGACGGTCGGTCGCATCTGGGTGTTTCCGGTCGACGATCCGTCGGCCTGGTGCGAGCTCGGCGTGCGCGCAGCGGTGCGCGGGCGTGGGGTCGGGTCGGCGCTGCTCGCGTGGTCACAGGCGACGGCGCCGCAGCTCGGCAAGTCGCGCCTGCAGGTGCCGTGCAGCGGCGATCGTCCCGAAGGGGTGCGGTTTCTGACCGCTCGCGGCTTCGTTGAGTACGACCGCATGGCGCGCGTCGAGCTGCCGCTGGCTGGGGTCGTCGCACCTGAGGTGGTGCTGCCCGCGGGCGTGCGCCTGTCGTCGCTGGCGGCTGAGCCAGCCCTACGGGAGAGCGCCTACGCGGCAGCCGTCGAGATCTTCGCCGACCTGCCGGACCCTGAGCCCGTGCTGGCAGGCAGCTTCGAGGAGTGGCGGCTGCGTGACGTCGATACGCCGGACGGGCCGCTCGACGGCTACCTGCTCGCGGTCGCCGGCGATGACGTGGTCGGCTTCTGCCGGCTGCTCAACGAGCAGCGCGGCCGCGTCGTCGGGCATGCGCTAACCGGCACGCGGCGCGCCTGGCGGGGTCGTGGCATTGCGAAGGCGCTCAAGCGGGCCGCAATCGGGTGGGCGATCGAGCGTGGTGCCGAGCGAATGAGCGCAGAGAACGCGGTTGGCAACGAGGCGATGCGTGGCATCAACCGCTCGCTGGGCTTCACGCCCGGGCCAGACTTCATCGAGCTGCGGGGAGCAGTTCCGGCGGCGTAGCGGCGAGGGCAATCGTGCGGGCATGGATGTCCGCCGTCGTTTCGATCGGCTCACCGTAGCCACCCGCGAGGGTGACGCAGAGCGCCGCGTCGTGCTGGCGGACCCACGCGATGGCACGGCGATCGCGCTCCACGAGCCCGGCCTCGGTGAGCGCCAGCCGCCCCAGCCGGTCGCCCTCCCAGGGATCGGCCCCCGCGAGCAGGAACACGAGGCCGAATGGCCCGCGAGCGGCGCACTCGCTGAGCAGGCCCTCCACGAGAGCGAGGTAGGCCGCGTCGCCCGTACGGTCTGGGACGTCGACGTCGAGGTCTCCGAGGATGCGTTCGAACGGGTAGTTGCGGGCGCCGTGGATTGAGGCGACGACGACGCTGGCGTCGGCAGCGAAGCAGTCGGCGTTGCCGTCGCCCTGGTGCACGTCAAGGTCGAGCACGAGGATGCGCTCGCGATAGCCGTCGGCCCGCAGCAGCGCCGTCGCCACGGCAACGTCGTTGACGAGGCAGTAGCCGCGTCCGACGCTGCGCCGAGCGTGGTGCGTGCCGCCACCGAGCGCTGCGGCTGCGCCGTCAGCGAGAGCAGCACGCGCAGCGGCGACCGTCGAGCCCGTCGCGTGGAGCGTGCGCTCAGCCAGCTCGGGCGACCACGGCAGCCCGAGCGCGGCCTCCTCGCGGCGCGTCAGCAGCCCGTAGCGAATGCGACGGAGCCACTCTGCGTCATGGACGAGCAGGGCGTCGCTCCACGCGATCGGCGCGGCCTCGAGCAGCTCGACGGCGTCCAGCTGCTCGACTCGCTCCCGCACGAGCCGGTACTTCTCCTGCGGAAAGCGGTTGCCTGGCTGGAGCGGAAACGTCCAGCGGTCGTGGGTAAAGGCGCGCATCGCAGTCGGAGGTGTAGCAGCAGGCAGGAGCTGGCTGGCTGGCAGCGAGCGGCTCGTGGTCATCAACGCCGGAGGCAATTCCGGGAGGAGGCGCGTGGTGGAGAACGCACTTGCACGACTGCTCGCAGAGCTCGCGGGCACGTTTGCGCTGAGCTTCATCGGCGCGGGCGCGATCATGACGGCCGCCGACTGGACGAACGGAGGGACGCTGGTCGGAGTCGCAGCCGCGCACGGCTTCGTGATCTTCTTCGACATCCTGATGGGTGGCCCGCTGACCGGTGGCGCAATGAATCCGGCGCGCTGGTTTGGCCCGGCGCTCGCCCAAGGCAACCTCCTAGCGCTGAGCGCGGGCGTCGCCGCGAGGCGGCGTCCTGCTCGGCTAGAGCAGGATGCGCTCGAGCAGCTCGGGAGCGCAGCCCTGCTCAAGGAGGCGGACCGCCTCGTGCAGATCCGCATCGGAGGCGGCGATCCGTTGAGCGCGCTCGTTATCGAGGCCGGCGCGCTCGAGCGTCTCGCGTCGCCACTCCACGACGGCGTCGGAGATGGTTACAACGGCAGTTGGCTGTTCAGAGGTCGGTGCCATGGCTCAATCCTACCCCAAGCGGTCCCCGGGGGTTCCCCTCAGCGCGGACAACGCGCTAAGCGGTTACGCTCGCGTCGTGGACGAGGCGGGCATCGAGCTGGCGGCAGCGCAGGTTGTGGGCCGATTTGGTCGTCAGCCGCAGGCGATCGTGCCGGTGCACCAGCCGGGCTTGGGTGCGTCCTTCGTGTGTGCTGTGCCACGCTCCGACGGGCTCGACTGGGTCGTCGTCGACGCTGCCGGCTCTCCGCTTGACGACCGTGCGCGGATTCGCGGCGTCGTTGAAATCGCCGCCATCTGCGAGGCTGCGGAGGAGTCGGCGGCCGCCTTGGCGGTGGATGAGGCGCTGCCCGCGCTGGCGGAGGCGTGGCGGCTGGCTGGGTCGCTCGGCGAGGCTGGCGCCGAGCTGGCGACGCACGCCGCGTACCAGGCGGTTGAGACGCTGCAGCCGCTCGTCACCGGGCTGCGCGTGGCGGATCCGACCTACCTTGACCGGCTCGCGGATGCGGCAGCGTTGCTGGGCGATCGCTTTGAGCTGCTCAAGGAGGAGGCGGGCCAGGTCTCTGCTCGGCTGACCGGACAGGGCAGCGATCCGCTGGAGCAGCTTGCGCAGTCGCTGTGGGCCGCGATCCGCATTCTCTCGCGTGACGGCTCGCCCGATCGTTTTCGTCAGGCGGTGGAGGGTGCGATGGGCCCGGCTGCGGCCTTCGCTGATGATGTGCTGGAGCACTACCTCGTGCCGCTGGCCGGGGGCGACGACGTGGAGGAGCTGAGATGAGCCGAGGCATCGAGGGGCGAGTAGTTGCCATCACGGGCGGTGGGAGCGGCATGGGTCGCGCCATGGCCGTCGACCTGGCTGGGCTTGGTGCGAGCGTCGCTGTCTGCGGTCGCCGCGTGGAGCCGCTGGAGGAGACCGTCGCGTTGATCGAGTCGGCGGGTGGCACGGCTGTCGCGCTGACGTGCGACGTGCGCGATCCGGCCCAAGTTGAGGCCTTCTTCGCCGGCGTGACGGAGCGCTTTGGTGCGCCCGACACGCTAATCAACAATGCGGCTGGCAACTTCGTCGCGAACGCCGTCGACCTGTCGCCAAACGGCTGGAGGGCCGTCATCGACATCGTCCTCAACGGCACGTTCTACTGCTCGCGTGCGCTCGCGCTTGGCTTTCCGCAGGCGACGGCTGCGACCGGCTCGATTCTCAACATCATCGCGACGTATGCGTGGACGGGAAACCCCGGTACGGCGCACTCGGCGGCGGCCAAGGCGGGCGTCTGGAACCTGACGAAGAGCCTGGCCGTGGAGTGGGCGCCGCTTGGTCTGCGCGTCAACTGCCTGGCTCCCGGCCCGACCGAGACGGAGGCGGCCTCGGCGAACCTGTTTCCCACGGACGCGATTCGCGATGCGATGACGAGCGAGATTCCGCTCGGACGGTTCGCCACGCTCGCGGACATCGTCGGCTCGGCGCGCTTCCTGCTGTCTGACGACGCGTCGTACGTGACGGGCGAGACGCTCGTGCTTGACGGCGGCGAGTCGCTGGCGCCGGGGATGTTTCGGCATTCGCCGATCACGCCGAAGGGCTGAGCCTGCGGGCGCGTTTCGGTCTGTGGAGCGGTAGCGGGACTCGTGCGTGGGTGCGTGGTCTAGCGACAGGTTGACTTCTTGCACACACTTGTGATTTTTATCCTGCTACATTGGGGGGAGTGAACATCGCGGTTGATCGCCGCTATTAGGGAGCTGTCGCATTCGGTGATGGGGCAGCCCGAACGACATCGGCGAGGAGATCGCTGTGACAAGAGGTTTTGGCGGGAGGAGCGGCAGGATCTGCGTGCGTCGCGCGCCTGTGGCCGTTGCGGCCCTTCGCGGGTCGCGGATGGCCTTCCTGTCCGCTCGTTCGCCTCTGTGTCGCGCGCAAAATGGCCCTGCACACGCGGGCCTTGCGGGTGCGCGCAGTGAGCGTCCGCGCTCGCTCGCTGATGAGGGCGGCCGTCGCCGTCGGGTGGGCAGGATTTCCTCCGCCAGAAGCGTAGTGACACCTGTGAAACGCGTGCTCTCACACTATGTTGCCTTGCGCACCGCCAGCGCGCGGTTTGCGTGGCACGCGGCGCTTCGCAGCGAGCGATCGCAAGCCATGAGCGGTTGCAGGAGCGCGCACCATGCTCGCCGGTTGAGTCGCTCCCCACGGATCAAGGTCGTGGATGGCAGGACGGACCGGCGTGGCTGGTGGGCAGTCGACGGACCTGCCCGGGCCACTGGATTTTGCGGTTGACTGACCTGGCTGGCAGCGTGATGGAGCCCGGTGGAGCTGCCGATCGGGTCGACGGTGGCGGCTCGCTTGAGCCGAGCCGTGGTGGCCGCTGGCGGCGGCGGCTGCCGTTTGGCCTGTCGGAGCTGCTTGCGGTCTGCGTGATGCTCGTGCTCGTGCTGATCGCGGCGACCGCTGATGCGAGCCCGGTGCCGCCAACCATCAGCACGCTGACGCCGTCAGCGGGGAGCGTTGCGGGTGGCACCGTGGTGAGGATGGCGGGCACGGGCTTTGCCGCACCCGTGACGGTCACGGTCGATGGTGTGGCAGCGACGGGCGTCTCGGTGGATTCCGCGACGCAGGTGACGTTTACGACGCCGGCGGGCGCGGCCTCGGGGCTGGTTGATGTGACCGTGACGCAGGCTGGCGCCGCTGTGACGGAGGTAGGGGCGTATACCTATCTGCCGTTGTCGCCGCCGGGTGTGCCGGCGTCGGTGGTGGCGGTGGCGGGTTCGCGGAGTGCGTCGGTGACGGTGGTGGCGGGGTCGGGTGGCGTGCCGGTGTCGTATCTGGTGACGGCGAGTGGTGGTGGGTCGCAGACGTGTGTGGTGTCGGGTGCGGCGGGTTCGTGTGTGGTGTCGGGGCTTTTGAATGGGACGGCGTACACGTTTACGGCGGTGGCGTCGAATGCGGATGGTTCGTCGTTGGCGTCGGTGGCGTCAAATAGCGTGACGCCGGCGGAGTGGATTCAGCGGACGGGTGTGGCGGGGAGTTGGGCTGGGGTGGCGTATGGGCCGGGTGTGGGGTCGGGGGTGGGTCGGTTTGTGGCTGTCAGGATTTATGAGAACAGTGAGCCGCGGGCGATGTCGAGTGATGACGATGGGGTGACGTGGACGGTGCGGAGTGGTTTGGCGAGTGGGGATTATTACTCGGTTGCGTTTGGTGCTGGTGTGTTTGTGGCGGTGGGTGCGAATGGGGTGGTGGCGTCGAGTCCGGATGGTGTGACGTGGACTGCGCGGTCGTCGCCTTCGTCGGCAGCGTCGATGTATTGGGCCGAGGTGACGTATGGCGGTGGTCAGTTTGTGGCGGTGGCGGCGGGTGGGTCGGGTAATCGGGTGATGACGAGTCCGGATGGGGTGACGTGGACGGCGCGGGTGGCTGCGGCGAGCAATCCGTGGCAGGCGGTGACGTATGGCAATGGGCGGTTTGTGGCGGTGGCGCAGACGGGGTCGAGCGTGCCGGCGGTTGATCAGGTGATGACGAGCACGGATGGTGTGTCGTGGACGGCGCGGGCGACGCCGATTTCGTCAACGTTTGCTGGGGTGGCGTATGGCAATGGGCTGTTTGTGGTGACGAATGATCACGCCGACGATGCGCTGACGAGTCCGGATGGGGTGACGTGGACGAGGCGCGCGGTGTCGGGTGGTCAGAATGGGCAGTCGATTGCGTTTGGCAATGGGCATTTTGTGGCGGTGTATGGGGTTGGGGCCGCTTACATGATGAGCGCTGATGGGATCACGTGGACGACGGGGTCGATGGGCCTATCGGCGAATTGGCATGCGGTGGCGTATGGGCATGGCACGTTCGTGGCGTTGCAGCTGGGTGGTATGAGTGGTTCGGTGGTGATGACGTCGAATACGGTGGAGCCGACTCCGGTGGCGGCGCCGGTGGCGGTGGCGGCGACGGCGTCGGCGGTGGTGTCGGTGGTGCCGGCGGTGGATGGTCCGCAGGCGGTGTCGTATCTGGTGACGGCGAGTCCGGGCGGTGCGGTGTGCACGATTACGGTGCCGGCGACGAGCTGTGTGGTGAGTGGGCTTGGGTATCAGTCGTATACGTTCTCGGCGGTGGCGCGCAGTGCGGTGGGTGATTCGGTGGCGTCGCCGGCGTCTAATAGCGTGGTGCCGGATGTGGTGCCGGATCGACCGGTGGTGTCGGGTGTGGTGGCGCGTGATGGGGCTGTGCGGGTGTCGGTGGGTGCGGGGTCGGGGTCGGGTGGGCCGCCGACGGGGTTTGTGGTGACGTCGTCGCCTGGCGCGGTTACGTGTTCGGTGTCGGGTGCTTCGGGCATGTGTGAGGTGTCGGGCTTGACGAATGGTGTGGCGTATACGTTTACGACGGTGGCGTCGAATCTGGCGGGTGCGACGTCGGCGTCGTTGGCGTCGAGCGCAGCGACGCCGTTGCCGGTGCCGGATGTGCCGGCGGCGCCGGTGGCGGTGCGGGGCAGTAGCAGCGCGACGGTGACGGTGGCTGCAGGGTCGGGCTCGGGTGGGGTGGCAGCGTCGTTTTTGGTGACGGAAAGCCCGGGTGGGGCGACGTGCACGGTGACGGGCGCGTCGGGTAGCTGCGTGGTGTCGGGGCTGTCGATTGTGCCGCATACGTTTACCGCGACCGCGACCAACAGCGCGGGCACCTCGTCGGCTTCCGTGGCCTCCAACAGCGTGACGCCGCTGTATCCGCCGGGCGTGCCGGTGACGCCGGTCGTCTACGCGGGGAATGCTCGGGCGACGGTGACGATGGCAGCGGGCTCGGGTGGCGTGCCGGTGTCGTATCTGGTGACCGCGAGCGGCAGCGGGTCGCAGACGTGCGTGGTGTCGGGTGCAGCAGGATCGTGTGTAGTGACAGGTCTGGCCAACGGGACGGCCTACACGTTTACGGCGGTGGCGTCGAATGCGGATGGTGCGTCGGCGGCATCGGCCGCATCGGCGAGCGTGACGCCGAGCCGCTGGATTGCGCATGCAGCCGGAGTGCATACCTGGTCTGATGTCGCGTTCGGCGGTGGGGTCTTTGTGGCGGTCGGTCTTGATGGTGGGGCGATGAGCAGCGTCGACGGGTTGACGTGGACGGCGCGAACGGTGCCGGGGTCGGCGGCGGCGTGGTATCGGGTTGCGTTTGGCGCGGGGCAGTTTGTGGCGGTCGGGCAGGCGGGCGCGGTGATGACGAGCAGCGATGGTGCGACTTGGGTGCGTCAGACGGCTCCGGTGGCGTCGTGGCGCAGCGTGGCGTTTGGGCACGGAACGTTCGTGGCGGTCGGGCTGGCGGGCGCGGTGATGACGAGCACCGATGGTGCGAGCTGGACCTTGCGGGCGGTGTTGGGCGGCGATGCGGGAGATAGCTGGCGCGCGGTCACGTACGGCGACGGGCGCTTTGTGGCGGTTGCGACGAGTGGTGCTCATCGGGTGGCAGTCAGCACGGATGACGGCGTGTCCTGGTCGTCGAGCCGAGGCGTGTTTAGCGATTGGCGGTCCGTGGCATACGGTGGGGGCGTGTATGTGGCGGTGGGGTATGACTCGCTGCAGTGGCAGGTGATGACGAGCGTGGATGGCGTGGCGTGGTCCCCACGGGCGGCGGCGGCCGCCTCGCAGTGGGAATCCGTGGCGTATGGCAACGGTCGCTTTGTGGCGGTGTCGGATGGGCCTGCGTCGAATCGGGCGATGACGAGCGCAGATGGGGTGACGTGGTCGAGCGAGACGCTGCCGGGCAGCGTGAGCTGGATGGGCGTGGCGTATGGCAACGGGGTGTTTGCGGCGGTTGGAACAGGCTCGTCGGTCGTGGCGACGTCGGACATGTTGGCGCCCGATGCGGTGGTGGCGCCGTCGGCGGTGGCAGGCGCTGCGTCGGCGGCTGTGACGGTGACCGCGGCGTCGAGCGGCGCGCCTGCCACCGCGTACGTGGTGACGTCAGTCCCCGAGGGGCGCACGTGCACGGTGACGGTGCCGGCGACGAGCTGCACGGTGTCGGGGCTCGGCAATCAGGCGTACGGGTTTGTCGTGGTGGCGTCGAATGCGGATGGTTCCTCGTCGCCGTCGCCTGCCTCGGCAGGGGTGCGGCCAATTGCGGTGCCGTCTGCACCGACGGCAATTGCGCGTAATGCGGCTGCGGTGGTCGTCGTGGGTGCGCCGGTCAGCGCGGGCTACTCGGTGCAGATTGCCGTCAATGGTGATCCGACGACGACGTGCGCCATCAGCGCGACGGCGGATCGTTGCACGATTAGCGGTCTCGTAAATGGTGCGTCGTACGCGTTTACGGCGAAGGCGAACAACGGCTCGACGGATTCGGCGCCATCGAGCGCCTCGTCGGCAGTCACGCCGAACCCCACGACGGGCACGGATCCTGTCAGCGGCGTGGCGTGGTCGGCCAATGGCACGCGACCGGAGACGATTACGCTGACCGGGCCAAGCAGCGTCGTGGCGCACGATTGGACGCTGCCGACGAGCGCGACCGTGGCGGGCACGGTGTGCGCGGCGGGCTGTGCGGTCACCGCCATCGGTGCGGGTGCGTTCGCGGGCGATACGGGTCTCACGGGGTCGCTGACGATTCCGGCGGGCGTCACGACGATTGGCGCGAACGCATTTAGCGGCGCGACGGGGCTAACGGGTGCAGTGACGCTGGCTGCGGATGTCGCGACGATTGGTGCGCAGGCGTTTGCAAGCATTCCGACGCTGACGAACGTGAGCCTGCTTGGCAGCGCGCCGACGGCTGCAGCCGACGCGTTCGCTGGCAGCCACGCTGCTGCGACTGCGCACGTCTCGACGTACACGGACGGTTGGGTGGTCCCGGGCACGATCGGTGGCATCCCGCTTGCCTGGACCGACGCGGGCTGGACGGTCCGGACACCGGCGAGCTTGAGCTGGTGGAAAGCGGTCACCTACGGGGATGGCATCTTCATGGCGATTGGCCCAAGCGGGGCCGTCATGACCAGCCCGGACGGTGTCACCTGGACGACGAAGACCGGGCCGGCCTGGCGACTCAGCTGGGACGGCTCGATCGACGTGGCCTATGGCAACGGGCGGTTTGTCGTGATGAGCGGCGACGACTGGGCCGTGACGACGGATCATGGCGACACGTGGTCGTCAGGCAACCGCACCATGATCGACTGGGGCTCACATCTCACGTTCGGCAATGGGCGATTCGTGGTGGTGGGGCGGAATGGGCGCTTCATGACGAGCACGGATGGAGCCTCGTGGACTCTGCGGGCCGATACGGGTAGCTTAGACATCTGGAATGACGTGGTGTACGGAGATAACCTCTTCGTAGCGGTCGCCTACCAACACGTTGCGACGAGCCCGGACGGCATCGTCTGGACGATACAGTCAAGTAGCTATCTCGGTCAGTACGACTCGGGCTCGCACATCTCCTACGGCAACGGGAACTACCTCTGGGCTGCTCAGAACGGCATCATCAAGTGGAGCCCCGATGGGGTCAATTGGACGCTACGCTCTCCGCCGGCCATGCGGTGGATGCTCCCGTGGGGGGGGTCGGAGTATGGCAACGGCGTGTGGACGCAGATCGGCCAGTGGGTCCTCAACTGGCACGACATGGTGGCGTCCAGCAGGGATGGCATTACCTGGCAGGAGGAGCTTGGCGACAGCGGCAACAGCAGCAGGGATTACTCAAGCGGGTGGTCGAGCCTCACGTTCGGGGAGGGTCGCTTCGTCGCTGTCTCGACGAGCGGGAATGTGATGACCGCTGCGCTGCCGATCACCCCCACGCCCGATACGGCGCCGGTCAAGCCGACGGTCGAGATGTGCTCGTTGGCAGATTCCGAGAACCTCCAAGCGTGCAATCAGGGCTGGACGACGGCGATCGTCAAGGTGACGGTCGCGACGCCGGTGCACAATGCGCTGTCGGTGGTAGTCACGGCTAGTCCAGGTGGTGCTACCTGCACCATCACCGGCCAGTCGGGATCGTGCTTTCTGAACGCGCTCGCGGACGATGTGGCGCACACGTTTACGGCGGTTGGGCGCAACTCGAGCGGCGATTCACCGGTGTCGCCGGCGTCGGATCCCATCACGGGCCATACCCTCGTGCAGGGCGGCATCAAGTACGTGTACGTCACGCCGGGTTCGGTGGCGTACGTACCGAGCAATGGCTATACCGCAGACCTGCCCGACCACGTCGTCGTGCCGGCGACCGTAACGCCGCCCGGAGGATCGCCGCTGACGGTGCGCGCGATTCAGAACTCGGGTTTCGGCGGAGCGACGATGCTGACGGTCGTAGTCGAAGAGGGTATTGCGAGCCTGGGATGGGGCACGTTTTCCGACGCGGCACGGCTGCGCAGCGTCGCGCTGCCTGACAGCGTCACCTTCATCGGCGACCACTTCCACCGCATACCGAACCTCGCCTGGGTCAGCTTCGGCAGCGGCCTCACCACCGCCCGGCCGACAAGTGATCACCGGGGAATCTACTTTCTTGACGTTCCCAACCTCCGCGATATCTACTTTCGAGGCGATTCGCCATCAAGCAGCGGTAGCAGCGTCTACGGCACCGCGCCTAACGCCACCATTCACGTCCTGCGCTCGGCGACCGGCTGGGGCACCGTGCCGGGGACCTACGGCACGTGGCCAATCAACTACACCTTCGCCGGCCCGACGGTGGCCCCGACGGCGGTCGTCAGCCCGGGGACAGCCACGGTGACTGTTGCGTCACCCGTCGCGGGTGCCGCCTCGCTGACCATCATGGCGAGCGATGGGGTGCACTCGTGCGGGATCAGCGGAGCGAGCGGGACGTGCACGATCACAGGCCTCGTCGATGGGACGACGTACTGGTTTACGACGATCGCAGTCAACGTCGCCGGCGAGCGGTCGCTGCC
>CAMDVX010000002.1 GCA_945877865.1 Bifidobacterium breve | reverse complement strand
TCACGCGTTGCCCGCAGACACAGCAGCACCTCTGTGCCGCGGCTACCCTCGCGCAGGCAGATCATCACGCTGGCGGTGGCTGCTGGAGCCGGGGCCACCAACGTGGGCGCGAGCGTGACCGCCAAAGCAGTGATGTCAGGTACGGGTGCCACCACGCGAGCGTACCGGCGGCAGCACGAGGCGGATACGCTGCACGCATGAAGCGACTCTGGGCACCGTGGCGGCTCGAGTTCGTCAAGGCGGCCTCTGGGGACGATCCTCTCGCGTGCATCTTCTGCGCCACCCCTGCAACAGACGACGACCGTGAGACCCTGATCGTCCACCGTGGCGAGACGTGCTTCGTCATCCTCAACCTCTACCCGTACACCAACGGGCACCTGCTGATCGCGCCGTACCGGCACGTCGCCTCGCCGGGCGAGCTCGACGCTCGGGAGCGAGCCGAGCTGTGGGAGCTGCTCGATCACGCGCTCCAAGCGCTCGAGCGAACGCTCAAGCCACACGGCGCCAATGCTGGCCTCAACCTCGGGCGCACCGCCGGCGCTGGCATTGAGGGCCACCTGCACCTCCACGTCGTGCCACGCTGGAACGGGGATACGAACTTCATGCCTGTGCTCGCAGACACGCGCGTGATGGCACAGCACCTCGACGATTCCTGGCGTCTCATCACCGAAGCATGGGTACCCTCTCAGCCATGACGCTTGATCCTGCAATCTTCAAGGCCTACGACGTCCGCGGCATCGTCCCCGACCAGCTCGATGCCGACGGCGCCTACCGAGTGGCACGGGCCTACATTGAGGTCTTCAAAGCAAAGCGCGTGGCGATCGGCCATGACATGCGCCTCTCCTCCCCCGCGTTGGCGGAGGCGGCCATTCGAGGGGCCCTCGACGGTGGTGCTGACGTCTCAGTGCTCGGCGAGATCGGCACGGAGATGCTCTACTTCGCCGTCGCCGATGCCGGCCTCGACGGTGGCCTCATCGTCACCGCATCGCATAACCCAGCCGAGTACAACGGCATGAAGATCGTCCGCGCAGAGGCGCAGCCCGTCGGCAGCGCCTCCGGCCTCAACGAGGTCAAGACGATGGCCCTGGGCAGCCCGTTGCCACCCGTCGATCAGCCCGGCACTGCAACCCCCGTCGATGTTCTACCAGCCTACGCCGAGAAGATGCTCTCGCTCATCGACCTAGCGGCAATCCGCCCGCTCGCTGTGGTCCTCGACGGTGGCAGCGGAATGGCCGGAACCATGCTCGGCCCGATCCTTGGTCGCCTTCCAATTAACGCGACGGAGCACTTTCTTCAGCCCGACGGCGCCTTCCCGGACCACCAGCCGAACCCGCTGCTCGAGGAGAACCGCGCGTTCATCACCAAGCAGGTGCTCGAGCGGCCAGGCTCCATCGGAATCGCGTGGGATGGCGACGCAGATCGCTGCTTCTTCATCGACGAGGATGGTGGCTTCGTTCCCGGTGACTTCATCACGGCCCTGCTTGCGGAGGAGGTGCTCAAGCACCACTCAGGCGCGACGATCCTCTACGACGTCCGCGCCTCGCGGGCAGTGCCGGATACGGTCGAGCGCTGCGGGGGCACCGCACAGGTCTCCCGCGTCGGTCACGCCTTCATCAAGGTGGCAATCAAGGAGACGGGGGCAGCGTTCGCTGGTGAGGTCTCCGGGCACTACTACTTCCGAGAGTTCTACGGCGTCGACACGGGAATCGCCCCCGCGCTGCTCGTGCTGCAGCTCGTGTCTCGCAGCGGCACAACGCTCGTCGAGCTCCTCCGTCCGCTGCGGGAGCGGTACCACCTGACCGGTGAGCTCAACACGCCGGTCCCCGATGTCGCGCTCAAGCTGCAGGAGATCAAGGATCGCTTTGGCCCGGGAGGTGTGATCACGCACCTCGATGGCATTTCGATTGACCACGACACGTGGCGCTGCAACGTCAGGCCGTCAAACACCGAGCCGCTGCTGCGGCTCAACCTTGAGGCTGGCAGCGAGACCGAGATGATTCGCCGTCGCGACGAGGTCCTCGCGGTGATCCGCGCATGAGCCGCGACGCAGCCGCCATCGCCGCCGTTGAGTCCATCGTGCAGGGTGCCGAAGAGGCCGACGAGATCCTCCGCGCCACCGTCGACCTGCTTGCTGAGCAGTACGAGGCCGGCGTGGGCATTCGCTTCGTTGAGGAAGGCGCGTTTACGGACGGGCCGTGGGCCGGCCACCAGGCCCGCCTGCTCGACGTCATGCCGATCACCTACAACGGCGACATCGTCGCCGAGCTGGTCGTAACCACCACGCTTGCTGCCGAGGACCGAGTGGCCTGGGAGCGCATCGTTGACCTGATCAGCCCGTACTGCCTCGTCGGCTGGGACATCGGCGGCGAGCGCTGGGAGCCGTAGGTAGCGCCGCGGGTGTTGTCGCGCCGATTGCTCCGCGCCACAACACCCGCCCCTCCTAGGCTGCATCCTGAGGCGAACCTCGTCGGGTGTTAGATCCCCGAGCTTGGCGCGGGATCGCGCTTCAGCAGCTCCATGTCAAGCACGTCACGAAGCTTGTGCGGATCCTTAACTCCGCGCAGCGCGAGCTCAGCATCGCCGATCTCCGACCCAGCGGTGTCGAACTCGACGTCGCCGAAGTTGAGGATGCGGCCGTAGAGGCCCTGACCGGTGTTGACGTTCTGGATGCGCTCAAGGCTGGCGCTGCGCTCGTTCCGGTTGAGGATGCCGTGCCGAACGATCAGCCGGCGCGTCGTCACGGTGTACCACGTGTCGAGCCGCCGTACCCACGAGAGCAGGAGCACGATCGCAAGCAGCACGAGCGTGGCGACGATGAACGGCCACGCGGGCACGCTTGACGCGATCGACAAAACGATGCCGACGATCGCGGGGATCAGCGAAGGCAGACCCCACTTCAGCATGAACGAGAAGGACCAGCGCCACGTTGGCCGCCCCTCCCAGATCAGATTCTCACCGGCCAGAATGTCAGCCATAGCAACTACCCGCTTTCATTGTCGATCAGCGAACCAACGGGATCGCCGGCGAGGGGGGGCCTCACGGACGGAATGATACCGTCCAGTCATGACAACGTACGACGTTTGCGTAATCGGCAGCGGTCTAGTTGGGACGTCAACGGCTAATGCGCTCGTCCGTCGCGGCGCTGGGCGCGTGCTGCTCCTCGACCGCGGATCGCCCGGCTGTGGCGATTCGGGGCTGACGTTTGGCATGGTGCGCCGCCACTACACGAATCCGGTCCTGATCCAGCTGGCGATGGCCGGAACGGAGATTCTTGCCGATTGGGACGCGCAGGTCGGCGTCGGCGGCAGCGGCTTCGTGCCAACCGGTTACCTGCTGCCCGTGCCCGACCACTTGGTCGCGACCTGCCGGGCGCAGGTGGCGCTGCAGCGCGAGCTTGGCTTGGAGACGCACTTCCTGGAGCCGGACGAGCTCTGCGAGGTCGAGCCGCTCCTGTCGCTCGACGGCGTCGGCGGCGCGGCCTACGCGCCGGGGGGCGGCGTCTGCGAGAGCCGTCTGATGATTCTGTCGTGGCTGGCGGACGGCTTGGCCCGTGGCCTCGAGGTGCGGCAGAGCGCTGACGTTTCGTCCCTCCTGCTGGAAGGCGGACGAGCAGTCGGGGTGCAGCTTGCGAGCGGTGAGAGGATTCGTGCCGGCCAGACGATCGTCGCCACCGGCGGCTGGTCGCCTGAGCTGCTTGCACCTGCGGGCTGGGCTCCGCCGATGGCGCTCGGTCGCATCCAGGTTGCGGTTCTGCGGCTGGTGCCCGGCGCGATCCCGCCTGCTGCCGTCACCTCCGACGCCGTGTCAAATGTGGTGGTTCGGTCTGCGGCCGGGCGCGACATCTGGGTCGTCGCCTACCAGCCGGACACGCCGTTGATCGCGGTGCGCGACGACTGTCAGCGTGACCTGCTGCCGGGCTATGAGGCGTCGATCCGTTCTGCTTTGGCGGCGCGCTTCCCGTCGCTCGCAAACGCGCAGCTCGTCGGCGGCTGGGGCGGCGCCTACGACCACACGCCCGACTGGCACCCGCTCGTCGGGCCTGTCCCGGGCATCACCGACCTCTGGCTCTGCGCTGGCTGGTCCGGCCACGGACTCAAGTCCAGCCCGGCCATCGGCCGCGTGATGGCAGACCTCGTCTGCGGCAGCAGCCCGACGATCGATGTGAGCAACCTCGCCCCCGACCGATTCGTGCGGGGGATCGAGAACCGCTGCGCCTATGGACCCGGCGCGCGTGCCTGAATCGTCGACGCGCTCACGGGCGCGGAGCCGGACCCGCTAGGGCCGCTCGCCTGGCGTGACGCGGAACGCATCGACGACGGACTCGAGCTGACGCAAGGCGGACAGGACTGACTTGAGCGACCGGAGGTCGCCGATCTCAAGCACGTACCAGTTGCGCGCCATGCCCTCGCTGACGTGCCCGCCATACTCGACGACGTTGCAGCCATGCTCCGCGACGGTCCGCCCAACATCCTCCAGCAGCCGCGGGCGGTCCCAGGCCTCAACCGACACGCCAACCCGGAACGAGGCGTCGGGGTCGTCGCCGCTCCACGCGACCTTCGTGAAGCGCTCGGGAGAGCGCGCGAGCTGGCGCGAGTTTGGGCAGTCCTCGCGATGGATCGTGATGCCCCGGCCGACCGAGATGTAGCCGACGATCTCGTCGCCAGGTACCGGGGTGCAGCACTTGGCCATCCGCACCATCACGCCGGCCCCGTCGACGCCGTCGACGATGATGCCGTACGCGTTGGAGGCGAGCGCCCGTCCACGGGCTCCGGCACGACGCGAGGGTGCCGGAGCCGGCTCAACCTCCTCTGTCCGGAGGTGCGCCAGCAGCTTCTGCAGCACCTGCGGGACGGTGATGTTGCTCGCCCCGAGGGCGACGTAGAACTCCTCGGCTTTGCGATACCCCATCTCGCGCATGACGCCGGCCAGGACGGGCGACGAGGCGATGCGCTGCGTCGGCAGGCGGTTCTGACGCAACGCCTGCTGGAGCAGGTCGCGCCCCTTCTGCTCCGTGTCCTCGCGCTGCTCACGGGCAAACCACGCCCGAATCTTGTTGCGCGCCCGCGTGGTTGTCACGACGCCGAGCCAGTCGCGCGACGGCCCCCGGTCTGCTTTGGACGTGAGCACCTCGACGATGTCGCCTGAGGTCAGCGTTGAGGAGAGCGAGACGATGCGTCCGTTGACCTTGGCACCAACGCAGCGGTGGCCGACGTCGGTGTGCACCGCGTAGGCGAAGTCGAGCGGCGTCGCACCGGCAGCCAGCGCCTTCAGCTCGCCCTTGGGCGTGAAGACGAAGACCTCCTCATCCATGAGCCCCGTTCGCAGCTCGTCGAGGTAGCCTTGCGGATCACCTTCCGCGACGTCAACGAGGTCAGTCAGCCATTGGGTTGCCATGGCGGACCGATCCTTGTAGAGCCAGTGCGCTGCGACGCCGTACTCGGCCCGCTGATGCATCTGCTGCGTCCGGACCTGAATCTCGAGCGGCTTACCGTGTGGGCCGATGATCGTGGTGTGCAGCGACTGGTAGCCGTTCGACTTGGGAACGGCGATGAAATCCTTGAAGCGGCCAGGCATCGGCTTCCAGAGCGCGTGGATGACTCCGATCGCGCCGTAGCAATCGCGGTCCGATTCGACGATCACGCGCATCGCGGTGAGGTCGTAGATCTCGTTGAACTCCTTGCCGCGCCGCGTCATCTTCTCGTAGATGGAGAAGAAGTGCTTGGCCCGTCCAGCGATGGCGGCCGTAACGCCGACTCCCTCGAGCTCGACGAGCAGCAGCTGGCCGGCCTCGCTGACGAATCGCTCCCGGTCCGCCCGCCGCTCGTTGACCATCGACTCGATCTCGCTGTACTTGCGGGGGTAGAGCGTGGCGAAGGCGAGATCCTCCAGCTCCCACTTCATTGAGTGGATGCCGAGCCGGTGCGCGAGCGGAGCGTAGACCTCGATCGTCTCCTTGGCCTTCTGCAGCTGCTTCTGCTTCGGCAGAAACGACAGCGTCCGCATGTTGTGCAGCCGGTCAGCGAGCTTGATGACGATGACGCGGATGTCCTCGGCCATCGACAGGATCATCTTGCGGTAGTTCTCTGCCTCGGCCTCCTCACGCGAGGCGAACTGGATCTTAGAGAGCTTCGTGACCCCCTCGACGAGCAGCCGCACCTCGGGACCAAAGCGCTGGTCAATCTGCTCGGCCGTGGCCTCGGTGTCTTCGATGACATCGTGCAGCAGTGCTCCGATCAGCACGCTCTCCGGCTGCCGCAGCTGTGCGCAAATCTTGGCAACACCCCACGGGTGGTAGACGAACGGCTCGCCGCTGCGCCGCACCTGCCCGTCGTGGTGGATACACGACAACTCGAAGGCAGCGGCGAGCAGCTCAACATCGACGTCGGGCGCGTACTCAAGGACATCCTCGACCAGCTCGTCAAGGAGGACACGGTGCAGCTCTGCGGCCGGGTTGAGAACGGTAGGCGTCGTCGGCATCGTCCTACAGATGCTACCCGAGCCGTTGCTGCAGCTCGTGCGTCCGCCTGTGACGCTAGAGCGCGCTGACGCCTTCGCCACGCACCTGCGCTGCGAAGCGATGCTCTGCAGGCCCGTCGACCCGAGCCCAGGCCGGACCTGACGGCGCCAGCCACCCTGCCGGAGGCGGATCGAGCAGCACGGCGTTGGGCATGAGCGCGGCGATGGCTGGGAGGCTAAGCAGCGTCTCATGATCGGCAATCACGATGTACGGCCCCTCGGAGAGCAGCGTGAGGCGTCGAACGAGCGCGGCGTCGGAGCAGATCCGAGAGAAGAGCAGCGCGCCGCGGAGCCCGAAGCGAGCCGGATGCAGCGCCGCGTCCAGGATGACGCGGCGACGCGAGACGTCGGCCACCGCGATCAGGAGGCCCTGGCCAGACGCCGCCAGCCGGGTGAGCTCGGCGATCGCGCCCCCATCTCGGG
Organism: Bifidobacterium breve; assembly: GCA_945877865.1. Lineage (GTDB taxonomy): Bacteria > Actinomycetota > Thermoleophilia > Gaiellales > F1-60-MAGs149 > F1-60-MAGs149. The sequence goes on along the minus strand of CAMDVX010000002.1, from coordinate 35,691 downwards.
CATCCCGCATGTCCTCGACGGCGACGCCACGCTGATTCAGCGGTTCGGGCCGACGCGGCTCGCGTAGCTCCACGCATGAGCCGTCGCACGGCGTGCGGCAGATGCCGGCTCCGGACGGCAGCCCGTGCGGTAGCGGCTGCACAGCGCGAGCAATCAGCTCGACTCGCTCTGTCCCTTGCCAGACCGAGCGTTCGATGCGCGCTGCGACGTCCATCCGGACCCCGGCGGTGAGCTCCTCTAGACGATCACCAGCGCTCCACACGACTGCGCGACAGGACCCAGCGGACGTACGGACGCGCATGTCAATGTGACGGCCCTCGGTGCCGATCCGGCGGACGTCCGTCAGCTCAGCCGCCGGCACGAGCACCGTGACGCCTGGATTGCCCATACCGACGGGCTCAAGACGCGCTAGATCAGCCGCGGTCTCCAGCGTGACGTCCGTCAGCGAAACGACGGCATCAATCCGCTCGGTGGCCCGCATGTCGACCCCAGTCAGCGTCGCCGTGGCGTGCTCGGCGAAGGCTGCTGCAAAGGCGTCGAGGTGCTCGACCTTCACGGTCACACCAGCGGCCGCCCGATGGCCGCCCCAGCGCTCAAGGTACGGATCGCAGACGGCAAGGGCGGCATGCAGGTCGAAGGCGTCAACGCTGCGACCTGAGCCGTTGCCGATGTCACCAGCGAGGGCGACGAGGACGATCGGCCGGCGCAGGCGTTCGACGACGCGCGAGGCGACGATTCCAACGACGCCCGGGTGCCAGCCGTCGGCGGCCAGCACGAGCCCGAGGGCGTCGCGTCGATGGTCTGGCAGCGTCTCATACTGTGCGATCGCCTCGCGCAGGATCCGGTCTTCGAGCGCTCGCCGGCGACGGTTGAGCCCGTCAAGCTTCTCCGCGAGCTCATGTGCCTCTCGCGGGTCCTTCGTCATCAGGAGCCGCAGCGCCGTATCGGCGTGCTCGAGTCGTCCGGCAGCATTGAGCCGGGGTGCCACCCGGAAGCCGATCGCTCCTGCATCCGCCACGCGGGCGTCGACCTTGGCGATTCGCATCAACGCGTCGAGGCCGATCCGCCGTCCCTCCTGGATGCGACGCAGCCCGCGTCGGGTGAGGGACCGATTCTCGTCGATGAGGGGCACGAGGTCGGCGATGGTGGCGATCGCGACGAGGTCAACGACGCCGTCGAGAATGGTCGGATCAGCCCCACAGGCACCGACGAGACCTTCCAACAGCTTGTAGGCGGTACCGGCGCCGCACAGCGCATCGAATGGGTACTGCCCCCGCAGCGCTGGCGCGACGATCGGGCAGCGCGGCAAGGCCTCACCCTCACGATGGTGGTCCGTGATGATGAGGGCAAGCCCAAGCTCGCGGGCCCGGCTCGCGGCCTCTACCGCCGTGATGCCGCAATCGACGGTGACGAGCACCGAGACGCCGTCAGCGTGCAGTCGCTCCACGGTCGCGACGGCGAGCCCGTAGCCCTCCTCGAAGCGGCTCGGGATAAACGGTTCGACGCGAGCACCGAGCGCGGCGAGGCCTTCGCAGAGGATCGCCGTCGCGCACACACCATCCGCGTCGTAATCGCCGTGCACGACGATGCGACCACGAGCCGCAATGGCGTCTCTCAAGATGGTGATCGCGAGGCGCGCGTCGCCGAGCAGGAGCGGGTCGTGGAGGGACCCTTCGAGCTCGAGAAAGGCGAGGACCTCCGCTGGATCAGTGCGTCCTCGCCGCACCATTGCCTCCGCGAGCACCCGCGTGAGCCCGAGCTCACGTTGCAGCGTGGCCACTTGGGCTCCCGGGCACGGCGCAAACTGAAGGCGTTTTCCGGGCGACATAGCGTTAGCCTAGTCATCGCGCCGGACGTTCGTCCGTGCAGTCGGCCTAGCGGGTCAGGAGCCGCGCCTCTTTCCGCGCCGTTGAGCGCGACGTAGCCGGGCTGCCGCGACCGCCTCGGCGTCGGGGCCCTTCGGATTGGCGTCTGTCGATGGAGCGGCTGGAGCGGAGGGTGCTCCACTGGCCGCGGCTCCAGATGCGGTGTCACCGCTCGCAGCACCGACCGCAGCGCCGACCGCGGGCTTCAGACCAACCGTGCTGGTCACCTGCTTGCCGAGCATGAACGCAGGCAGCTCATCAGAGCCCTTGCGCGCTCGAAACTCGGGCTCCCGGTTCTTGAGCACGCTCAGCAGCGGAGCAGCGATGAAGAACGAGGAGTACGCGCCGGCCGCGATGCCGATAATCAGCGCGAACGCGAAGTTCTGCAGCGTCTCGCCACCGAAGAGGAAGAGCGCGAGGATCGGCAGGAGCGTTGAGAACGACGTGTTCAGCGACCGTGTCGCCGTCTCCCACAGCGAGATATTGACGATCTGGTCGTAGGTCTGCCGCTGCAGGGACTTCTCGTTCTCGCGCACGCGGTCGAACACGATGATCGTGTCGTACAGCGAGTAGCCGAGGATCGTGAGAATCGCCGCGACGGTGGCGCTCGAGACCTCTCTCCCGCTGATCGCGTAGACGCCGATCGCCAGCACGAGGTCGTGGATCAGCGCCACGATCATCGGCAGCGCGAACTTCCAGTCGAAGCGGATCGCGATGTAGATGCTGATCAGCAGGATCGAGAAGAACAGCGCGATCAGCGCCCCGCGCAGGATCTCGTTTCCGAACGACGCTGACACCGTGCGCACATCGACATCCTGCGTCAGTCCATAGCTCTGATTCACCTCTTGCTGAATCGTCTGCACGACGCCTGCGGGAACCTCCTCAGCGTCAATCTGGAACGCGGTGTAGCTGGCGCCCCCGGTCGGAACTCCTTCGCCGCGAATGATGGCGCCGCTGAGGCCACCGTCGGCCTTGACGAGCAGGCCACGCATCTGCTCGACGCTGGCGGGCTTCTGGGTAGTGATCGTCATCCGCGTGCCACCCGAAAAGTCAAGACCAAGGTTGAGCCCGCGGAAGCCAAGCGCAGCGGCACAGAGGATCATGACAGTAGCTGCGATCCCGAAGAACAGCCGCTTGCGTCCCACGAAGTCGAAGCGCCAGCGCACCGGCTTGGCGTAGGCGCCAAGCACGCGGGCGTTGTCGAACCATTTGAAACCAGACAGAACGTTGAGGATCGCCCGCGTCGCGACGACGGAGGTGAACATCGAGACCAGCACGCCGATGGCGAGGAGGAATGCGAAGCCCTTGACGCTGGACTGCGAGGCGATGAACAGCACCGCGGCAGTGATGAGGGTGACCGCGTTGGCGTCGAGGATGGTCCGGAACCCGCGCGAGTAGCCGGCCGAGATGGCGGCCTTCAGCGTCTTGCCGGATCGGTACTCCTCGCGGATGCGTTCGAACACGACGATGTTCGCATCTGCGGCCACGCCAATGGTGAGGATCATGCCCGCGATTCCCGGCAGGGTCATCGTTACGGGAATTGCGAGGATCACCCCAAAGAACAGCGCCGCGAAGATGAGCAGCGCAAGGTCGGCGACCAGTCCGAGCACCCGGTAGAAGACCACCAGGTAGATCATCATCAGCAGCAGGCCGACGAGGCCGGCGATCAGCCCCTCACGGAGCGACGCCTCGCCGAGCGTCGCCGAGACCTGGCTGGACGACAGGGCGACGAAGCGGACAGGCAGCGAGCCAGACTGCAGCACGAGAGCGATGTCGCTGGCCTCCTGCGGCGAGCCGAGGCCGGTGATCTGCGCGCTGCCGCCCTGAATGCCGTCCGGATTCTGCTGGAAGTCGATCGTCGGATAGGTCTGCAGCTCCCCATCCAGAATGATTGCGAAGCGTTGGAAGTAGGCTTGCTCTTGATTCGGCTGGGCGCCAGCGGCGCTCCACTCGGCGCGACCGCGCTGGGCGAGCTGCTTGGTGATGTCACCAAACAGCGTCGAGCCGTTGTCGGTGAAGTTCATCAGCACGACCGGTTGGCCGGACTGCGTGTCGAAGTCGGACTTGGCGCTCTCGAGGTCGTCGCCCGTCAGCCGCTGACCAACCGCCGGCAGGTCGAACAAGTACCAGAAGAACTTCTCCTTGGCGGTCGTCGGCACCGGCGTAATGTTCGGTGGGCAACCGGCCGGCGACTGGTTCGAGCACCGCACGGCGATGTGCTCCTTGGGCACACCCAGCACCGCAACGTCAGCTGGCAGCGTCGACGCGCCAATCTGCAGCAGCAGCTGTGCCATGTCAACAGCACCATCCGGATTCAACGGCTGAGCGGTGTCGCCCTTCTTGAAGGCGTAGAGAATGCGTTGATCCTTGGCCTTGACCTTCGCTGGGACGGCCGTGAGCAGGTCGTACAGCGACGTCTTCGGCACGATTCCAGCGCCCGCCACGAACGAGCGGGAGACGCCCTGCGTGAGCCCCTCCTCGAGGTCGATGAAGTACAGCTGACCCGTCGACCCGACGAGCGAGAAGACGCGCGCCGGGTCGTTCTCGCCGGCCACGGCAATCGAGATGCGATTGCCTTGCTCCTGCTGAATCTGCGGCTCAGAGACGCCGATGGCATCGACGCGGGTGCGAAGGATTGAGATGGCCTGATCCATCTGCTCGGGCGTGACGGTCTGGCCACGCTCAGGCTGGGCCTCGAGCACGACCTCGGCTCCGCCGCGAAGGTCAAGGCCGAGCACGGGTGCGCGCAGATAGCTGAGCGCGCCGGTGCCGATCAGCAGCGCCAAAACGGCGACCAGAATAAGGACGGTGCTTCGTCGCAGCATGGGTCAGGCGGGACGGTCTGTGCCGTCGGTCGAGCCGGAATCCGACGTGGTCACTGTCGGCTCGCTGTCGTCGTCATGGTCCACGTCATCAGCGAGCTCATCGCCGTCGTCGTCCTCATCGTCCTCGTCGGTGTCCGGGATAACCGTCGAAATCGCGCCGAGCGCGATGCGCATAATGACGCCGTCAGCAACCTCCAGATCAAGGTCGCCCTCACGGACCTCGACGACCGTGCCGAAGATGCCACCAACGGTGAGGATCTCGCTGCCCGGCTGAAGCGAGGACATCAGCGCAGCCTTGGCTGCCTTCGCGCGCTTCTGCGGTCGGAGGATCATGAAGTAGAACAATGCACCCATCGCAACGACGAGCAGGAGGATTTGCGGGCTCATGGTGTCAGTCTGCTCCGGTGGTTAGTCGATCGATGGATTCGCGGAAGAAGGCGTCGAACCGCTGCTCGACAATCGCCTCCCTCGCGGACCTGCACAAGGCTAGCAGGAAGGCCATGTTGTGAACCGACAGGAGCCGCATCCCGAGCAGCTCTCGCTGGGCCACGAGATGACGGATGTAGCCGCGCGAGAACCGGCTGCACGTCGAGCACGCGCAGGTGGGGTCGAGCGGACGCGGATCGCGAGCGAAGCCGGCATTACGGAGGTTGAGTCGGCCGACCGACGTCATCGCCGCGCCCGTCCGTCCTAGCCGCGTTGGGAGCACGCAGTCGAACATGTCGACGCCTGCCGCGATCACCCGCAGGATGCCCTCCGGGTCGCCAATGCCCATGAAGTAGCGCGGTTGGTCGCTAGGCAGCAGGCCCGCCGTCGACGCCGTCACCCGGAACGTAGCCTCGCGCTCCTCGCCGACTGCGAGCCCTCCGATCGCGTAGCCGTCAAAGCCGAGCGCAACGAGCTCTGCTGCGCTCTGCTCGCGCAGCGCCGGGTCGATGCCGCCCTGAACGATGCCGAAGACGAGCTGTCCGGGTGCCCGCGGCGCGGCGCGGCAGCGTGCAGCCCACCGCGTCGTACGTCCGACCGCGTCAGCCAAGTGCTGCGGCGAGGCGTCAGGCTTTGGCACCTCATCGAGGCACATCGCGATGTCAGATCCGAGCGTTGCTTGGATTCGCATCGCATCCTCGGGTCGGAGCCGCACGAGGTCGCCGTCATAGACGCTGCGGAAGCTGACGCCATCGTCATCGACCGTGCGGGTATGGGCCAACGAGAACACCTGAAAGCCACCCGAATCGGTGAGGATCGGCCCGTCCCACGCCATGAAGCGATGGAGCCCGCCGAGCTCGGCGATCAGGTCTTCGCCGGGGCGCAGGTGCAGGTGGTACGTGTTGCCAAGCAGCATCTGCGTGCCGATGCCCGTCAGCTCGATCGGGTCGACTCCTTTGACGGTGCCAAGCGTGCCAACGGGCATGAACATCGGCGTCTGCACCGTTCCGTGCGCGGTCACGAGGGTCGCAGCTCGAGCGACACCGTCGGTCGCCTCCACCGCAAAGGAGCCAGGCGCGCTCATAGGATCAGCATCGCGTCGCCGAAGGAGTAGAAGCGGTAGCGTCGCTGCACGGCCAGAGCGTACGCCTCCCGCACGAGTGACTCGCCAGCTAGGCCCATCACGAGCGCCAGCAGCGTGGAGCGCGGGAGGTGGAAGTTCGTCACGAGCGCACCGGTGCTGCGAAACGCGCTGCCGGGCTGAAGCAGAATTGAGGTGCGGCCAGACGACGGTGCGGAGGCATCCGCGATGGTCTCAAGCACCCGCACCGTGGTGGTGCCGATCGCGACGATGCGCCGTCCTGCCGTGACGGCAGCGGCGATCCGGGCTCGCTCTCCCGCCTCCACCACGTAGCGCTCGGAGTGCATCTCGTGAGCCGCAAGGTCATCGACCACGACCGGACGAAACGTGTCAACACCCACCTGAAGCTCAACCTCGGCGACGCCGCAGCGAGCCCGCACTGCCGCGAGCAGCTGCGGAGTGAAGTGCAGGCCGGCGGTGGGCGCAGCGGCCGAGCCAACGACATCTGCGTAGACCGTCTGGTAGCGCTCGGGGTCCGCATGCGCCTCCCGAATGTAGGGCGGCAACGGCATGACCCCGGCGCGTTCGATTGCCGCGTCAACGGAACCCTCGGCGTGAAGCAGGACCTCGGCGCGGCCGGCGTCGTGCACCGCGACTACCTCAATGGTGAGCCCGTCGCCCTCCAGCAGGTCGCCGCGGCGCAGCTTCCGCGCCGGCCGAACGAGCGCCTCCCAGCGATCTTCGCCGAGCGGGTCGAGCAGGAGCACCTCCGCGGCGCCACCCGTTGCCCGTCGAAGCGGCACCCGCGCCGGCCGCACCCGCGTCGTGTTGAGGACGACGAGGTCGTCTGGAGCGAGCAGGGCCGGCAGATCGGTGAAGGCAGCGTCCGCGATCGTTCTGGAGGCGCGATCAACGATCATCAGCCGGCTCGCGTCGCGCGGCTCAAGCGGAGCCTGGGCAATCAGCTCCTCTGGCAGGTCGTAGTCAAGGTCGACGACGCGCATGCCTCGCACCCTATCGCCCTCCGCGGGTTGGAGCCGTCAGGACGGGCTCGTTGCCACGTCGGGCCGGCCGTTGACACCGGCGAGGCTCGGAGACCTCGCCGCTGTGACGCAACGTGCAGCAGTGCGCCCTGGCCACGGACCGCACCTCGCCGGCAGGCAGCGCGGCTGGAGCCGCTCCCGCCTGCGACCCTCGCACTAATCCAGCAGAGAAGGCTGTCCCGGCGCGTCGTCCATCCCTGCCAGCAGGCGTCCTCGGGCGGTCAGCACCCGTCCCCGCGCGGTCCGCTGGATGAGACCCTGCTGAATCAGGTACGGCTCGTACACGTCCTCTAGCGTTCCGGCGTCCTCCCCGAGCGCCACGGCCAGCGTGGACAGGCCGACGGGGCCGCCCGCAAACCGTTCGGCGATCGCGCGAAGGTACTCCCGATCGGCGCGATCAAGCCCATCCTCGTCGACCCCGAGCAGGTCGAGCGCCTCCAGCGCACCTGCCTGATCGACGGCGGGCCAGCCACGCACCTGGGCGACGTCGCGCACGCGGCGCAGAATCCGGTTGGCGACCCGCGGGGTGCCACGTGCCCGCCGCGCGATCTCCGCTGTCGCCTCAGCATCGATCGTCATGCTGAGGATCCCCGCCGAGCGCTGAATGATGCGCGCAAGCTCGTCGGGCGTGTAGTGCTCAAGCCGAAGCGAGATGCCGAAGCGGTCGCGCATCGGCGTCGTCAGCAGGCCAGCTCGCGTCGTGGCTCCGACGAGCGTGAACGGGGCGAGGTCGAGCCGAAGGGTGCGAGCGCCTGGGCCCTGCCCAATCACGATGTCGATTGCGCCGTCCTCCATGGCCGGGTACAGCAGCTCCTCAATCGCTCGGGGCAGCCGGTGGACCTCGTCGATGAACAGCACATCGCGCGGCTCAAGCGCCGTGAGAATCGAGGCGATGTCGCCCTTTCGCTCCAGCGCTGGCCCGGAGATGGTGTGGATGCGGCTGTCCATCTCGGTTGCGACGATGAAGGCGAGGCTCGTCTTGCCGAGACCGGGTGGCCCGGCTAGGAGCACGTGATCGCACGCCTCACCGCGACCGCGCGCCGCAGCAACGAACGTCTCAAGCTGAAGCACGGCGTGGGCCTGTCCAACGAAGTCGTGCAGGCGCCGCGGACGCAGCGAGCCGTCCACCTCGACATCATCTGGCTCCTCCTGCCCGGCGATCAGGCGCGAATCGTCGCTCATCCGCGGCTCCCACTGAGGGCCGCCAGCGCGCCCTTCACGCGGTCGCCCGTCGTTCCCTCAAGCCCGACGAGCGCAGCCTCCGCGTCAAGAACGGAGTAGCCCAGCGCGACCAGCGCCTCGCGCGCGTCGCGATGCGGATCTACGGCGCTCCGCGCAGCCTGCTCGCCGCCCACCGCTCCCGTGGCTCCAGCACCGGCGATCTTGTCCTTCAGGTCGAGGCAGATTCGCTCGGCCGTCTTGCGCCCGACGCCGCTGACGCTCGACAGCAGGGCGATATCGCCGAGCAGCACCGCGCTCTCGATCCGCGACGGCTCGTGCGCCGAGACGATCGCGAGCGCGAGCTTCGGTCCGACGCCGCTGACCGCAAGCAGCAGGCGGAAGATCCGCCGCTCGGCCTCACTGCCAAAGCCAAACAGCTGCATGACGTCCTCGCGAACGTGCAGATAGGTCGGCAGCGTGACGGTGGTTCCCGGGTCGCAGCGCGAGAGCGCGGCGAGCGTGGCCGTCACCTCGTACCCGACGCCGCCGACGTCGACGACCACGATATCGCCATCGCGGCCGGCCACCGTTCCGGCAACGTGAGCGATCACGAGCGCACTCCGGCGCGCCTGAGCGATGCCTCGAGCGGGCTCTGCGCGGCATGGCAGATGGCCGCTGCGAGGGCATCACCAGCGTGCTCCGGCTCCGGCCGCTCGGACATGCCGAGGACAGCCTGAACCATCCGCTGCACCTGCGCCTTCTCCGCACGACCAAAGCCACAGACGGCCGTCTTGATCGTCGCCACCGAGTACTCCGCCACCGTGATGTGCCGCAGCCCGCACATCGTCAGCACCGCGCCACGCGCCTGCCCGACGGCGAGCGCCGTGCGCGGATTGCCTCCGACGTAGACCTCCTCCACCGCGACGGCGACGGGCTCGTGCTCCACGAGCAGCGCGTCGATCGCACGCGCGATCGCTGCGAGCCGCTCCTCGGCCGGCGTGTGCGGATCCGTCCGAACGCAGCCGTAGGCCACCGATCGCAATCGGCTTCCTTCTGCGCTGACAATGCCGTACCCGGTCGCAGCCGTACCCGGGTCGAGCCCGAGGATTACCATGGCTGGAGTCTACGAACGCAGCCGGTCGTCCCATCCCGTGGCGCCGTCCCCTACCATCCGTCCCATGCCTGATCGACCCACCCGCCGCGTGGCGTTCATTGAGCGTCACCCCCGCTACTGGCCCGATGTCGACACAGCCGCCGACGAGCTGCTGCGTGCGACAGGTGGCCAAGACCCGTTTCTCCTCGTCGACGGTGAGGGCGAGTGGGAGTCGGTCTGCGTCGTGGTCCCAGCCGGGCTGCACGCCTCGCGGTGGATTGAGACGAAGGTGCTTCCGGCCGGTGAGTGGGCTGCGTCGACGGTCGCCGGCCGGCGGGCCGAGCGACTCCGCGCTCGCGCCGATGGCCGGCCCGACTGGCTCGTCCGCGCCGAGGATGCGCCAACCGGCGAGGGTGAGTATGAGCCGGGTGGCGAAACATTCGGCCTCTCCACGCGCCTGGGTGAGCACGCGGGTCTGCGCCGCATCGGCGTCAACATTGACCTGATCCGCCCGGGCGAGCGCTCAACGAAGTTCCACTGGCACCATGAGGAGGAGGAGTGCTTCCTCATCCTCAGCGGCAACGGTGTGCTGATGGTTGGAGACCGCGCCTACCGGGTGCGCCCAGGCGACTTCTTCGCCAAGCCGGAAGGTCCCGCGCATCCACACCAATTCGTCAACGACAGCGACAAGGACATCCGCATTCTCACCATCGGTGAGCACCGCGGCGACGAGGCGGAGTATCCTCCGGCGCCTTGGCAGCCCGGCGATCCGCCGCCCCAGGCGACCTAGGCTCGCGGAGCGCTTGATTCGGCGCCAGAGCACCACGCGGCGCGCGGGAGCCCAGCGCGGCTACAGCGCCGCCGCCAGCGCTGTCAGGCGGGCCATCAGCAGCGAGCGGAAGCGCTCAACGTCAAGGTCCTCGGCCCAGTGCACGTTGGGCGCTCCGCCGAACACCCCGTGACGATCGACCAGCGTTGCACCCCGAGCAGGGCCCGAGCCCGTGTCGACCTCGACGTGGCAGTGCACGACGGTGAGCAGCGTGGGATCGATGACCTGGGCCAGCGCGAGGCTATCGTGCTGGAAGACGACCTCCTGCCCATACCACTCGATGTGCTTGCGCATGTAGAAGCGAAGCATCCCGGCTAGCCCGGGACCCAGCACTGGCAGCTGCTCAAGCACCGCCACATCGTCGCCATCGAGGATCGCCCGCCGCGTCACGTCAAGCCCGACCAGCGTGGTGTCGGCGCCCGACTGCAGCACGCGCTCGGCGGCCTCAGGATCGCTCCAAACGTTGAACTCAGCGTAGGGGGACATGTTGCCACCACCCAGCGCGGAGCCACCCATCACCACCACGCGCCGCAGTGCAGCGAACGCCTGCGGGCGCAGCGCCGCGAGCAGCGCCACGTTCGTGAGCGGCCCGGTTGCGACGAGCGTGTGCCGGCCGGGCTCTGCGAGCGCCAGCCGTGCGATCAGCTCGACGGCGTGCTCGCCGACCGGCGAGATCGTCGGTGCCGGCAGGCCGGATCCATCTAGGCCCGTCTCACCGTGGGCGTCTGCTGCGTCGCGAGACGCCCCATGGACGAGCGCCCGCTCGGCGCCGGCCGCGACGGGGATGTCCGGGCGCCCGACCCACTCCAGCACGCGCAGGGCGTTGGCCGTGGCGTTCGCCAGCGACGTGTTGCCGACCACCGTCGTGATGGCAGCGAGCTGCACCTCCGGGCTCCCAAGCGCGAGCAGAATCGCGACGGCATCGTCGATGCCTGGATCGCAATCGAGAATGATCGAGGCCGGTGCCATGGGGCTCTCCGCTACTGCTCGGCCAGAACCGCTGCGGGGATCTCGACGTCGAAGAAGACCTCCTGGACGTCGTCATCGTCGTCAAGCACATCGACCATCTTGAGGACCTTGCGGGCACCTTCATCGTCAATTGCGGCGAGCTGCTTCGGGAGCAGCGTGAGCTCGGCGCTGTCGATCCGGTAGCCGGCGGCCTCAAGGGCGTCGCGCACGGCGGCCAGGTCGGTCGGCTCCGTCGTGACGCGATAGACGCCGTCCTCGCCCTCGGCATCCTCGGCACCCGCATCCGCCGCGGCGAGCAGGAGCTCGTCCTCATCGGCGACGCCGTCGATCAGCAGCACGCCCTTGCGATCAAACTTCCACGCCACGCTCCCGGGCGCACCCAGCGACGATCCGGCCTTCGTGAAGATGCTGCGGATGTTCGCTGCGGTCCGATTGCGGTTGTCCGTCAGGGCCTCGACGACGAAGGCCGCGCCACCAGGGCCAAAGCCCTCGTAGACGACGGTCTCGTAGGCGGCACCCTCCCCGCCACCCGCACCCTTCTGGATGGCGCGCTCGATGTTCTCCTTCGGCAGCGAGTAGGACTTTGCTTTGGCGACGGCATTCCCGAGCGCGGCGTTCGTATCCGGGTCACCGCCACCCTCCTTGGCAGCGACCATGATCGCCCGGGCGAGCTTGCTAAACAGCTTGCCGCGCTTCTTGTCGGTCGCGGCCTTCTTGTGCTTGATCGTGGACCACTTGGAGTGCCCGGACATGGTCTCTCGCCTTCCGTTCAGAGCTGGGGGGTGATGCGCTCGAGAAACAGCGCGTGGAGCCGGTCGTCGTGCGCGAGCTCCGGATGGAACGTCGACGCCATGATAGGGCCGCAGCGTACGGCCACGGGCTCGTCGCCGATTGCAGCGAGGACCTCAACCCCCTCACCGACGCGGGTGATGCGGGGCGCGCGGATGAAGATACCCGGCAGTGGCACGCCGCCACCGCCAAGGACGATGTCGGCCTCAAACGAGGCGAGCTGACGGCCATAGCCGTTACGCCGGGCCGTCACGTCAAGCACGCCGAGGGTACGTTGCCCGACCGCGCCATCCTCGAGGTCGCGTGCGAGCAGGATCAGGCCGGCGCACGTCCCGAAGGCGGGCAGCCCTCCGCGGACGGCGGCAGTCAACGGCTCCCGTAGCCCCGTCGTGTCGAGCAGGATACCCATCGTCGTCGACTCGCCACCAGGCAGCACGATGCCGTCGAGCCCATCAAGCTGCTCCGGGGTCCGGACCTCAATTGGGTCGGCGCCGACCCGCTCGAGCGCCTGCACGTGCTCCCTGAACGCGCCCTGCAGGGCGAGCACGCCGACGCGCGGCGGACTACCAGCCACGCCCGGCGAGCAGCTCTGCCTCGGGGATCGACTTAGCGCTGCGTCCGACCATCGCCTCGCCCAGGCCCTTCGAAACCTCGGCAACCTTGGCGGCGTCGCGGAAGTGCGTCGTCGCCTCAACGACGGCACGGGCGCGCTTGGATGGATTGCCACTCTTGTAGATGCCAGAACCGACGAAGACACCATCGGCACCAAGCTGCATCATCAACGCAGCGTCGGCCGGTGTCGCAATGCCGCCCGCGGTGAACAGGACGACCGGGAGCCGGCCTTCGCGGGCGCAGTACTGCACCAGCTCAATCGGCGCTTGGAGCTCCTTGGCACGCGTGTACAGCTCGTCTGGGTTCATCGTCTTGAGGCGATTGATCTCGCCGGCGATCGAGCGCATGTGGCGCACTGCCTCGACGACGTCACCGGTGCCGGCCTCGCCCTTCGAGCGGATCATTGCGGCACCCTCGGAGATGCGCCGAAGGGCCTCGCCGAGGTTGGTGGCTCCGCAGACGAAGGGGATCTCAAACTTCCACTTATCGATGTGGTGCGCCTCGTCGGCAGGCGTCAGCACCTCAGACTCGTCGATGTAGTCCACCGCGAGCGACTGCAGCACCTGCGCCTCGACGAAGTGACCGATGCGCGCCTTCGCCATCACGGGGATGGAGACTGCCTCCTGAATGCCGATGATCATCTCAGGGTCGGACATGCGGGCGACACCGCCGTCTGCCCGGATGTCGGCAGGCACCCGCTCGAGCGCCATCACGGCGCAGGCGCCGGCGTCCTCAGCGATCTTGGCCTGCTCGGCATTGACGACGTCCATGATGACGCCGCCCTTCAGCATCTCCGCGAGACCGCTTTTCACGCGCATTGTGCCTTGCTCGGTCATGCCCTTCACCTCGTGGCTGCTATCGAGAGACGAAAGCCCCCGGATGGGGCTCTCTACGTATGGATCGTACGTCAACCTACGTTTTCGCGCCGACGGATCCACCGGCTGCCTCGTCCGCGTCGGCTTCGTCACGACGAAACTTGACGCAGCGACACCGAATGCTAATCTGCTGCTTGCAATCCATCACGAGTCGCAGAGGGATCTGGCCCAGCGAAGCGACAGCAACCGGGGCAATCGCCCGTCAGGTGCTTCTTCCAGCGCGAACCCAAGCATGTCCCGGATGGGTGAGCGGAAGATGGTGAGCCGTCGTCGCGGACGAAGCCGCGGCGCCGCCGGTCTCCGAATCCCCTCGGAGACCTCCCTACCCCGGGACGCGACGCCGACAGGCAAGGAGCACCGCACCATGAGCAAGCAGCACCCGGAGACCCTCGCGCTCCACGCGGGGCAGAGCCCCGATTCGGCCACGAACGCCGTGGCCGTGCCGATCTATCAGACGACGAGCTACGCCTTCAACGACACGCAGCACGCCGCTGACCTGTTCGCCTTGGCCGTGCCAGGCAACATCTACACCCGAATCATGAATCCGACGTGGGACGTGCTGGAGCAGCGCGTCGCAGCGTTGGAGGGCGGCATCGCCGCCTGCGCCACAGCGTCCGGCCAGGCGGCCGTCACGTACGCGGTGCTCAACATCGCGCGGGCTGGCGACAACATCATCAGCGTCTCAACGCTGTACGGCGGCACCTACAACCTCTTCGCCCACACCCTGCCCCAGTACGGGATTGAGGTGCGGTTCGTTGATCCCGACTCGCCCGAGCAGGTCGCCGCGCTCGTCGACGACAGGACGCGGCTGGTGTTCGCCGAAACGATCGGCAACCCCCGCCTCAACGTGGTCGACATCAAGGCGTGGGCAGATGCCGCTCACGCGCAGGGTCTCCCCCTGATCGTCGACAACACGGTGGCCACGCCCATCCTCACGCAGATCTTTGAGCACGGTGCCGACATCGCCGTCCACTCCGCCACGAAGTACATGGGTGGGCATGGCACCACGATCGCTGGCGTCGTCGTCGACTCCGGCAAGTTCGACTGGGTCAAGCACGCGGATCGCTTCCCCGGCCTGACGCAGCCCGACCCCTCGTACCATGGCGTCGTCTGGTCTGACGCGCTCGGACCGGCAGCGTTCATTGGTCGCGTCCGCACGGTGCTGCTGCGCAACACCGGCGCCGCGCTATCGCCGTTCAACGCGTTTCTCATTCTGCAGGGGCTGGAGACGCTGCCGCTGCGGATGGAGCGCCACTGCGAGAACGCGCTCGCCGTCGCCAAGCACCTGAAGGCACAGGGGAACGTCAACTGGGTCAACTACTCCGGCCTCGAGGACGACAAGTACCACGCGGTCGCCAAGCGCATCCTCGATCAGGGCGTCGGCTTCGGTGGCATCGTGACGTTCGGTATCGACGGCGGCCGCGAGGCGGGCAAGCGGTTCATCGAGGGCCTCGAGCTGTTCACGCACCTCGCCAACATCGGCGATGCACGCTCGCTCGCGATCCACAACGCCTCGACCACGCACTCGCAGCTCAACGATGCGGAGCTCGAGGCGGCCGGCGTCGGTCAGGACACCGTCCGGCTGTCGGTCGGCATCGAGAACATCGCTGACCTGATCGCCGACATCGATCAGGCGCTCGCGAAGGCGAAGGCGTAGGCGTAGGCATGGGCACGACCGGTCGCACGCTCGGACTGGTCGAGACGCAGCGGGTCGTCCTCTTCACCGAGGACGACCCGCTCGTGCTCGACTCGGGCGAGACGATCGCCCCCGTTGAGGTGGCCTACGAGACGTACGGCGAGCGAGCAGCAGACGATCGCAACGTCGTCGTGGTCTGCCACGCGCTCACCGGTGACGCCAACGCCGCAGGCCACCACGGCGATCCCACGCGCCCCGGCTGGTGGGACACGCTGATCGGCCCGGGCAAGCCGGTTGATACGGACCGTCTCTTCGTGATCAGCACGAACCTGCTCGGCGGCTGCCAGGGCACGACCGGACCCTCATCCGTGAATCCAGCAACCGGACGCCCGTACGGGCTCACCTTCCCGCTCTTCACGGTGTCGGATCTCGTCCGCGTCCAGCGGGCGCTGCTCAGCCGGCTCGGAATTGAGAGCGTGCTGGCGGCAGTCGGCGGTTCGCTCGGTGGCATGCAGGTGCTGCAATGGGCGCTCGACTACCCCGACGACCTTGAGCACGGCATCGTCGTCTGCGCGACAGCCCGCCTGTCCGCGCAGAACATCGCCTTCAGCGCGGTGGCTCGAGCGGCGATCATGAACGACCCCGATTTTCACGACGGCGACTACTACGAGACGGGTCGCGGCCCCGACCATGGCCTATCGGTAGCTCGCATGATGGCCCACATCACGTATCTCTCCGAGGAGTCAATGCGTCAGAAGTTCGGTCGCCGCATTCAGGATCGGGACGAGCCGCGCTTTGACCTCGGCGTCGACTTTCAGGTCGAGTCGTACCTGCAGCATCAGGGCAAGGTGTTCCTCGATCGCTTTGACGCCAACTCCTACCTCTATCTGACGCGCGTCATGGACTACTTTGATCCCTTCGCGGATCGTGATGCCACGCGCGACCGACTCAAGGCAACTGCAACGAAGTTCCTCGTGCTCTCCTTCGACACCGACTGGCGCTTCGATTCGTCGCACTCGCGGGCAATTGTCCGCACGCTGACCGCCCACCGGGTGCCCGTGTCGTACCGCGAGATTCCCTCGCCCCACGGGCACGACTCCTTTTTGCTCTCCGTACCTGAGTACCACCGCACCGTTGCGGCCTACATCGACCGAGCGCTCGCGGAGCGAGAGATCTAGTGCGCCCCGACCACGACGTCATCGCCTCGATGGTGCCCTTGGGCGCCCGCGTCCTCGACCTTGGCTGTGGCGATGGGCTGCTGCTCGACGAGCTAATCAGCCGGGGCGCCGACGGTCTCGGCCTTGAGATCACGGATGAGGGCGTGGTGGCCTGCCTGCAGCGCGGCGTGCCCGTGCTCCAGGCGGACATCGACGAGGGGCTGGGCGACCTCGAGGACGGCTCCTTCGACATCGTGATCCTCTCGCTGACGCTGCAGGCTGTCCATCATCCGGCGCTGGTGCTGCGTGAGATGGCCCGGGTGGGACGCAAGAGCATCGTGTCCTTTCCGAACTTCGCACACTGGCGGCTGCGCACGCAGCTGGCGGCGAGTGGCCGCATGCCCGTCTCTCCGCTGCTCCCCTACTCGTGGTACGAGACGCCGAACATTCGGCTCTGCTCCATCACCGACTTCGAGGTCCTCGCGCGGGCAGAGGGCTTCGTGGTGCAGCAACGCGTGCTGCTCAATGAGGGCGGACACCCTGAGGGTGGCTTGGTCGGGCGGGTCCCGAACCTGCTCGCCGCTGGCGCGGTCTACCTGCTCAGCCGCTGACGGTCGCCACGCCGCCTCGTAGGCGATCATCGGCAGACCGGAGCGCCCGGTCGCCGGCAGCTTCCACCCGCTCAGGCTGACAGCGTCCGGCTCCGTTGCACCCGCTGATGCATAGTCAGGCAACGGGCGAGCCCGGCACGGCGTCATCCGCGACCTCGAGCAGCACGATGCGGCCGTCATCCTGCACGGCGCCGAGCACGAGGAATGCGCTCGCGAAGCCGGCAATGCGCCGGGTGCCGAGGTTGATCGCGCCGACGACCCGACGGCCGATCAGCTCGTCGGTCGAGTAATTCGTCACCTGCGCGCTCGTCCAGCGCGCGCCAAGCTCAGGTCCAAAATCAACGCACAGCTTCCACGCCGGCCTGTGCGCCTCGGGAAACGGCTGCACCTCACGGATGATCCCGACGCGCAGGTCGACCGCAGCGAAGGCGTCGATTGTGACCTCCGGCTTGGGGTTGATCATGGGTTGAGAGTACCGTGTGCGGCATGGAACCTCACACCGCAATCGTCGTCGGCGCCGGGTTCTCGGGCCTCATCGCCGCCGAAGCACTCGTCAACGCTGGCTGGGACGTGACCGTCCTTGAGGCACGCGATCGCGTCGGCGGACGTGCTTGGACCGATCGCTTGCCAAACGGAGCGCTCATTGAGCGCGGCGCGGAATGGGTTGAGGACGTGCAGGTCGAGCTGCTGGGGCTCTGCCAGCGGCTCGATATCGCACTCGCTCGCACGGGGATGAGCTATCACCACCGCACGCCGGTCGGCGGGCCACCCGTGACGGAGGAGGAGCTGGCAGCCGGGCGCGCCGCACTGCGCACGCTGTTCGCGGACCTCGGCGACGAGGCCTACGCCATCTCGGTGGCCGAAGCGATTGAGCGGCTCGACGCCGTCGAGGGCGCCAAGGTGGCGTTTCGCGCCCGTATCGAGTGCACGAGCGGCGCACCCGCGACGGAGCTTGCCGCATGGCACCTGCTGCACCTCGCGAGTGCCCCCGAGCACGTGGACTCCCCACGCATTGCAACGGGCAGCGATGCGCCAACGCGCGCGCTGGCGGCGCTGCTGGGCGACCGAGTGCGCCTCAGCGAGCCCGTCCAAGCCGTCTCGGTGACCGCTGCTGGTGTGACGGTCCGTTCGTCACAGGGCGAGCACGCGGCGGCGCACCTCGTCCTCGCGCTGCCGCAGCCAATTGTGGTGCAGGAGCCGTTCGGCTCGCTCCTCCCTCCTGCCGTGCTGGCAGCCGCCAGCGCCTTTGGCGTCTCGCACGCGGCGAAGCTATTCGTCCCCTTGGCCGGCAATCCAGAGCCCAGCGCCGTGCTCGATACGCGACGTGACTACTGGGTCTGGACCGCCAACCAAGGCGACGACGGCCTCCGCCCCGTGCTCGCGGGCTTCGCCGGATCGAAGCCGATGCTGGAGCTGCTTGAGGTCGAGCGAGGTGGCTCCACGTGGGCGCGTTCCGTCGCCGAGGTGCGTCCGGATCTCGATCTCGACGTCGACAACGCAGGCACCCAGACGTGGGCCGATGATCCCTACGCGCAGGGCATCTACACGCACGTGCGCCCGGGTAATCGTCCCGACGACGCCCTGCTTCGCCAACGCTACGGGCGGCTCGTCCTCGCCGGCGAGTTTACCGACGACGTCTGGTCGGGCTTCATGGAGGGTGCGATCCGCAGCGGTCAACGCGCAGCCCACCTGCTTGATCCGTCGCTACCACCGCCCGCCGCGGCCCAGCACTAGCCATAGGGGCGCCTGGATTTGAACCAGGGCCTGACCGGTTATGAGCCGGGTGCTCTACCGCTGAGCTACGCCCCTTCGATTCGTCTGAACCGATCGCTAAACGATAGTCGCTTGAGGCGATCGTCAGCCCACCCAGCGTCGTGCTCGTACGTACCCGAATTGATGAGGCGACACCCTCCACGCGATGCCGGCGCCCTGGCGAAGGCGCGGATCGCAACCACGATCGTCGAACGCGGTAACCCTCGCCGAGATCACCTGGAGCAGAGACGCTCCTTCAGGGACGACGCTCGATCCGCTACACCACGTGGCGCCACCTGCCCGCAGCCCGACTTCGCTGGTGCCACGGCTGCGGGCGACCTGGGCCTCGAGCTTGCTCTGCCTAGGAGCGCTCCGGGCCACGCAGCGGTGCGCCGGCCACGTCCAGCGCCCGTGTTGCTCGCGCGGTGACAAGCTGGTAGAGCACGAGCAGCTGGGTGATTGCCAGCGCATCCGAGCGGAACAGCTCGACGCCCCGGGTAAACTGGCCGAGCCGGTCGAGCTGAAGGTGCCGTGCGAAGTGGAGGCGATCCCAGATCGCCTCCTCGATGGCCTGCGCGCGTCCTGCTGGCAGCGTGCCCGGCACGCTCAGCAGCTGCTCTCCGTGTGGGAGCGAGGTGATCGTCAGGTCGCTGGCGCCCTCGCCTGCCAGACCCGTCAGATCAGGGTGCGGCAGCGTTGGTCGGAGCAGAATCTCCGCGTCGAGATTCTTGTCCTCCGGCCGCGCGCCCGGCCTGAACGTGATGACGATGTCGGAGAACGCCCGCTGCGGGCGAACCCAGCGAGCAGAGTCGCGGTCGCGACGATCCATCTCATTGAGCACCTCATCCGTCGTATAGCCACGGCGCGTCGTGTCGCGCAGCAGCTTCCATGAGCGCCTGATCTCCTCGGGCGGGTCAAGGTAAACCGCGCAGTCGAACAGCCGCCGCAGGCCTTCGGTCTGAAGGCAGAGCAGGCCATCGACGACGGTGTAGGGACCGGGCTGAAGGTACTCCGGTGGCCCAAGCGTGCCGTCGGTGTGCCGATAGGTCGGTTTGAGCACGGCCCGCTGCGTCGCAAGCGTCTCAAGATCTCGCTCGAGGATGTCGAGGTAGTTGGCGCTCGGATTCAGCGGCGTGATCGCCATCACCTTCCGCTGGGCGCGGTCGTAGCGGTGATAGTCGTCGCTTGGGACGTGCGTCACCTGCTCCTCGCCCAGCACGCGGGCGAGGCCCCGCGTCAGCGTCGTCTTACCACTGGCCGAATCGCCGACGACGGCTAGCATCGTCGACTTCGCCACACCCTGAGGCATCGTGCGCATTGACGTAGCGTCGCAGGTCGTGCCACGCAGTCGGCGCGCACCCGGACCCACCGGCGCTCCGGAACGCGGTAGGATCGTGCTGTGGCCACGCCCTCTGGCAAGTCGCTCCGCAGCGCGTTCTACGAGACGCGCTCGATTAGCCGCGACGTCCTGGTGCCTGAGGACCCTGCCCTTGGACTGATCGCCTTCGCCAGCCCGAACGATCCGGAGCCGTCCATCCGCATTGCCGCTGGCCGTGTCGTTGAGATCGATGGCGTCGCCGAGGCCGACTTCGATCTCATCGACGCCTACCTCGCTGCCCACGGGATCGACGCTGCGGTCGCCGAGGAGGCGATGGCGATTGATGATGTCGCCTTCGCCCGCTTGATCGTCAGCACCGCTGTCCCGCGTCAAGAGGTCGTCCGCCTCGTCGGTGGCTCGACGCCCGCCAAGATCGCCCGCGTGCTCGGGCTGCTGTCGCCGCTCGAGCTAATGCAGGCGATGGCGAAGATGCGCGTGCGCCGCACGCCGTCCATCCAGGCCCACGTCACGAACCGCATCGATCATCCGCTGCTGATCGCCGCCGACGCTGCCAGCGCAGTCGCGCTTGGCTTCCGCGAGCTGGAGACGACCGTGCCCGTTCTGCGCGATGCCCCGCTCGTGGCGCTTGCGCTGCTGATCGGTAGCCAAGGACCAGCTCCAGGCGCGTTAACCCAGTGCTCGGTTGAGGAGCGCACGGAGCTTGAGCTTGGCCTGCGTGGGCTCACC
Source organism: Bifidobacterium breve (assembly GCA_945877865.1). GTDB lineage: Bacteria > Actinomycetota > Thermoleophilia > Gaiellales > F1-60-MAGs149 > F1-60-MAGs149. The sequence goes on along the minus strand of CAMDVX010000002.1, from coordinate 14,902 downwards.
ACCTACGCTGAGACGGTCTCCGTCTACGGCACCGAGCAGGTCTTCCTCGACGGCGACGATACGCCGTGGTCAAAGGCGCTGCTCGCCTCGTCATACGCCTCCCGCGGCCTGAAGATGCGGTTTACCTCTGGTTCGGGTGCAGAGGTGCTGATGGGCGCCGCTGAAGGCAAGTCGATGCTGTACCTCGAGGCCCGCTGCGTCGCGATCACCCGGGCGGCTGGCTCGCAGGGCACGCAGAACGGCGGCATCGACGGCATCAGCGTCACGGCGTCCGTGCCGAACGGCATGCGGGAGGCGCTCGCCGAGAACCTGCTCGCGATGCTGTACGGGCTTGAGTCCTGCTCTGGCAACGACACGCAGATGAGCGCGTCGGACATGCGCCGCACCGCGCACACCCTGCCGCTGCTGCTGGCGGGCTCGGACTTCCTGTTCTCCGGCTACGGCTCCATCCCAACCTACGACAACAGCTTTGGCCCCTCTAACTTCAACGCCGAGGACCTCGACGACTACCTCGTCATCCAGCGCGACTGGGGCTTCGAGGGCGTCCTGCGCTCCTGCGACGACGCGACGCTGCTCCCGCTTAGACGCCGTGCAGCCGAAGCCTGCCGAGCCGTGCTCGACGAGCTTGAGCTGATGCGCTTCTCCGATGATGAGGTCGAGCGGTGCGTCCATGCGCACGGGAGCCTCGACGTGGCGGAGCACCAGACGGAGGAGACGGCGCGCGCCGGCGACGCGATCATCGAGCGCGAGCTGACGGCCATAGACGTCGTGCGGGCCCTCGCCGTGCGCGGCTTCGACGTGGAGGCCGAGCGCGTGCTCGAGATGACGCGCCAGCGGCTGTTTGGCGATCACCTGCAGACCTCGGCCATCTTCGACGAAGACATGCACGTGCTGTCAGGGCTGACGGACCCAAACGACTACGCCGGGCCAGGTACGGGCTACCGTCCGTCACGAGCACGCAAGCTTGAGATGGCGCAGGTGCGTCAGGTCCGTAGCCATGACGAGCTGCTTGCCGAGCAGGCCCCGGTCGCTGGCTGCATCCAGCTGAGCGACCGCGGACCGGCTGAGGCTCGGCCACGCCCAGACGAGGTAGTCGTCGGCATCTCCCCCGCCTTCGGCGTCGACGTGTGGCTGACGCTGTCGGGGCTGACGGTCGCTGAAGCGCTGCGGCAGGTGCTGGCGGGAATCGAGGAGGAAGGAGTGGCGGCGAGGATCGTGCGTGTCACCCACTCCATCGACCTCGGCATGATCGGCTGGACGGCGGCGAATCTCTCGGGCAGCGGAGTCGCACTCGGCATGCAAGGCAAGGGCACAGCGCTGATCCACCGTGCTGACCTACCTGTGCTCTCAAACCTCGAGCTGCTGAGCGTCGCACCGCTGATCGACGGCGCTCGCTACCGGCTGATGGGCCGCAATGCGGCCCGACACGCCCGCGGAGAGCAACCGGCGCCCGTCCTCTTACCCGAGTCCGGCGAGGCGTTCGGCCCCCGCTACCACGCCAAGGTCGTCGCCCTCGTGGCGCGTGAGCGAGCCCGCGTCCGGCCTGGCCCGCCGCAGACCGTGGAGGCCACATGGCCGAGCTGACCTACCCCCTCGGCGAGGGCGATCGCAGCCGCATCGCCGCACAATCGGGCCGGAAAGCCAGCCAGCTGACCGTCGCCGACGTCCGCGCTGGCGCCGTCTCCGCGGTGGACGCCCGCGTGGACCCAAGCACCCTGCACCTCCAAGCGACCTTCGCGGAGCAGGCCGGTAATCCCCAGCTGGCAGAGAACTTGCGGCGCGGAGCGGAGCTTGCCCTGTTCGCAGACGACGACGTGCTGCGTTTCTATGACGCCCTGCGCCCAGGTCGCTCATCGGAGCAGGAGCTCCTTGCGATCGCAGCAGAGCTCGCCGCTGGTGGTGCTGACCGCTGTGCAGCGCTGGTGCTCGAGGCCCGCGAGCACTACGCGCGGCGCGGGCTGTTCGGCTGACGTGCTCGTCGCGGGCGTTGACGTCGGTAATGCAACGACCGAGGTCGCCTTGGCCCGGCTCGCTCCGGGTCGCGCCCCGGAGCACCTGTCCGTCGTGCGAGGCCCGACCACCGGTCCCAAGGGTTCAGCGGCCTCAGCCGACGGGGTCATCGACCTCGTGGCGCGCGCTGGCCGACGCCTCGGCGAGCAGCCAACACGCCTGCTGCTGGCTGACCTCCACCCGGTGGAGACGGGTCTGCGCGAGCTCGCCACGGAGGACGAGCTCGACCTCGGTGGCGTCGCAATCGCACGACCGGCCAGCTCGACCCCTTCGGGGCACGGCGCCGCCGCGGGGCTGCTCGTCGATCTCGCCGATCTCACGACCGCTGCCACGGCCCCTCCCGTCATCGTGATCGTCGGCGACGAGGACTTCGCTGCTGCGGCTGCTGCGCTAAACGCCGCACGGGATCGTGGCTGGCAGCTCGCAGCGGTCATCGCCACCGGGGACGATGCGGTGCTGATCGGCAACCGGGTCGATCGAACCCTGCCAATCATCGATGAGGTCCACGATGCTAGCGCGCTGCCGCGAGGCGCTTGGGCTGCGGTCGAAGTTGCACAGCCCGGCCTGATGCTGACCGAGCTGACGGATCCGCTGCGGTTGGCGGTCCTGCTGTCGCTCGATCCCACGCGGGCGAGAGGCATCCGCCACGCAGCCCGAGCGCTGGTCGGTCATCGTGCCGGTATCGTCGTGCGGCGCGAAGCCGGGCAAACGGTCGCAGCAGCGACCGCACCGCGCTGCGCGCACCTCGCCGATGGAACCGTGGTGCCAATCGACGTCGGCTCGCCGCCGCCTGCCGTGGGCTTGGTCGAGCGCGTCGACGGCATCGACGACGCGCTGCTTGACGCGTTCTGGACGCCACTGCCCGCTGCGACAGACGACGCCGCTGTGGCGCTGCGTCTCCTCCACCGCCGCGCGGTTGGGCTGGCGCTGCTCGCCCGGCGGGAGGACCGAGCGCTGGAATCGGTGTTGGCCACCCGGTTTGCCGGCGAGGTGCTCGTCGTGGCCAGCGAGACGGCAGCTGCCGTCGCCGGCGCCTCAACGACCCCGGGCGCAGGCCACGCTCCGATCGTGATCGACATGGGCGGGGGCACCGTCGACCTGCACGTCCAGCACGACGGTGTAGCGCGGGCAGTTGCTGCCGCCGGTGCGGGCCTCCTCGTCGACCGGATCTGCGGTGCAATCCTCGGCGTCGACCCGCTGCGCGCCGAGCGCGCCAAGCGCCTGCCGAGCGTGCACGTCGAGACGCCGTTCATTCTCCGGCACGAGGACGGCTCGCGCAGCTTCCTCGCCACCCCCGCGCCTTCCCATGCTGTCGCACGGCTCTGCCTCAGCGAGCGACGTCAAGGCGCGCTCGATCCGCTGCCGGCCGGTCTGACGCCGGAGGTCTGGGCCCGGCTGCGACGGGCCGCCAAGCGCGACGTGCTGGCGGGCAACCTCCGCCGCGCGGCGGCTGCCCTCGGTGGCCTCCCGCGTGGCGAGCTGGTGGTGCTCGTCGGGGGCTGCGCCGCCGATCCTGAGGTCGTTGGGGAAATCGCGCTGGCCGTCGCCGACCTTGACCTCGCTGTCGCCCGCGGTGACGTCCTCGGACGCCACGGTCCGCGGGCTGCGGTGGCGGTCGGCCTGATCATCCTGCATGCTGGTGCGTCATGAGCGCACCCGCCGTCTACCTGTCCGCCGTCAACCCCGTCGCCGTGGCCGCCATCCGTGCCTCGTTCGAAGAGGAGGCGGTACCGCTGCACGTCGTCGCGGAGGCACCTGCTGGGGCCTTGCCGGAGGCCCGCGCCGCCGCTCGTCGCTCGCCGCTCGCCGTCGGGATCGCGGTGGACGAGCAGCGCATCGTCGTCAGCCTCGCCAGCGGCCCGCCCGTGGCGTACCTCGAAGGGCCAGTGAGCGAGGCTCGCCTGATCGGCCGCCAGGCTGCTCGACTGGTTGCCCGCCGCCCGTTGACTGGCCCACGATGAGCGCCGGCCGAGTGCTCGTCACCGGCGGAACCTCCGGCATCGGCGCGGCGATTTGCCGGCGGCTTGCTGCTGACGGCTGGCACGTCGCAGTTGCGGGAAGATCGGTCGAGCGCGCGAGCGCACTCGCCGCTGAGGTCGGCGGCGTGGCGATCGTTGGCGACAACACCGATCCGACCCACGACCCGGTGGCTGACGCTGCGCGAGCGCTCGGCGGACTCGATGCAGCCGTCCTCAACGCTGGCGTCATCTTGGACGCCGATCTGCTGAGCACGCCGGACGCTGACTGGGACCTCCTGCTCCACGTCAACGTGCTGGCCGTCCAGAGCCAGGCGCTTGCGGCGCGCGCGCACCTCGCGGCAACCGGCGGCTCGCTGCTCTTCACGTCCTCAGATGCGGGGGTGTGGGGCGAGGCGCCAATTGCCGCCTACTCGGTGACGAAGCGGATGGTGCTGGCGATGGCGCGCTGCCTCGCAGCAGAGTGGGGTCCGCAGGGCATCCGCGTCAACGCGCTCTGCCCCGGCGATACGGCGCCGGGGATGCTGACGACAACGACGGGGCGTCGAGCTCCCGGCACCTCCGATGGCTGGCTGCCGCCTCCGCTCGGCCAGATCGTCGAGGCAGATGATGTTGCCGCAGCCGCCGCGTTCCTGCTCTCAGGCGAGGCCCGACGCATCTCCGGCGTGGGCCTGCTGATCGATGCTGGGATGCGCTCCTCCAGCACGGGCTTCACGGCCGCGCAGGAGGCGTCGTCATGACTGGCATCCTCGTCGTCGGTGGTCCGGCCGAGCTGGCAGCAGCAATCGGCGGCACCTCGCATTGCCCGCTGACGACTCGCACCGCTGTCTGCGCCGAGCTCGCTTCGGCGAGCGGCATCGACCGCGCCGTGATCGTGGCGCTACCCGAGCGGGGCGAGACGCTTGGGCAGACCTCGCCTGACGCGTTCGCCCGGCTGGCAGACGCGTGGCTGACCGTTCCCGCCGGCGCCGTCAAGACGCTCGCCGCGCTCGGGCAGCCGCTGCGGATCACCCTGGTCTTTCCCGCGTCTGCCTGCATGCCCGACCACCGCGACGGTGCCCGCTCAGTCGTGGCGGCGGGTCTCGCGATGCTGGTTGAGGTTAGCTCCGCGCTGCCCGGACTCGCCGTGAACGGCGTCGCCGTCGCCGATGACGTGCCGCTCGAGGAGGTTGCGGCGGTCGTCCGAATGACGCTCGCTGGCGACCTCGTAGCCCTCAACGGTGCAACGATTCGGCTTGACGGTGGCCGCGACGCGGTCATGGCGGCGGAGACCCGGGCTGAGGACTAGGAGCGAACGATGAGCGCAGGAACCGATCGACGGCTGGCAGGTAAGGTCGCGCTGATTACCGGGGCGTCGAGCGGCAATGGCCGGGCGATGGCCCTGCGATTTGCCGCCGAAGGTGCAGCGGTGGTGTGCGCCGATCTCACGCCCGAGCCGGTCGCCGGCGGTTGGGAGGACGCCACGCCGACGGATCAGGCAATTCGGGCCGCTGGCGGCCGCGCGGCCTTCGTCCCCTGCGATGTCACCGACGGTGTGGCCGTCGCCGCGGCGGTCGCCCACGCCACCTCGGCGTTTGGCGGTCTTGATATCGCGGTGGCAAATGCCGGCGTCTCGCCGATGGCCTACAAGCTGGTCGACGAGGACTTTGCGGCCTACAAGCAGGTGCAGTCGGTCAATCAGGACGGCGTCTGGTGGACGTGTCGAGAGGCGTCGCGTGCGATGGTCGCAGCCGGTCGCGGCGGCCGCATCATTACGCTCGCGTCGATCGCAGGGCTCACCGGCATCCGCACCGGCTACCACTACAACATGAGCAAGGGAGCGGTCATCCAGCTGACGCGTACGCTCGCGATCGAGCTGGCCGAGCACTCGATCACCGTCAACGCCATCTGCCCCGGGTACGTCCGCACGGCGATGACCCGGAACCTCTGGGATGATCCGACCAAGCTGGCCGGGCTTCAGGCGGCAACGCCGCTGCCACGCTTAGGCGAGGCCGAGGACATCGCTGGCGCCGCCTTCTTTCTCGCCTCCGACGACGCCGCCTGGCTGACGGGCGTGATTCTCCCGGTCGACGGCGGCTTCACGGCGATCTAGGCATGGACCTGTTCGACCAGCCCCCACGGATCGTGCGAGCCCGCGCGGACCTGGCGGTCTGGGATGCTGGCGAAGGCGAGCCTGTGCTGGTGCTGCACGGGTTCCCAGACGTCCCGGTCGGCCTCCGACCGCTCGTTGAACGCCTGGTTGAGCAAGGCTTCCGTGCGATCGTTCCCGCGCTGCCCGGCTACTCCCCGTCGGGGCCGGTCGACGACTACCGGACGTCAGCGGTAGCCGGCGACATGATCGCGGTGCTTGACGCGCTCGGGCTCGAGCGGTGTGCGGTGATCGGCCACGACTGGGGCGGTCTCGTGGCCTACGATCTGGGTGCTGATCATGCCGATCGCATTCGTCGGATCGCTGCGCTGGCAGTGCCGCACCCGGCAGGGTTTAGCGTCCGCCGGCGGGAGCTCGCAGAGCAGAAGACGGCAGCCTACGCGTGGATCCTCGCCTTCTCGTCCGACGCACCCGCGCTGGCAACCGATCCGAGCTGGCTCGCGCAGGTGCATGCCGAATGGTCACCCGGCTTCGAGCGGGCTGAGTGGCCGCTTGTGCTCGCTGCACTCGCCCGCCCCGAGGTTGGGCTTGCGATCCACCGCTGGTACCACGACGACCTGACGGCAACCTCACAGACCGGCGACGTGCTGGTCCCCGCGCTCGTGCTGCACGGCTCCGCGGACGGCTGCATCGGCTCCGCCTGCTACACGGAGATCGCGGGGCGCTTTGCGGCTGGCCTCGAGCTGGAGCAGGTCGCTGGCGTCGGCCACTGGCTGCACATTGAGCGGCCCGACGAGATCGCCGACCGCATCGTCAGGTTCCTCAGGACCGACTGAGAAACGCGGCCAGCGTGCGGGCGGCTGGATGCGGCCTGCGGGTGGGCAGCAGCGCGAACCAATCGCGGGAGGGCGGCTCGGGATCAACGGCGAGGCGCGCAAGCGTACCTGCGACGAGCTGGTGCTGAACGGCCACGGCAGGCACGACGCCGATGCCGAGGCCAACCATCGCGGAGGCGGCGACCGCGCTGTTCGACCCAATCGTCGTCAGCGGAGGCGAGATCCGGGCGGCGGCGAGGTACTCGTCAACGAGCCGTCGTGTGCCCGAGGCCTCTTCGCGCACCAGCCAGGTCTCCCCTGCGAGCTCCGCGATTGGCACTCGTTCGCGCCCGGCCAGCGGATGATCGGGAGCTGCGACCACAGCGTGCTCATTGACCGCGATACGCAGGCCGTCGAACTGGCCGCCGTCTGGAGTCCGGCCGCCGATGCCAATGTCCGCGGCGCGTGCTCCGAGCAGGTCCAGCACATGCTCGCGGTTGCCGATCTCAAGCTCAATTGGGATGCCAGGATGCTCCTCACGAAAGGCGCGCAGCAGAGGCGGAAGCAGGTGCTCCGCCGCGGTGTAGACGGCCGCAATGCGGACCGTCGCGTATCCCTCGCTGGCGGCGCTCTGGGCGAGCCGCGCACCTTGCTCAAGCAGGCCAAGCGCCTCGCGGGCGTGGGGCAGGAAGGCTCGCCCACCGGCGCTGAGCCTGACTCCACGACCGTCACGCTCGGTCAGAGCAACGCCAACCTCCTCGCTGAGTGCGGCGATGCTGCCTGAGACCGAGGGCTGTGAGACGCGGAGGCGGACGGCGGCTGCACGGACGGACCCATCGTCGGCGACGGCAAGGAAGGTTCGTAGCTGAGAGAGTGTCATAGCCACTGTCCTATCAATTAGACACGAGTACCCGCTGGAAGTCCAACTGTTCTTGTCGTACCGTGCGTGGCATGCCGAACCGTGATCGCCTCCACCGCTCTGAGCTCGCCGTCCCCGCTTCGAACCTGAAGATGCTTGCCAAGGCACCCCATGCTGGCGCCGACATCGTCTTCCTCGACCTTGAGGATGCCGTCGCCCCCGACGACAAGGTGCAGGCTCGCAAGAACGCCATCGCATCCCTGACGTCTGATGACTGGTCCAGCTGCGCAGTCTCGGTCCGTATCAACGGGCTCGACACGCACTGGGCGTACCGTGACATCGTCGACATCGTCGAGGCCGTCGGCAATCGGCTTGACATGCTCCTCATCCCGAAGGTTGGCAGGCCGTCGGATATCGAGTTCGTCGCCATGCTGCTCAGCCAGATTGAGCAGGCGTACGGCTACGACACGATCGCCCTGACGGCGCTCATCGAGACCGCGCCGGGCATGGCAAACGTCGAGCGGATCGCGGAGACCTGCCCCGAGCGGCTGGAGGCGCTGTCGTTTGGCGTCGCCGACTACGCGGCCTCGACGCGCGCCCGAACCGTCGTGATTGGCGGCGTCACGCCGGAGTATGCGGTCCTCACCGACGCAGCCGCAGATGGCTCGCGCGAGCTGCATTGGGGCGACCCGTGGCACTTCGCGCTCTCGCGGATGATCGTGGCGTGTCGCGCGACCGGCCTGCGCCCAATCGACGGACCGTTCGGCGATTTCAACGATCCTGAGGGCTACCTGATGGCCGCGCGCCGGGCGGCCGCGCTCGGCTGCGAGGGCAAGTGGGCGATCCACCCCTCGCAGGTCGAGCTCGCCAACAGCGTGTTCTCGCCACAGCCCGCCGAGATCGATCGGGCTCGACGCATCATGGCCGCGATGGAGGACGCCGCCCGCGTCGGCCGAGGCGCCGTCTCGCTCGATGGTCGCCTCATCGACGCCGCGTCGATTCGCATGGCCGAGAACGTGGTCACCCGCGCAGACCGGCTGACGGGAGCCTGACGCGGGTGGTGGACCGCCTTTCGAACCGCTGGTCGGTGAGGGTCACGGTCAGCAGCCAGCTGCTTCCGCACGCCGCAGCACCACGACGACGCCAGAGATCAGCGTCCGTGTGCGTGACGACGGTCGATGCTTCGAGCACCTGAGCCTGCGCGTCTAATCGGTATTCTCCGATCAATCAGCGGCGAATTCGTGTTGGTCGTCATGGAGCGCTGCACGTAGAGTGCGTTCAACCAGAGCAGGAGATTCTCGCTTGAGTACCACCGTTCCCGCCGCTTCGACCACCCCAGCCGCGTTTCAGCCGCCGCTCCGCCTGCTGACCGGTCCTGGCCCGTCTAACGTCGACGCCCGCGTTGTTGCCGCCATGTCGAAGCCACTGATCGGACACCTCGACCCAGTCTTCTGGGACGAGCTCCTCGTGATGGCAGACATGATTGGCACGGTCTACGGACGCTCTGACGGGGCCTCGCTCTGCCTCTCGGCTAGTGGCACGAGCGGCATGGAGGCCGGGATCGTCAACCTCGTCGCTCCAGGCGACACAGTTATCGCCTGCAGCGGGGGGTTCTTTGGTCACCGCATCATCGAGATGCTGCGTCGGCGCGGGGCAAACACCGTCGAGCTGACCGTGCCATTCGGCCAGCACGTTCCTGTTGAGCAGGTCATGGACGCGCTGGCCGCGCATCCGGAGGCCGTGATGGTTTGCGTGGTCTACGCCGAGACGTCGACCGGCGTGGCCTACCCCGTCGCGGACCTCGGTGCCGCGCTGCGTGCGTCGGGACACGATGCGCTGCTCTATGCCGACTGCGTCACGGCGATCGGCGGCATGCCGATCGAAGCCGACGAGTGGGGCATTGACTACGCCTACGCCTGCAGCCAGAAGTGCCTCGCGGCGCCTCCCGGTCTGTCCCCAATCACCCTCTCGACGCGCGCGATCGACCGGCTTGGTCGCGATGGTATGTCGGTGCCCTACTCGCTCGACCTTGCTGAGCACCTGAGGTTCTGGCTGGACCGGCCAATGACGTATCACCACACCACACCGAACCTGCAGTACTACGCGCTCGGGGAGGCGCTGCGTCTCAGCCTCGCCGAAGGCCTCAACGCCCGCTACGCGCGGCACGCCGACGCTGGCGCCTACCTGCAGGCAGGCTTCCAGGAGCGGGGCTTCGAGCTGCTGGCGGACGCCGGTTGCCAGCTGGCTCAGCTGACCGCAGTCTGCGTTCCCGAGCACGTCGACGGCAAGGCCGTCCAGGCCGAGCTGCTCGGCGCACACAACATCGAGGTCGGTGGCGGGCTTGGCCCGACCGCTCCTCCAATCTGGCGCATCGGCATGATGGGCGTGAACGCCAATCGACCGACTGCAGATCGCGTGCTGGCGGCCTTCGACCAGGTTCTGGCTCGCTGACGTGGCGGGCCTCGCGCACGAGGGTCCGCTCACCGGCATTCGCGTGCTCGACCTCGCGACGGTGTTTGCGGGACCGAGCGCGGCGCGGCGGCTGGCAGACTTCGGCGCGGACGTCATCAAGATCGAGCGCCCTGGGGTGGGCGACGGCGCACGCACCCTCGGGGAGAGCGACGGCTCGGACGGCTTCTACTGGCGGCTGATCGGTCGCAACAAGCGCCCGATGGAGCTCGACCTCAAGCACCCGCGCGGACGCGAGGTCCTGCTGCGGCTGGTGCGCAGCGCCGACGTGCTGATTGAGAACTTTCGCCCTGGCACCCTGGAGCGCCTCGGGCTGGATCCGGAGACGGTGTTGCTGGACGAGAACCCCGGCCTCGTGGTGCTCCGCGTGACGGGCTTCGGACAGGATGGTCCGTACTCGGATCGGGCGGGCTTCGGCACGATCGCCGAGGCGATGAGCACGCTCGCCTTCACCACGGGACAGCCCGACGGCCCACCGACCCTCCCTCCGATTGCACTGGCCGACGAGGTGACCGGCGCGCTGGCGGCCTTCAGCGTCCTCGCTGCTCTGCGGCATCGCGATCAGACGGGCGAGGGCCAGGTAATCGACGCCACGCTGCTCGAATCGATGCTGGATATCGTCGGCCCCGGCACGACGATCACGCAGCGCACTGGCGTCTCCGACCAGCGGATTGGCTCACGGCTCTGGTTCTCGGCTCCGCGCAACGTCTACCCGTGCAAGGACGGCTGGATCTGCATGTCCGGCTCCGCAGACTCGGTCGCTCGCCGGATCCTCCAGGTGGTTGGAGGCGACACGCTGGCCGACGACCCGCGCTTCTTGACCGGCGCGTCACGCATCAAGCACGTTGAGGCGCTCGATCAGGCGATCACCGCGTGGACGTCGCAGCGGGAGTGGCGCGATGCGGTCGGCGTCATGGCTGCCGCTGGAGCAGCGGCCGGCCCGGTCTACGACGCGGCCCTGCTGCTCGAGGATGAGCACGTTCAGGCTCGCGGCTCAATCGCCTCGGTCGCGAATCCCGACGGCGCAGGCTACCTCGTCCAATCGGCCGTCACGCCGCGCCTCTCCAAGACGCCGGGCGCCGTGCGCCATGCCGGGCTGCGACGAGGGGCCTGTACCGACGAGGTCCTCAGCGAGCTGGGGTACTCGAGCGCGGAGATCGCCGCGCTCGCGGAGTCCGGCGCCATCGGCGGCGCCCCTGCCACCGTTGCATCCTGACGGGGCTGCGCACCGCCAGTGGTCCAGCGAGATTCGCCCTGATTGCTGCCTTCAGGCCACTCTCAGGAAGAGCAGCCATAGTAGAGCCGAATGCGAAAGAACACTCGGCTCAACCGCCACGAAAGGACCACAGCATGACCATCCAGACACCTCTTCGCCTTGCCGCCGTTGCGGCTGCTGCCCTCGCCATCATGGCGGCGGGCGTCACCCCTGCGCGGGCGGCGACCCTGTCCGAGCTGCGCCTCATCAGCAACCTCGACGAGCCGCGTGGCTACTGCGTCGACATGATGGGCTCGAAGACGGAGGCCAAGACGACGAGCCCGCTCCAGGCGCACTCGTGCTACAGCGCCGAGGGTCCAATCAGCGTCGATCAGGGCATCACGACCAGCGGCGTCGTCTCGCAGGGCCGGGTGCGCATTCCGTACTTCGGGGTCTGCATGGCCAGCGCCGGCGCCCGCGCCGGCGGCAGCGTCACGCTGCAGACGTGCAGCGCAACGAGCACCGGCACGATCCGGCTCGCTGCCAGGCAAGTGCACCCGAAGAGCCAGCCCGGGCTCTGCCTCACGGTCGGCTCGACAACGACTGAGGGCGGCGGCGGCAGCCCTGTTCACCTCAAGCGAACGCTGACGTGGCAGACCTGCGCAGCATCGGGCTCAACGCGAACGCGTCAGCTCTGGCGGCTCGCGGCCTAGTGGGTTCGCTGAGCGCGTGCGTGCAGCAGCGCCGATGCTGCACGCACGCGCTCAGCCGTGACGCTGCGCTGATCCGCTGATACGGTTCAGCGCCGGGAGGTCGTGTGGACGAGCGAGTCTGGAGCCCGGCGGTCGAGCTGGCCGACCCGTCGCAGGAGCGAGAGGTGATCAGCGCTCGGCTGCCAGAGCAGCTCGCCTACGTCGAGGCGACGAGCCCGTTCTACCGCGCGCTCTGGGCGGCAGCCGGCGTTGACGTGCACGACATTCGGACCGTCGCGGACCTTGCTCGCCTGCCCTTCACCGAGAAGGACGAGCTTCGTCGCTCGCAGGATGCCGCTCCGCCGCTGGGTGGCACGCAGGGGCAATCGCTCGATCGCATCACCCGCATCCAGTGCACCGGCGGCACCACGGGCGTGCCGATGCGGATGGGCTTCACGCGTGCCGATCTGGCCTGGCTTGACGATGTCGCCGCCCGCGCGATCAGGTGCGCCGGCGGCGTCCCCGGCGACCTCGTCTTGGAGTGCATGAACTACTCAATGTACGTTGGCGGCGTGACCGACCACATGGGGTTCGAGCACGCCGGACTCTGCGTGCTGCCCTATGGCACGGGCAACTCGCTGCGGCTGCTCGAGCTGGTGCAGGCGATGGCGACTCCGTGGCTCCTCTACTCCACGCCCGCCTATGCGCTGCGGCTGGCGCAGGTCGCCCGCGAGCATGGCCTGGAGCCCCGCGCTCTGCGCCTCGCGAAAGGCATCTTCTCCGGCGAGGGCGGTCTGCAGGTCCCGGGCTTCCGCGATCTGATCGAGGAGACGTGGGGCTGCTCTGCGCAGGACGTCTACGGCCTGTCGGAGACGGGCGTGATGGCCGCCGAGTGTCAGCATCGCACGGGCCTGCATCTGATCACGCAAGGGCACTTCGTCACCGAGCTGATCGATCCGACCGCTGGCGCGGTCGTGCCCTGCGAGGACGGCGCCACCGGCGAGCTGGTCTTCACCAACCTCGGCCGCGAGGCCAGCTATCTCGTGCGCTACCGCTCCCACGACCTCGTCCAGCTCCATGCTGCGCCCTGCCCGTGCGGGCGCACGGGGCTGCGCTTCTCGATGATCGGGCGCGGTGACGACATGTTCATCGTCCGCGGCGTCAACGTCTTCCCGCTCGGCGTGCAGGATGTCCTGTACGGGCTGCGTCCGCTCGTGACGGGGGAGTTCATCATCGTCCTCGACGCGGCTCCACCGATCGACTACGAGCCTCGCGTCGTGGTCGAGACAGCCGCCGAGCCGAGCAGCGAGCTGGCAGAGCGCGTCGCGGAGGCCATCCGTCTGCGTCTCAACTTCTCCCCCGCCGTCGAGCTCGTGCCAGCAGAGTCGCTTCCTCGTGCAGAGCGTAAGTCGCAGCGCCTCTTTCGTGCCTACCTTGGAGATGCACCCTGATGATGCTCAACCGCGAGCAGCACGGCCCGGTTGTCCTGCTCGAGCTCGACCGACCCGAGGTCCACAACGCCCTCTCGAGCGAGCTGCTCGATGCGCTGCTGGCGGCCCTGCGCGAGCTGGCCGCCGACGGCTCTTGCCGCTGCGTCGTTCTCGCCGGCGCCGGCCCGTCGTTCTGCGCCGGCGCCGATCTCAACGAGCTTCGCCAGTTCGACGCCCCGAGGTTCGCCGTCTACCTCGAGCGCTATCGCCTGCTCGGCGAGGCGATCCGCGGACTAGGCAAGCCGCTGATCGCGGCGGTCCACGGACACGCGATCGCCGGCGGCTTCGAGCTGATGTGCCTCTGCGACCTGAGGATCGTTGCCGACGACGCTCGGCTACGGGTCGGCGACCTCGATCTCGGCCTCAGCCCGACGAGCGGACTGACGTGGATCCTGCCCCGGCTCGTCGGAGGTGGTCGGGCTCGCTGGCTGCTCCTCGCTGGCCCGACGGTCTCCGGCACCGAGGCGGTGATGATCGGGCTGGCCGAGGAGTCGGTCCTCGCCGACCAGCTACGGTCCCGGGCGCTCGCGCTAGCTACCCACATCGCGGACCATCCGGGCAGCGGCGTGGCCCATACCCGCAGGCTCCTCGATGGCTCGGCAGAGGCGACGTACGACGCTGCCGTGGCGGCCGAGCTCGTTGCCGAGCACGCGACGTTCGCACATCCAGCGACCCGGGCCGCGATCGAGGCCTTCCTCGCTCGCTGAGGAGCCGCCTACGGCCTGCGTCGCTTGGGGATAGTCAGGGGCTGCGTCGTCGTGACCGTTGGCCCCCCGGTGGCCGTGAACGACGTCGCGATCGTGAGCCTCAGCGCTCGCGCTCGCAGCAGGTTACGCGCTGGACCAAGCAGGCGGCAGCGCAGGGCATAGGCGTCCGCTGCGGGCGAGAGCCGCGCCACGCGGCAGCGTCGGGTCATGCGCGAGCCAGCGTATGATGAGGCCCGCTGAACGATCTGACCGCCCCAGCTAACGGTGATGACGGAGGTCAGCACGACCGACCGTGCGAGGTACCGCACCTTCGGCTTGGTAATGGTGAACAGGCTCGTTGGCACCTGCGAGGTCGTTGCTGTTGCGGTCGCCGTGCCGGCCCCATTGAGGTTTGACGCGGTGACGAGCGCACGGAGGTAGGTGGCTTGATCCGCGCTGGTGAGGACGTACGTGGCACGCGTCTGCCCGGCCACGGTCGTGCAGTCTGTCGCTCCCGCCGTCGTGCAACGCTGCCAGCTGTGCTGCAGCAGCGTAGGGAGAAACGTCCACGTACCGGTGGTCGCGGTCAGCGTGCTCCCGAGCTCGATGGTGCCCACTAGC
>CAMDVX010000001.1 GCA_945877865.1 Bifidobacterium breve | reverse complement strand
CACACCGCGCTGCGCCTCCCGCGCGACGCCACGCTCCTGGTCGATGGCCAGGATGTCGTTGGTGACGTCCACGCGACCCTCGACCGGATGGGGGCCTTTGCGGATGCGATCCGCAGCGGAGCCTGGCTGGGGTTCACTGGCCGCCGCATTCGCACCGTCGTCAACATCGGCATCGGCGGCTCCGACCTCGGCCCCGTCATGGCCTACGAGGCGCTCAAGTTCTACTCCGATCGACAGCTCGCGTTTCGCTTCGTCTCAAACATCGATGCGACCGACTTCACGGAGGCCACCCGCGACCTCGACCCGGCAGAGACCCTCTTCATCATCGCCTCGAAGACGTTCGGCACCCTCGAGACGATGACGAACGCCGCGACCGCGCGCACGTGGGTGCTGGCCGCTCTGGGCGACGAGCGGGCGATCGCCCGGCACTTCGTCGCCGTCTCCACCAACGCGGAGCGCGTGGCACGGTTCGGCATCGACACGGCCAACATGTTCGGCTTCTGGGACTGGGTCGGCGGCCGCTACTCGCTGGACTCAGCGATTGGCCTCTCAACGATGATCGCCATCGGGCCGACCGCGTTCGCAGAGCTGCTGGCGGGCTTCCACGCGATCGATGAGCACTACCGGACCGCCCCCTTCGACCGCAACCTGCCGGTGATCATGGGCGTGCTTGCTGTCTGGTACCGCGACTTCTACGGCAGCCAGACCATCGGCGTGATGCCGTACGAGCAGTACCTCAAGCGCTTCCCGGCCTACCTGCAGCAGCTGACGATGGAGTCGAATGGCAAGCACGTCACCCTTGACGGCACGCAGGTGGACTACGACACCGGCGCCGTCTACTGGGGCGAGGCGGGGACGAACGGCCAGCACTCCTTCTTTCAGCTGATCCACGAGGGCACGCTGCTGATCCCGCTCGACCTCATCGGTTTCGCCAACGCGCTCAACCCGATCGGCGAGCACCACGACATTCTGATGAGCAACGTCTTCGCGCAGGCGGAGGCCCTCGCCTTCGGCAAGACGGAGCAGGAGGTGCGCGCCGAAGGCACGCCCGAGAGCGTAATTCCGCATCGCGTGATGGAGGGCAATCGCCCGACGAGCACGATCCTCGCCGAGCGGCTCACGCCCTTCCAGCTCGGCACGCTCGTGGCGCTCTACGAGCACAGCGTCCATACGCAGGGCGTCATCTGGGGCATCGACTCCTTCGACCAGTGGGGCGTGGAGCTCGGCAAGGCGCTGGCCGTCGCAATCATCCCCGAGCTCGACAGCGCAGCAGAGCCCAACCTGAAGCACGATTCGTCGACGAACGCACTGATCCGCCGCTACCGCGCTCTGCGGCGCACCTGAGGCACAGGAGAACCAGATGGCTACAGAACATCCCATGCAGCTCGCCATGGTCGGCCTCGGCCGGATGGGGGCCAACCTCGTGCGGCGGCTCATGCGCGACGGGCACTCCTGCGTCGTCTTCGATGTCAATCCCGCCGCCACCGCAGCGCTCGTGGCGGAAGGCGCAGTGGGCGCATCGTCGCTGGCCGACCTCGTGGCGAAGCTCGAGCGGCCGCGCAACGTCTGGATCATGGTTCCGGCAGGCATCGTGCAGCCGATGGTCGACGAGCTTGAGGCGCTGCTCGAGGCCGATGACGTCATCATCGACGGCGGCAACTCGTACTACCGCGACGACATTCTGCGAGCCCGGCAGCTAGCGGCCCGGCAGATCCACTACATCGACTGCGGGACGAGCGGCGGCGTCTGGGGCCTCGAGCGCGGCTACAGCCTGATGATCGGCGGCGAGGACGCGCAGGTCGAGCGGCTCGGCCCGATCTGGCGGACGATTGCGCCGGGCGAGGGCAGCGTCGAGCCGACGCTGGGCCGGACGCGCACCGACGGCACCGCGCAGGAGGGCTACCTCCACTGTGGCCCGAATGGCGCGGGACACTTCGTCAAGATGGTCCACAACGGCGTGGAGTACGGGATGATGGCCGCGATCGCCGAGGGCCTCAGCATCATCAAGCACGCCAACGTGGGGCTCCACCAGCAGGAGTTCGACGCTGAGACGACGCCGCTGCGCGACCCGGAGTTCTACCAGTACGAGATCGACGTGGCCGAGGTGGCCGAGGTCTGGCGCCGCGGCTCGGTCGTCGGCTCTTGGCTGGTCGACCTGACCGCCAGCGCGCTGGCGAAGGATCCCGAGCTCGCCACCTTCGATGGTCGCGTCTCCGACTCCGGTGAGGGCCGCTGGACGACGATTGCGGCAATCGAGGAGGGCGTGCCCGCGCCGGTCATCACAGCCTCGCTGATCCAGCGCTTCGAATCGCGTGGGCTGGGCCAGTTCACCGGTCGGGTGCTGTCTGCGATGCGCAGCGAGTTCGGCGGCCACGCCGAGAGGAAGGACTGATGCACCACGAGCTCGTGGTGGCGTCGGATGCTGCGGCGGCCGCTCGCGCGGCGGCAACCCGGATAGCGGAGGAGGCGCGGCGAGCCGTGGCCGCTCACGGAGCATTCTCGTTGGCGGTTAGCGGAGGCCGAACGCCACAGGCCATGTTCGCCGACCTGCTCGACGAGCAGCTGCCGTGGGTGGAGACCTCGATCTTTCAGGTCGACGAACGCATCGCGCCTGCGGGCGATCCGCAGCGCAACCTGACGTCGCTTGAGGGCAGCCTCGGACCGACGGTGCCCGTTGCCATCTGCCCCATGCCCGTCAACGACGCCGACCTGGTGGCGGCGGCGGCACGCTACGCTGGCGCGCTGCCCACGATCATCGACGTCATTCAGCTCGGCCTCGGCCCAGATGGCCACACCGCCTCGCTCGTGCCTGGCGATGACGTGCTCGACGTGGCAGACCGCCGGGTAGCGCTCACGGCAACGACGTACCAAGGCACCAAGCGGATGACGCTGACGTATCCGGCCCTCACGCACTGCGGGCTGCTGCTCTGGCTCGTCACGGGCGCCGATAAGCGCGAGGCGCTCGTGCAGCTGCTCGCCGGCGATCTGGCAATTCCCGCAGGGCGCGTCGTCGGTCCCCGATCGCTCGTGATCGCGGACGCCGCTGCCGCCGGAAGCTGAGGCCGCAGCACCGTCGTCGGCGCGACCCGAGCGGCGATCTCCGAGCCCGCCCCGCCCGTGATCCCGCCGCTGCCGCTACGGTGCCGCCTATGAGCCAAGACACGGAGAAGAAGGCCGCGGCTGAGGCCGCCGCGCTGCTGATCGAAGACGGCATGATCGTCGGGCTCGGCACCGGCTCGACGGTCGCGTTCTTGCTGCCAGCCATCGCGAAGCGCAAGCTCGATATTCGCTGCGTTGCCACCTCTGCCGCCACCGAGGAGGCCGCTCGTGCGCTCGGTCTCGCCGTGGAGAGCGCCGACGAGGTGGACCGGCTCGACCTCGCCATCGATGGTGCAGACCAGATCGCGCCGGACCACTGGCTCGTCAAGGGCGGTGGGGCCGCCCAGACCCGCGAGAAGATCATTGCCGCGGCGGCCGATCGCTTCGTCGTGATCGCCGACTCGTCCAAGCTCGTCGCCGAGATCGCGACGCCCATTCCGCTTGAGCTCCTGCCGTTCGGGCTAGCCGCAACCCTCAAGCGGATCGGCCACGTGACGCTCCGTGACGTGCCGCGCAGCCCCGACGGCGGCGTGATCGCCGACTACACGGGCAGCGCCGCCGACCCTGAGCGCCTTGCCGTCTGGCTCAGCAGCGTCCCCGGGGTCGTCGAGCACGGGATCTTTCCCGCGTCGATGGTGCACGAGGTCATCATCGGTCGCGGCAAGACCGTCGAGCGGCTGACGCGCGCGCTGTAGATCGCTGCGCAGCCGCTAGCCGCCGAGCCGCGGCCCGCGATCGTCGTGCTCAAGATCGAAGGCGCCAGACCGTGCGTCGTGCTCCACGTCGAAGTCCGCAACGACACCTGCGATGGTCGCGTACAGACCGACGACGAGGTGCAGCTCGACGAGCTCGCGCCTGCTGAAGCAGCGGCTCAGCTCGGCAAACACCGCGTCGTCGGAGCGACGGTGGGCGAGGATGTCGGGCACGGCAGCGAGCAGCAGCCGATCAGCCGTGCCGAACGCAGCGAGCTCGAGCCTGCCAACGTCGATGGCGTCAAGCTCGTCCTCGCTGATGCCGACCATGCGCGCTACCTCGATGTGGTGCATCCACTCGTAGGCAGAATCCACGAGGCGCGCGGTGCGGAGGATCGCGAGCTCGCGGTGGCGCTGGCTCAGCACCGCGTCGTTCCACAGGCTCGCAGTCAGCGCCATCAGCGGAGGAAACGCGGCGTCAGCGTGGGCCAGCGTGCGAAACACGTTATTTGGCGGTAGCGCGTCGAGCACCTCGCGCGACCGTGGCGAGAGCTCGTGCTGGCTGGGATCGGGCAGGCGCGCCATCGTGGCTCCCATCGTGGCAGAGGTCCGCATGGACATGCTTCCCACGCGCGTGCGGTCCGGCAGACTTTCCTCACGCAATCCCCGAGGAGACACGAGATGGCCGAGCAGCTGATCCGCATCACGAGCGGCAAGACCGCGTTTACGGCGCGCCTAGAGCAGGAGCGCGCACCGAAGACCTGCGCGGCGTTTCTGAGCCTGCTGCCCTACGAGAACCGCATGATCCACGTGCGCTGGAGCGGTGAGTCGTGCTGGATTCCACTCGGCGACTTCGATCTCGGCGTGCCATTCGAGGACGCCACCTCCTACCCGTCGCCGGGTGAGATCCTCTGGTATCCCGGCGGGATCTCTGAGTGCGAGCTGCTGTTTCCGTACGGGCCCTGCAGCTTCGCCTCGAAGGCCGGGCCGCTGGCAGGCAACCACTTCCTGACGATCGTCGACGGCCTGGAGCAGCTGCACGCCCTCGGCGCCAGCACGCTGCAGGTTGGTGCGTTGCCGATCCGCTTCGAGCTGGCGTAGGCGAGGAGCCGTAGGTGGTCAGCACGCCTGAGCCGGTGTGCTGACCACCTAGGCCGCAGGCACGCCGTCGACGAGACGGATCACGAAGAGCTCCGACCAGAGCTTTCCGGTCACCGCGATCTGCCCCGTGACGGGGTCGCGCGCAATGCCGTTGAGCACCTCGCCGGGCGTGCTGAGGCGGCGCCGCAGCGACCGTAGATCGACCCAGGCGCGCACGCGCCCCGACGCCGGGTCGATCAGCGCGATGCGGTCCGAGTGCCAGACGTTCGCCCAGATCACGCCGTGACGGTACTCCAGCTCGTTGAGGTCGACCACGGGCCGTGCACCGTCTCTGACCGTGACGCGCCGGACGACGCGCAGCGATACCGGGTCGAGCCACCGCAGGGTGGACGAGCCGTCGCTCGCAATCAGCTGCCGCCCATTCGTGGTGAGCCCCCAGCCATCGAAGCGATAGCGGCGCGTGCGGATCAACGCCAGGGTCGTCGGGTCATAGACGTGGAGCAGGTGCTGGGTCCACGTCAGCTGAATGGCGCTGCCGCCAAGCACCGTCAGGCCCTCGCCAAACTCGCTCGGCGAGAGCGCCGTCGTGGCAAGGATGGCACCAGTGCGGGCGTCTAGGCGCCGCACGGCTGACTGCCCGTTGAGGCCCGTGCTCTCCAGCAGGTCTCCCCGATCGGCAACGAGCCCCTCGGTGAACGCCGTCGCGTCGTGCGGCCGCGTGGCAATCAGCGTCCACGCGGCAGTGGGCGCGGCCGCGGCCTGGCCCGCGCCGAAGGCGAGCAGGGCCACCAGGCCGAGCAGCACGCGAGGCAGCAGCAGGCGCCCGCTCACCGCACTGGCAGCGCCGCTGGCGCGACCCGATCGGCCACGACCTCGATCAGCGTCGGTCGGTCGGCAGCAAACGCCTCCGCGACCAGCCCGCCGAGCGCGTCCAGCGACTCCGCGCGGACCGCGCGGCAGCCAAAGCCCTCGGCGATCTTCAGGAAATCGCGGGCGGACGTGTCGACGCCAACGGGTGGCACGTTGACGCGCTCCATCGAGTCCTTGATCTCACCGTAGCCGTGGTTCTGCCACACCACGATTGCCAAGGGCAGTCCGAGGTCGACAGCCGTTGCGAGCTCTTGGATCGTGAACAGGAAGCCGCCGTCACCGGCCAGCGCCATCACGGGCCGCTCGGGCGCCCCGAGCTTGGCCCCGATCGCCATCGGCAGCGCGGGCCCGAGGGTGCCGAAGCCGCCGTACGGGAGGTACGCGTTTGGTCGCAGGCCACGCCAGAGGTGCGCGGCCGCGTAGACGGGCTGCGTTGAGTCGACTGCGAGCACGCCATCCGCGGGGAGCGCGGCCGCAAGCGCTGCGAGAAACGGCTGGAACTCCTCGACCCCGGGCCACCAAGCATTGGCAGCACGCAGCGCAGCCGCGCGCTCATCCCCAGCGCCTTGGCTGCCGCGAGCTGTGAGCTCCGTCGTCAACGCTGCCAGCGTGAGGGCGGCATCGCCGTGCAGTCCGATCGTTGCCGCGCGGCGCTTATCGAGCTGCTCCGGGTCGATGTCGATGCGGATCAGCGTGCCACCGAAAGCTGGCGGGGCCAGCGTCGGCGAGTAGAAGTAATCGGTCTCCGAGAACTCGGTGCCAACGGCGACAACCACGTCGGCCTGCTCAAGCGCTTCGAAGATCGGTGAGATCGTCGCGGTGGTGCCGAGCGCGAGCGGATGACCATCGGGAACCACGCCCTTGGCCGCGATGGTCATGGCGACGGGAGCGCCGAGGCGCTCCACGAACGCAATGGCCTCGGTCTGAGCACCCGTCGTGCCACCACCGAGGAGCACCATCGGGCGGACGGCACCTGCGAGCACCTCAGCAGCCCGCGCGAGGAGCGCTGCGTCAGGCAGAGGGCGGATCGCTCGCTCGGGCAGGCGCTGGTCGCCGGCGGCAGGCAGGGACAGAATGTCGATCGGCACGCTGATGTGCACGGGCCGCGGGCGCTCCGAGGCGAACAGCTCGAACGCCGTGGCGAAGGCCTCGGGCAGCTCGGACGGGTCGCGGACGTCGATTGAGACGGCGCAGATCGTGGACATGAACGCCGGCTGATCCGGAAGGTCGTGCAGCGATCCATGCCCCTGCTCGGCATCCTCAATGGCGGTGCCGCTCGAGATGATCAGCAGCGGCAGCGAGTCGTGGTGCGCAGTGGCGATTGCTGTCGCCGCATTCGTCAGACCGGCCCCGGTGATCAGGCAGCAGACGCCAGGCTTGCCTGTCACGCGCGCATAGCCGAGCGCCATGTAGCCCGCGCCCTGCTCGTGCCGCGGCGTGACGTGCCGAATCGGCGAGTCCGCAAGCCCACGGTAGTACTCCAGCGTATGCACGCCGGGGATTCCGAAGATCGTGTCAACGTCGTACTGCTCAAGCAGGCGGATCGCCGCTTCGCCACAGGTTGCCAAGAGCGCCTCCTCGGATGCAGACAAACCCTAGCCCAGCGTGGTCGCAGCAGGGCCATCGCGTCGGCTACGCTGCTCGCGAGCGTGCGTTGGCCTCAGCCAGCGGCGAAGAGGAGCCACATGCGCATTGGAGCCGTGCTACCCCAGACCGAGCTTGGCGGAGCCGTCGCCGACCTCCGCGCCTACGCCGTCGGCGTAGAGCAGCTCGGCTATCGCCACATCGTCGCCTACGACCACGTCGTTGGTGCTGACACCACGGTTCACGAGAACTGGACGGGACCGTACGACATCGACTCGACGTTTCACGAGCCGATGGTGATGTTTGGCTTTCTGGCCGGCATCACCCGGCTGGAGCTCGTCCCCGGCATCATCATCCTGCCCCAGCGGCAGACCGCGCTCGTCGCAAAGCAGGCGGCAGAGCTTGATCTGCTGACCGAGGGGCGCTTTCGCTTCGGCGTCGGGCTCGGCTGGAACCGCGTTGAGTTTGAGGCGCTGGGTCAAGACTTCGCCACGCGCGGCAAGCGCGCCGATGAGCAGGTGCTGCTCCTGCGCCGTCTCTGGACTGAGCGCTCCGTCACGTTCGAGGGCCGGTTCGATCGCATCACCGGCGCCGGCATCGCTCCCCTCCCGATTCAGCGACCGATCCCGATCTGGTTTGGCGGCGCATCGGTGCCTGCTCTGCGCAGGATGGGCCGCCTCGCCGACGGCTGGTTTCCGATGATGACGCCAGGGCCCGAGCTGGATACGGCGATGGCCACGATCGCCGCGGCCGCGGTTGAGGCCGGCCGTGATCCAGCGGTAATCGGGCTGGAGGGGCGCATCACCTGGCGCGGCGACCTCGACCACGTCCGCACCGAGGCCGAGCAGTGGCGCGCCGTCGGCGCGACGCACATCGCCATCAACACGATGGGCTCGAAGCTCGGTCCGGTCTCGGCGCATCTCGAGGTGCTGGCAGCCGTCGCCGCTGCCCTCGAGCTGGGCTAGCCGGAGGCGCTACGCGAACGTCGCGATGACCGCGCGGGTGACGTCTACGGTCGAGTGAGCACCACCAAGGTCCGGCGTAATGGTGCCGGCAGCGACGACCTGCTCAATGGCAGCGAGCAGCCGCGTAGCAGCGGCGGCCTCGCCAAGGTGCTCGAGCATCATTGCCGACGACCAGAGCTGGCCAAGCGGATTGGCGATGCCTTGACCGACGATGTCGGGCGCCGACCCGTGCACGGGCTCGAACATCGACGGGTACCTCCCCGACGGGTCGATGTTGCCAGACGGCGCGATGCCAATGCTCCCCGCGAGGGCCGCGGCGATGTCCGACAGGATGTCGCCAAAGAGGTTCGAGCCGACGATCACGTCGAACCGCGCCGGATCCAGCACGAGCAGGGCTGCGAGCGCATCGACGTGGTACTTGGCGTACGCGACGTCTGGATACTCGGCCGCGACCTCCTCGACCACCTCGTCCCAGAAGGGGAGCGTGTGGACGATGCCGTTCGACTTGGTCGCCGATGCGAGGCGGCCGCTGCGCGTGCGGGCGAGGTCGAAGGCGTAGCGGGCGATCCGCTCGACGCCAGGGCGCGTGAAGATCGCCTGCTGCACCGCCATTTCGCTCGGCTGCCCCTGATGAAAGCGGCCGCCGACCTCGCTGTACTCCCCCTCCGAGTTCTCGCGCACGATGACGAGATCGATCGCCCCGCGACCCTCGGCCAGCGGGCTGGTGATCCCCTCCAGCAGCCGCGCGGGCCGCAGGCACACGTACTGGTCGAAGTGCCGACGAATCGGAATCAGCAGGCCCCACAGCGATACGTGATCTGGCACGTCGGGCCGGCCGACGGCGCCGAGCAGAATGGCATCAGAGTCGGCGAGCCGCTCGATGCCATCAGCGTCCATCATCAGCCCCGTTGCGACGTAGTGGTCGCAGCCCCACGGGTAGTCGACCCAGTCGATGGAGAACCCTTCGACCTGGGCCAGTGCGTCCAAGACCTCGCGCGCGGAGGCCATGACCTCCACCCCAATCCCGTCTCCCGGAATGGCGGCGATGCGATGGCTGCGGGCGGCGGTGCCGCTGGGCGTCGTGGCGGTCATCCCTCTAGTTTAGTGGGGTTGCTGACGGGTGATTCCCGGCAGGGAGTGGCCGCCCGACCGCTGGCCGCCCTGCCGGGACTCCTCGGCGAGCCCCACAGCGGCGTGCCAGCGGCGCAGGTGGTCCAGCCACGAGCCACGCACGGTCGGATTTGCCGACGCAGCACTTGACGTGGTCCGACCAATTGGAGACGATCAGGCATCCACCTGAGAGGAACCGATGGCCGCCAGCGATTATCCCCTGCTGTTTTCCGAGTGGCAGCTGCGCCGAACGACGATTTCGAACCGCGTTGTCTTCGCTCCCACCTGTCCGACGTGGGTGACGAACCCGGTCGATGGGTCCTTCACCGATCAGGCCGTCGCCTACTACGAGGAGCGCGCGCGCAACGGGTGCGGCCTCATCATCATCGGCAGCAACGTGATCCGTCAGGATGCCTTGCTGGCGCACCTGCTGTTTCCCGGGCTCTGGGACGATCGGCAGATCGAGGGTCTGGCGCGGATTCGTGAGGCGTGCCACCGCCACGGCTGCAAGGTTGCCGTCCAGCTGCTCCACCCCGGGATGCGCTCGATGGCCGTGATCCAGAAGGACTCGGCCTATGACTTCGACGCGGCCTGGCATACCGTCGCGCCGAGCCAGGTGCCGCCGGGCGAGTGGCCGAACGCGCCGATGCCAAAGGAGCTTGAGGACCACGAGATCACCGACATCATCGACTCGTTCGGCTCTGCCGCTCGGCGGGCCGCCGAGGCCGGGCTCGACGGCATCGAGTACCACCTCGCGCATGGCTACCTGCCGTGGCAGTTCCTGTCGCCGCTCTACAACCACCGTACGGATCGCTGGGGCGGGTCGCTGGAGAACCGCCTGCGGTTCTCGCTCGATTCGTTCAAGGCGATGCGCGAGCAGGGCGGCGATGACCTCTTCATTGGCTATCGCATCAACTCCACGTCGTTCTGGCATGGCGACCTCGAGCCCAAGGATCTCAACGAGGTGATCGAGGCGATCCAAGACAGCGCCGACATCGACTACGTCAGCGTGTCGGCAGGAGTCCACCACTCGTTCATTCATACGCCGATGACCTATCCGCCCGGCTGGGAGCGCGAGTACACCCGCGCGGCCAAGCAGGTCTCAACGAAGCCCGTGCTGGCCGTCGGCCGCATCACCAACCCGTCGATTGCCGAGGAGATCCTCGCGGCAGGCGAGGCCGATGCGATCCTGCTTGCCCGTCAGTTCTTCGCGGATGCGGAGTGGGTGACGAAGGTCAAGGAGGGTCGTGAGGACGACATCCGCCGCTGCGTTGCCGCCAACTACTGCTGGCGCACGGCGACGGCAGGCGGCAGGGTCCAGTGCATCTACAACCCCGAGCAGGGGCGCGAGCGCCAGTGGAATGGCGAGACGCTGACGCCGGTCGCAGACCCCAAGAAGGTGCTCGTCATCGGTGGTGGCCCAGCGGCGCTTGAGTTCGCCCGGGTGGCGGCCGCCCGTGGCCATGGCGTCACCGTGCTCGAGCGCGAGCAGGAGACCGGCGGGCACGTCCGCGTGCAGGCGGGCCTGCCAGATCGCGAGGAGTTCGGCTTTATCGCGACGTGGCTGGCGGCACAGGCGAGCAAGAACGGTGCGGAGATCCGCACAGGGGTCGACGTCACCGAGGCCCGGCTGGACGAGGTCCTCGCTGCGGAGGCTCCCGACCACGTCGTCGTCGCTACCGGCTGCGTCAATCGGCGCGACGGCTGGAACGGGCAGACCGTCAGCCCGGTGGCCGGCTGGGAGACTGGCAACTGCATGAGCTGGTACGACGTCATCGATGGCAAGGCGACGGCTGCGGGCAAGGTCGTCGTGATCGACGACCTGCAGGACATCACGGGCCCGATGACCGCGGTCAAGCTGGCCCGCGAGGGCTGCGACGTGACGATCGTCTCGCGCTGGCCGATGATCGCGATGGAGACGATGCCGGAGGTCTACTACCTGTGGACGCGCGAGGCTCTGACGAAGGCGAACATCCCCACGATTACCGACCACGCCTGCACCCGCATCGACGGACGCACCGTCGAGCTCGTCAACGTCTACGCACCCGAGCGCGTCACCACCCTCGAAGCCGATGCGATCGTCTTCAACACCGGCCGCTACTCCGAGAACCGGCTGTACCACGTCCTCAAGGAGCGTGGCATCAGCGTTGAGATGATCGGCGACGCAATCGCCCCCCGTGGAACCTTCGAGGCCGTCTACGAAGGCCATCGCTCGGGGCGCCGAATCTAGCGCGTGCAGCAGCACCCTGTGGGCGGCGCTGCGGGAGGACCTGCGCCCTGTGCGAGCCTGCGACGAGGCTCGGGCAGGCGCAGGTCCTTCCGCGGGTCACCGAGTGCTGCAGCGCGTTGCCGGGCAGGCGAGAGCCTGCCGTGGTCATGGCAGCGATCGCCCCGCCCATCGTCCTACTTGACGGCGATTGCGAGGTTGGCCATCCGCCCATCGTCCGTCATCAGCATCAGCTTGATCGTGGCCGCGCCCTTCGGTGGAGCGCCCGTCGCCACCTTGATCTTGACCGTCTGCGTGCCCGCAGCGACGCGAAAGCGCTTGATCCTCTGGACCTTCGGCTTCTGCTTGACCTTCGAGGTGATGGTCCCCGTCACCCAGCCCGCGCCTGAGGCCGTCAGCGAAACCCCCACGCCTCCCCTGCCGCCATTGGTCGCCAGCCCCGCGGCGGTGAAGGCGAGCGCCGCTGGTGGCGCCGCAGCATCTGCAGCCGCTCTGGCCACGACGTGGATGATGCCATGCATGTTCTCTCCACCGACGCCCGAGTCGTGCCAGTTGCACGCGTAGGGATAGTCGCCAGCGACGGTAAACTGCCGCTCACAGGCCGATAGAGCGGGTGCGCGCCCGACCATGGAGTTTCCACCGGGCCCCCAGCAATTGGCGATCACGGCCGGGTTCGCAGGGTTGAACTGCACCAGGTGTGGAGCTGCTCCCGCGTTCGCCGCCATCGTGAACGAGATCGAGTCTCCGACGTAGATGGTGACGTGCGCCTCGGCAAACGTGTGTCCCGCCGGACCATCAGCGTCGGGTCCGCCCACGTAGACCGTGGTCGTCGCAGCCAGCGAGCCGGTCGCAAGCACGAGCATGAGGACGACGACGACGGGCAGCGGGAGCCATTTGCATCTATGCATGCAGCCACGGTACACGCTGGTTTTACGCAGCACCATCGCCAACGTGGCTGGTTTGGGGAAATTGCTAAGCGTTCTCGTTCGAAGCGAGAGAGGTACGGGCTCGACGAGAGCGTGAGAGCCGACGCGCGGATTCGAAGCGCGGACCCCTTCGTTACGAGGCACGATGCCACGCTTGCGTTTGGCTCAGAAACGAGCATACGCATCTAGCCGACGGGTCCTTGAGAATCTACGTGGGAGCGGTTTACCGCTGCTGCAGGTGCCGAAGCTTCGGCGGTGCCTTTGGGCGCACCGAGCCGTCCGATCAGGTGATCGACCGCTGGCGAAGACATGGAAGCCCCCGGTACAATCCGCGCCATGAAGCGCCGCCGCCTGCTCACTATCACTATCGCGATCGCGATCACCACCACGATCGCAGCCTTCACTCCCGCCGCCTCGGCCGCCACCACCCCGCTACACAGCCTCGCCGGCAGGTGGATCGGCGTCCTCAACGGTGCGAAGCCGAAGATCACGGTAACGGTCGACCTCACGGGCCAGTGGAATGGCTCGCGCATCGTCCTCGCAGGGGGCATCAATTGCGACGGGCCACTCACCTTCGTCGGCAGAGGCGCGGCCGCCTACCGCTTCATCGAGCACATCACCAACAGCACCTCGGCAGGCTGCACGCTGTCGCGTGGCACGGCGATCTTCACCCCGCGTGCAGACGGCCGCCTCGGCTACGCCTGGCGGCTGCAGGGCGGTGGCCAGAGCGCCACGGCGACGCTCCGCCGCAGTGCCTCCTGAGCCACGGCAGCCGCGCGATGCGCACCCGGCTCTGGTGCTGGGAGGGAGGTTGCGGTTGGCAGGAAGAACGCCCCTGACGCCACGGCCGAACGTTTGCGCAACGTGGATGCGCCGCGTTCGCTCGCTGTGAAGTTGCCCCTCGCGAAGCCCGCGCAGGGCCGCCAAGGGCCGCCTTCCCGCTTTCAGCAAGGAGCGAGGCCGACGCCCCCGCCTCGTGGCAAGGTGCCATTCCCCAAGCCCCTCCCGACCTGCGTGGTTTTCGCTCGACGCCACCGCGCAGAGCCGACGCGCGGATTCGAACCGCGGACCCCTTCATTACGAGTGAAGTGCTCTACCAACTGAGCTACGTCGGCGTACGGCGCTGAGTTTAGTTGCACGACGCAGGTTGGCGCGTCGGCCACACCACTCGTTGCGAGCAGAAGGTGTAAGCCCGCGTACGACGACCCGCCTTTTCCGACGCAACTGCGTCAGAGAATGAGTCCTCACCCGTCTGCCTCTCTAGACGACTCGTCGCAGACATGAGCGACGAAAGGAGCACAACGATGCACACAATCACCCGACCAGATTTACGCCAGCACGTAACCCTGCTGATGATCAGCGCCGTGCTGGCCTTTCTTCTCATCCAAGCGACCGCCGCGCAAGCCGCACCACAGCTGCCTCTCAAAACACAGGGCGGCACGATCGTTGATGCGGCCGGCAAAGAAGTCGTCCTCCAGGGCGTCAACTGGTTCGGCTTCGAAACTGCCAACCACGCACCCCACGGACTCTGGACCCGCGACTACATAGACATGCTCGCCCAGATCAAAGCGCAGGGATTCAACACGATCCGCATGCCCTTCTCGCTCCAAATGCTCGACTCGACCACAACGAGTGGCATCGACTACGGCAACGGGCGCAACGCCGCCCTGCAAGGCAAGACACCACAACAGGTGATGGACATCATCATCGCGGAGGCCGGACGGCAAGGCCTAATGATCATCCTCGACAACCACTCGACCACTGACGATTCGTTTATGCACCCCCTCTGGTACGGCCTTGGCGGCTACACCGAAGACAACTGGGTCGCAGCCTGGACGAAGCTCGCAGCACGCTATGCCAACACGCCAAACGTGATCGGCGCCGACCTCAAAAACGAGCCCCACGGCGAAGCCACCTGGGGCACCGGCGCGGCCAACGACTGGCGCCGCGCCGCCGAACGCGGCGGCAACGCGGTACTCGCCAGCGCACCAAACTGGCTGATCCTCGTCGAGGGCATCGAAGGACCCGTCGCCGGCGGACAGCTCGACCGCCACTGGTGGGGCGGCAACCTCGAAGGAGTACGCAACAACCCCGTCCGTCTTTCGATTGCTAACCGCGTCGTCTACTCGCCCCACGAATACGGCCCCGGCGTCTTCGCCCAACCCTGGTTCTCCGACCCAAACATGGCGGCGATCTTGGCCGACCGTTGGCAGAAGGGCTTCGGCTACATCAAGGAGGCAGGCATCGCCCCGCTTCTGATCGGCGAGTTCGGCGCCAAGAACGTCGGCAGCGACACCGTCGAGGGCCGCTGGATCAACCAGTTCACTGCCTATCTTGAGCAGCAGGGCATCAGCTGGACCTTCTGGGCCTGGAACCCCAACTCTGGAGATACCGGTGGCGTCCTCCAAGACGACTGGCGCACCGTGCACGCCGACAAACTGGCGCTGCTAGCGCGCCTGATGCGTCGACCGGCCGATGGCGGCACGGCTCCGCCACCCATTCCAACGCCAACACCGACGCCAACCCCGACACCGGCACCGGCTCCGACGCCGACGCCAACCCCGGGCGCAATCAGCACCCGGGTCGTGATTGACTCGCAGTGGACGGGCGGCTGGTGCGGCAAGATCGTGATCGGCAATGCGACCTCGAACGATCTGATCATCGACGGGATCGCCTTCTCGCTTCCGACCGGCGGCACGGTGGCGAGCACGTGGGGCGGTACCTTCACCCGTACCGGTGCTGACTACTCGGTAGTCACACCCAGCTGGGCGAAGGCCCTCGCAGGAGGAAGCTACTCCGACACGGGTCTTTGCGTGTCGGGCTCCAGCGCGGGACAATTGCACACGGTTGTGGTGACGACCCACCCGGTCGGAACGACGCCAACCCCAACCCCATACCCAACGCCGACACCGACGCCAACGCCGACTCCGGCACCCGCACCCGCACCGGCACCCGGAACGGTGGCTCTCACGGCCACCGTGGCGAAGGACTCGACCTGGGCTGCCGGCTTCTGCCGGAGCTTCACGATCGCGAACGCGGGAACGCGGTCGTCGACCAGCTGGAAGCTGGTCTTCACGCTGCCGAGCAGCGTCAAGATCAGCGATAGTTGGAGCGGCACCCTGACCCGTAGCGGCAACGTCGTAACGGTGATCGCTCCGAGCTGGGCGGCCGTCGTCGCCCCACGCACGAGCGTCGCGGCCTTTGGCTTCTGCGCAACCGGCACCGGCGAGCCGACTGTCGTCAGCGTCGCCGAGGTCGCCTCGACCACGACGGCCGTGGCAACTGCCCGCTCAGGTTCGATCGCGACCGCGAAGCTGCGAGCCAGGGCGAAGGCCACAGCGATCCGAACTGCGCATGCCGCGCTGCTACGTTCAGCAGGCACGAGGCGCTAGGTAGCAGGAAGGCGAGTGTCCAGAAGGGTCAGGCCCCTTCATCACGAGTGCAGTGCTCGACCAGCTGAGCTACGTCGGCCTACGGCGCTAGGTCTAAATGCACCACAGCGATTGCACGCCGTCGATCAGGCCGTGCTGCGCGGCCGAGCGGCTCGTGGGCTGTGGGTGCTTACGCAACCACAGCCCACGATTCGCTGGCGCTCAGCGTCGGGCTCAGCGACGGCGAGCAGCTGAGGGTCGAGCCGTCAGCGCTGCCTTGGCGGGCGCTAGTGCTTCGCAGTCGGCACGACGACCACGGGGCAGGCCGCATGGCCCGTCAGCTGCTGGCCGACGGAGCCGAGCAGAAGGCCAGCGAAGCCGCCATGGCCACGGCTGCCGATCACGAGCAGCTCGACCGACTTCGCCGCCTCCATCAGCGCAGCACCCGGCCCACCCTCCATGATCACGTGCTCGAGCGTGACGCCCTCGGGAATCGTCGCCTTCGCAACGACGGCGTCCTGCGCCGCGCGCGCGTCGGTCATCAGCTCGTCCGCCGGATACGGAGCCGGCAGCCCGCCCGGGCTGAGGGCGGTGACAGGAATCGACCAAGCCGTCACGACACGCAGCACGTGCCCGTGCACAGCGGCCTCCTGCGCAGCCCAGTTTAGAGCGGGAACCGAGCGATCCGAACCATCAACGCCAACTGCGATTACGCCCATGCGGGCCTCCTTCGGGGTGTACAGCAACGATAGGCGACCCCAGCGCGATTGGTGGCCCGAACGGTCGGGGCGACGCAGCGGTGACGCGCTAGCCGCGCTGGACGTCAGAGAGGTCGTCCAGCCGCACCGAGACCTCGCGATCGTCGTCAAGGCGAACGAGGACTGCGTCCGCCGGAACCTGAAACGAGCGGACAACACCGCGCCCCTCTGGAGTCGTGACCGAACGGCCAACCGCCGGCGCCCGATCGCGGAAGCTGCGATACACCGGATGCTCAAAGGCAAGGCAGCAGCGCAGCCGACCACACAGACCAGTCACACGACCAGGGTTGACGGGAAGCTCCTGATCCTTCGCCATCCGCAGCGTGACGCGCCGCTCGTTCGCCGGAAAGCGCGTGCAGCAGAGGACATCGCCGCAGAGGCCATAGCCTCCCGTGATGCGGGCACCATCGCGCGGACCCATCTGCCGAGCCTCGACGCGCAGGCCGATGCGGCGGCTGAGATCCTGCGCCACAGGCACAAGATCGACCCGCTCCTCTGACGTGTAGCCAACCACCACGCGGCGGCCATCAAACGGCATCTCGGCGCCGTTGACCTTGACGAGCGGGTACCTTTGCACCACGAGGCGCCGAAACTCTCGGCGCACCTCCGCAGCGCGCTCCCGCTGCTGGCGACGCCTCACGTCATCCTCCGGCGTCGCCTTGCGAATCACGCGATGCACGCGCTCCGGCAGCTTCCCCGTCGGCTCGTGCGCTGGCTGCACGACGCGACCATACTCCTCGCCGCGAGCCGTCTCGCAGATGACCCGGTCGTTCCACGCCAGCTCGTTGCCATGCGGATTGAGCAGCTCCAGCTGACCCCCCGAGGAGAAGACGACGCCAACGACGATCATGCCGACACCCGCTCGCCACGACGCACGAGCGCCACGCGGGCGAACACCGCCGCCAGCGCCAAGCCGACGTTGATCGGCTGCGCCAGCGCGCGACGAACCTCATCGATCGAAGCGAGCGCGCGCTCGATCCGCGAGCGCGGCACCTGCTCGGCGATCTCCGCCAGCACAGCCGGGTCGAGCGGCGAGACGACGCGATCGGACGCACCGGCCTGCACGCAGAGAACATCGCGAAGGACCAGCTGCACGGTAGCGACCACGGCACGCATCATGTCGGTCTCTGCCCTGCGCCTGCGCCGGGCCGCAGTCGCCTTGCCAAGCGCCTCAACCCGACGGCGCTCGCGATCAAGCTCGCGAGAGGCAGGCAGCTTCTCAAAGCGCGCCAAGGTCGCAGCCGTCTCCTCGGCAGCCGCGGCCTCGGCCCGATCGCCCGCCGCCTTAATGCCGGCCAGGGTCGCCTGCACGGCTGCGTCCTCCGCGGCGAGCCCCGACGTTAGCGCGAGGACGACCTGCTCCTCCAGCGCAGCCAGCCACGACCGCACCCCATCGTCGACTGCCAGCCGCCGCGCGAACGCGAGATCGCCGCGCGCACGCCGCCCAACCTGCTCGGCCGTAGCCCGGTCGCAGCCGTCAGCCACCAGGCGCTCCGTCAGCGCGCTCGCAGCGAGCGGTGGAAACGCAATCGTCTGGCAGCGCGAGCGGACCGTCGGCAGCACGCGGGTGAGATCATCGGCCACGAGGATCAGGACGACCTCCCCCGGCGGCTCCTCAAGCGTCTTGAGAAACGCGTTCGCGGCATCGCGATTGAGACGATCCGCCTCGTCGACGATGCCGACCCGCCGCGTCGCCTCCTGCGGCCGATAGCGCAGCTTGGCACCAAGCTCGTGCACCTGATCGACGAGCAGGCTCTCGCCCTCCGGCTCGATCATCGCGAGATCAGGGTGGCTACCCGGCACGATGCGCCGCACGTCACAGCCAAGCAGCAGAGCGGCAAAGCCGAGCGCGGCATCGCGCTTGCCCGACCCCGGAGCACCGTGCAGAAGGTACGCGTGCACGGGCTGCTGGAGCGCGGCGTTCAGCAGCGCCTCCGCCCGTGGCTGCCCCGGCAGAGACAGCATCAGCGAACATCCGGGGCGACGACAGCCCAGACCCGCGCAGCAACAGCGGCGGGCGCCCCGCTCGCATCAATACGCAGCACCCGCTCCGGAAACTGCCCAGCCAGCTGGCCAAAGCCCTCCCTCACGCGAGCATGAAAGGCCTCGCCCGCGGCCTCCATGCGATCGGGCACCGCATCCCTCCGCGCAGTGCCCTCGAGCACCAGCGTCCGCTCGGGCAGCAGCCCGCCAGTCGCAAACAGCGACGCCTGCAGGACCGACTCGACCCCGAGCCCCCGCGCCACGCCCTGATACACCACCGAGCTATCGATGAACCGGTCACAGACGACCCACGCGCCCTCAGCCAGCGCCGGCCGGATGACCTCGTCAACGAGCTGAGCCCGTGCCGCCGCAAAGAGCAGCGCCTCGGACCGGTCGCTGATTGCGACATCACCACCCAGCAGCAGCGCCCGTACCCGCTCGCCAAGGTCCGTGCCACCCGGCTCGCGGCACTCGACGACGGCGACCCCAGCGGCCCGAAGGCGCTCAGCGAGCAACGCCACCTGCGTCGTCTTGCCGACGCCATCCGGACCCTCCAGGCTGATGAACATGCCATCAGCGTACCCCCGGACGACGGCGCGGGAGGAGGGCCGAGAGCCACGATCGGCGGGATCGGCACTGCCCAGCGCCCATGAGCCGCACGGCAGGCACGTGGTGATCAACGCGGCCGAGCGGGCGCCTCGACACGTGGGGGCCAAGAGGCAGGCAGCCGCGGGCCGTCACAGCAGGCCCGAAGGTGCCGACGCAGCAGGCCGCCAACGAGCCGTGTCGGCTGATGCACCCACGAGTTTGACTCAAGGACCCGCCGAGTCCGACGGCGATGACGCCTAGTATCGGGCCTGTGTCCGCGCTTCCACGCCTCAGCTCGTCGTCGGCCCTGCTGCTCGCACTGCCCGGCGTCATGCTGGCAGCGTGGGGGCTGCTCTTTGCAGCCGGCGGGCTCACCCCCGGCGCCGCCAGCCTGATCGCCGCCGGGACGACGCTACCCGCAGCCGTCGTGCTTGGTCTGATCGCCGGCGGACGCTGGCCATACGCCCGCCCTCCGGCGACAACGCTGGTGGCGGCTGGAGGGCTAGCGCTCTTTGCCATCGTCGCCGCGGCCTCGAGCCTCTGGTCGCTCTCCACAACAGCGTCGCTCGACGACGCCATCCTCGCCTCAGGCTATCTCGGAGCCCTCGCCCTCGGCGTCCTGCTGGGGCCGGTGCTGGCCCGACCCGGCACCGTCTTCACCGCCGGCATCACCACCATCGCCACGGTCGCCAGCCTCGCGGCCCTGATCGGCCGCTCGTTCCCCGGAACGACCGGCATCCAGTTCACCCCTCGGCTCTCCGGCACGCTGTCGCTGCCAAACGCGCTTGCCGTGCTCACCCTCGCAGGCGTCTTCGGCGGACTCGCCCTCTGCGCTCACGCCGATCAACGCTGGCGCGCCGTCGGTGGCAGCGTCATCGGCCTCAACATGCTCGCGCTCGTGCTGACGTCGTCGCGCTCCGGGCTCGGCATTGCGCTCCTCGGCATCATGGTCCTCCAGCTGATCCTGCCAACAGCGCCCCGCATGCGCCTCGTTGGCATCTTCGCGGCTATCCCCGCCGTGCTGCTGGGATTCCGCATCGCCACCTGGCAGACGTTCGCCGAGATCACCACGGTGGCAGACATGACTAAGGTCGCAACTGCCGCCGGCTGGGGCCTCGTCTTCGCCACCTTGGCCGTCGCCGTGCTCGGAGCCCTGATCGCCGTCGTCGCCGCACGCGTGCTCCCCGGCGCCGACCCCACGGGCCATCGTGGACGCGCCTCGCGCCGCACGCTGCTGATCGCCGGAGCGCTGCTCCTGCTGCTCATCACGGCGCTCGTGATTCGCACCGGCGGACCCGTCGGCACCGTCGAGGCGATTCGGGCCGGCTTTACCGGCCCAGTCGGCCAGGGAGGCGTGCGCATCGGAATCGGCTCGAACCTGCGGGACCACTGGTGGGCGACCGCCTGGCAGGGCTTCACCGAGCGGCCCGTCCAAGGCTGGGGAGCAGGCACCTTCCGCCTGCTCGAGGAGACGACCCGCAACCCCGCGCGCGTGACAGACTCGGCGCATCACGCCATCCTCGGCGCGCTCGCTGGCACGGGCCTGCTCGGCGGAATTCCCTTCCTCGTTGGTGGCGTCGCGCTCGTCGGGATGGCCGTCGGGGGCATCCGCAGAGCCCGTCCCGACGATGCAATCGGCGCGGCGGTCGTCGCGATCGGCGGTGTCGCCTTCCTGACGCAAGGCCTCGTTGACGTGGACTGGAGCCTCGCCGCTCAGGGCGTCCTCGTCTACGCCTCGATCGGAGCAATCGCCGCAAGCCGTAGCGAGCCGAGCGCAAACCCACCGTCCGGACCAATCCCACCGCCCGGACGAATCGTCGCGAGTGCCCTCTGCGTCGCGCTGCTGGTCGCCGGGCTGCTTGCGCTGCCCTTCTGGCTGGGAGAGCGGCAGGCAGAGCAGAGCACCGGCCTGCTCGGCGTCGACCCTCAGAAGTCGCTCGAGCTCGCAGTCAGCGCCGAGCGCTACAACCCTTGGGCCGTCGCCCCATTGCTCGCCGAGGCGGACGCGCGCGAGGCCCTCGGCGACCGCACCGGCGCACAGGCCGCGCTGATCAAGGCACTCGAACAGGAGCCGTTCAACTTCGAGCCGTGGCTCGTCTACGGCACGTACCTCGCGTTCTCGTGGGATCAGCCAGAGGCCGGCCGAGCGGCGCTGAGCCGAGCGCTGCGCCTGTCGGGCAGCGACCCCGCCATCCAGAGCGTCCTCGAGAGCGTCCCGGCACCCTAGGCACACCGCACCACGCCGTTCGGGAGCGACTAGTGTTTGACGGAATGGGGGAGAGCACCATCAGAGGACGTCTGCTCGTAGCCCTGCTCGTGGCTGCGGTCGTCGTGATCGCCGCCCCGGCGGCCGGCGCCAAGGAGTGCGGCGCGCAGATCATCGACCAGTACTTCAACACGGGCAAGCTCGCGGAGTACCACTCACAGGATTGCTACGCGTCGGCGCTCAGGCAGGTTGACCCTGACGCCCGCATGTACTCCGGCATCATGGGAGCCATCCGGGCCGCGCGGGCGCGCGACAAGGCCGCCGATTCTAAGCCACCCGACAAGGAGCCAACGACCGCTCCGACGGCCGACGCCGACACGCCGACACCGACACCGACACCAGCCTTTGTTGCGCCTGAGGCCGTGCCGGTGCAGGGCGAGGAGGCAGCAGCGCTGCCGACGCCGGAGAGCGACTCGCTCCAGCGGGAGGTGCGACGGATCGATCTTGGCGCCACGTCAGTGGCCGAGCAGGCGGCCAGCCCGCTGCCGGCCGTCGAGAGCCACACCCCGCTGATCGTGGTGATGCTCGCCGTGCTCGCCCTGCTGCTCCTGCTCGTCGGTGTCGGCGGGGTGACCGCCCGCTGGCTCGACCGCTCCCCGTAGGGATCAGCCTCAGCGCCACCGCTCAGCAGAACGCTCTAGCCGCGGCGAAAGACGAGCGCCGCGTCGTGGCCACCAAAGCCAAAGCCAGTCGACATGGCGTACTCGGGCGCTGCGGAGCGTGCCGTTCGCACGAGGTCTAGCTCGACGTCTGACACGTCGAGGTTGGCACACGGCGGCAGCTGGTCGCGGGCGAAGCAGACCAGAGTCGCAATCGCCTCGATCCCACCCGCTGCGCCCAGCGTGTGGCCATGCTGACCCTTCGTCGACGAGACCGGCACAGCGGCCAGCCCGGCGCGGCGCAGCGCGATCGCCTCAGCCCGGTCGCCGACCGGCGTCGACGTGGCGTGGGCGTTTACGTACCCGACCGTGCTCGCCTCAATGCCGGCCTCCGCGAGCGCCTCGGCCACCGCACGGGCCGGACCATCGCCCGTGTCGTCCGGGCTCGTCATGTGCCCCGCGTCGCAGCTCTGGCCGTAGCCGACGAGCTCGGCATAGATGCGGGCCCCACGCGCCTCGGCGTGCTCGCGCTCCTCCAACACGAGGACCCCGGCACCCTCCGCCATCACGAACCCATCGCGCGCCGCGTCAAACGGACGGGAGGCCGCTGCTGCTCCGCGCTCGAGCGAGGCGATCGCCCCAAGCCGCAGATAGCCCGCGATGACCGAGGGCACGATTGCCGCCTCTGCTCCACCCGCTACCATCGCGTCGGCTCGTCCGTCGCGGATGCGCTCGTACGCGAAACCGATGGCATCCGAGCCCGCTGCACACGCTGTCGCTGGCGCGGACGACGGACCCCGCAGGCCGTGGACCCGGGCAACGCCAGCAACGGCAGAGTTGACGAGACCGAGCGGCACCGCAAACGGGCTGACCCGGTCGAGGCCACGCTCGCGCAGCGTCCGCTGCGCCTCCTCGACGGTCGCGGCGCCTCCGTGAGCGCAGCCGATGGCCGCGCCAAAGCGCTCGCCGGGGATGCCGTGCCGCCCAGCGTCGGCCAACGCGGCGGCAGTCGCCACGGCTGCGAACACGCCCACGCGATCCATCCGCTTGGCGTCACGGCGGCTGATCACGTCGTCCAGGGGGAACTCGGGCACGCGACACGTCGGCACCGGCGGCAGGCCCTCGAGCAGCGTCTCCGTCGCCGCCGAGCGCCCAGCCAGCAGCGCGTCCCAGAATCCATCCACCTCGTTGCCAAAGGCCGAGACCAGCCCAAGACCAGTTACCACCACGCGTCGCCGCATAGCCAGAGTGTGGCGCACGGACCCGCCCCCGACCTGCACCGACTACTCTCAGAATCTCTTCAGGTTGATTCGCCACCCTATCCGTACGCGAGAAGGAGGACCATCGTGCGACGCAGCAAGAGAAACATCGTCATTGGCATCGTCGCCGCTGGCATTGGGCTCGCCGGCATCGGTGGTCCCGTCCTCGCCTCGGGCATTGGCTCGAACGATGATCAGAGCCAGCGGCAGCAGGAGTTTGAGCAGGCGCTCGCAGCCAAGCTCGGCGTGCCGCAGGAGGCGGTCAGCAAGCCGCTCACGGAGGCTCAGGCCGAGCAGCTCGCCGCCCGCATCGACGAGCTTGCGCAGGCCGGGACCCTCACCCCTGCGGAGGCCACCACCATCAAGACGCAGATCACGAACGGCGACTTCGTGCAGGCAATGCAGTCTCTGCGGTCGTCCTCAGTGACGCAGCGTCTCGATGAGCTCGTGACCGCCAGCGCCATTAGCAGCGATCAGTCTGCCCAGATTGCGAGCCTCGTCGGCGCCGGCGTGCCAATCGGCATCGGCGGGCCCAAGCCCGGAGAGGTGACGCGCCTCGCGAGCGCTGCCGAGCTGACAGCCAAGGTTCGGCGCGGTCAACAGGCTGGCGCACTCTCCGCGAATCAGGCCACCGACGTCACCGCCCTGATCGCTGCCGGACGACTCGCCGAGGCCGACAGCGCCCTCCTCTCGGCTCTCGCCGGGCAGCGGCTGGATGCCCTCGTCGCGGCGAAGACCATCACGCAGGAGCAGTCCAATCAGATCGCAGAGCTGATTGACAGCGGCGCTCCGATCACCGTGCGGGAGCCGCAGGCTCCGGCTGGTCAGAGCGGCCAGCAAGGCCAAGGCGGACAAGGCACGCAGAGCAGCCCGGCAGATCAGGGCGGGCAGAGCACGCAGAGCCGCCCGGCAAGCCAAGGCGAACAGGGTGGTCAGGGCGCCCAGGGCGGTCAGAGCGGTCAGAGCGGTCAAGCAGGCCAGACCGGCCAAGCGGGCCAGAGTGGACAAGGCGGCCACCATCGAGTGGATGGAAATCAGGGAGCAGGCCGGCCGCAGCAGGACGGAAGCCCTCCACCACCCAAGCCTGCGGGTGGGGCCGCAGCTGGAGGCCAGCCCTAGCAACCGCCGGCGGCCCCACCCGGCATACTCGTGGCCAGCCGCCGCTACTTGGCAATCATCATGCGCATACTCATCGTCGAAGACAACGAGGCAGTCCGATCTGCCATCCGCCGTGCCCTGCGCGCGCGCGGGCACGACATCGTCGAGGCTGCGACGGCCGCCGAGGCTCGGCTGGCCGTGGCCGACGACCTCGAGGCGATCGTCCTCGACGTCAACCTACCCGACGGCAGCGGCTTCGATATATGTCGGACCCTCCGCGAGAACGGCGTGCGAACGCCGATCCTCATGCTGACGGCTCGCGATGCCGTCGCTGATCGAGTCGAGGGCCTCGACGCCGGGGCCGACGACTACCTCGTCAAGCCGTTTGCCACCGTCGAGCTTGATGCCCGCCTGCGCGCCATCTGCCGGCGATCTCTCGCCGACCCCGGGCAGCAGGACGACGTGCTGGACGTGGCTGGCGTCCGCCTCGACCTAGCGGCCCACACAGCGGCACGCGGCGACCGGATCCTCGACCTGACTCGGACCGAACGCCTCCTGCTCGAGCTGTTCCTCCGCAACCCGGAGCGCGTTCTGACCCGCGAGGTCATCCTCGACCGCGTCTGGGGCATGGACGCGCGCACCTCCTCAAACGGCGTGGAGGTCTACGTTGGCTACCTTCGTCGCAAGCTCGAGGACGAAGGCGGGTCGCGCCTCATTGAGACGGTCCGCGGCGTCGGCTACGTGCTGCGGCCCTCCCGATGAGCCTAAGGGTACGCATCGCCATCGCCGCCTCGCTCGCGGTGATCATCACCTTCGGCGTCGGCAGCGTCGTCACGTACCAGGTGACGAAGCGGTCCCTCTATACGGAGATCGACGACTCGCTGCGGGCAGCGGCAGTGCGCGAGGCCCGGGATGCGGCACGGAGCGGCACCGGAGGCGCCGGTGGAGCCAACTTCGGCGGCCAGCAGAGCGGCCGCTTTGGTGCGCCCGGCATCTTCGCCGAGCTCATCAGCGGCGCCGGCAAGGTGATCCGCCTACCGGCAGGCGAGCAGGCAATCCCGATCGGCCCAAACGCCGCCGAGATCGCACAGAGGGGCGGCACGTCGCTGGGCACCGTGATCGTCGATGGCATGCCCGTCCGGGTGCTCGTGGCGGGGCTCCGCAAGGACCTCGCGCTCCAGGTGGGGCGCCCGGTCACGGAGGTTGAGTCGACCCTGACGCGCCTGCAGCGCCTGCTGCTGCTAGCGGGAATCGGCGGCGTCGTGGCAGCGATCATCCTCGGCATCGCCGTTGCCGAACGCGGCCTTGCACCGCTGCGCCGGCTCGCAAGCAACGTGGAGGACGCCGCCCGCGACCGCGACCTCTCCCGCCGCCTGCCAGAGCAAGGCGGCGCAGAGTCAGCCCGCCTGGCCGGCGCAGTCAATGCCCTGCTGAAAGGCCTCGAGGAGGCGCGCAACGCGCAGGATCACCTCGTCGCCGATGCGGCGCACGAGCTTCGCACGCCGCTGACGGCGCTGCGAACCGACGTTGAGACCCTCGGCGACCCGAGCAGCGCGCTCAGCGGCGAGGATCGGCAGCACCTTGCGATCGCCCTCGGCCGAGAGATCGATGAGGTGTCCCGCATGATCACGAGCATCGTTGACCTCGCTCGCGGCGCACGCCCCGTTGAGGAGTCCGAGGTGCTGCGGCTAGACGACCTCGCCGCCGACGTGGTGGCCCGTGCCCGCGCCCGGCGCCCACAGGCCGAGATACGCCTTGACACCGAAGCGGTGACGTTCACAGGAGACCCAAACCGGCTGGAGCGCGCCGTCGGCAACCTCGTAGAGAACGCGCTGCTTCATGGCGGTGCGCCCGTCACCGTGACGGTCCGACCCGAAGGAATTACCGTCGACGATAGTGGCTCGGGTATCCCACTCGACGACCGAGATGCCATGTTCGACCGCTTCCGTCGCGGCCGGGACGTGCAGAATCGGCCGGGCTCGGGCCTCGGGCTGGCAATCGTCCGGCAAGACATTACAGCCCATGGCGGGACCGTGACGATTGCCGACGCACCAGGCGGTGGCTGCCGCGTCGTGATCAGCCTGCCAGCCGCAAGCACCGTCGACTGGGCTTAACGCCCGCAGCCGCCAGCGCACCACCCGCCGATTGGTACGCTTGCCCCATGAGTGCACCCGATTTCCTCGGCCTGCCCCCGCGGGTGACAAAGCCTCGCAACGTCGGGCTCACGCACGTGATGGACAAGGGGCTCGGCCTCGCCGATATCCGCTCCATGGTTGAGATGTCCGGTGGCTTCATTGACATCGTCAAGCTCGGCTGGGGGACGTCGTACGTTACCGGCATGCTGCGGGAGAAGCTCGACCTCTACAGCTCGCTCGGAATCCCCGTCGTCTGCGGCGGCACCCTGCTGGAGGTAGCGGAGGCCCGCGGGCGCATCAACGAGTATCGCCAGTGGCTGTCGGCACAGGGCTTCGCGTGCGTCGAGGTCTCCGACGGCACGATCGACATGCCTCGCGAACGTAAGCTCGAGCTGATCAGCATGTTCGCCGAGGACTTCCAGGTCCTCAGCGAGGTTGGCTCCAAGGATGCCGAGGAGATCTTCGCGCCGTACCAGTGGGTCGAGTGGATCAAGGAGGAGCAGGCCGCTGGCGCCTGGAAGGTCATTACCGAGGCGCGCGAATCGGGAACGGCGGGCATCTTCCGCACCTCGGGCGAGGTCCGCAGCGGCCTGATCGACGAGATCGCTCACGAGATCGACATCTCCAACCTGCTCTTCGAGGCACCGCAGAAGGCGCAGCAGGCATGGTTCATCAAGCACCTCGGGCCGGACGTCAACCTCGGCAACATCCCGCCAGATGAGGTCATCCCACTCGAGACGCTGCGACGCGGCCTGAGGAGCGACACGATGTCGTTCATCCTCGGCCTCGACACGTAGCGATGCCCGACGTGCTCGTGATCGGCTCGGGTGGCGCCGGCCTCGCGGCCGCGATCGCCGCCTGCGATGCCGGTGCCTCCGTCGTCATCGCGACGAAGCTCGGCGTCGCCTCCTGCAACACGGCCAAGGCGCAAGGCGGCATTCAGGCCGCAGTCGGTAGCGACGACGATGTCGCGACGCACTTTGCCGACGTGATGCGCTCGTCGCATGACACGGCCGACGCCGTGCTGGCGCGGCGCCTCGTCGAGGAGGGCCCGGCGACGATCGCGTGGCTCGCTTCCCTTGGCGTCACCTTTACCCGCGAGAGCGACGGCTCGCTGCGGCGCGCCCGCTGCGGCGGCGCAACCCGGCAGCGGCTGCTTCAGGTCGGCGACCGTACCGGGCTCGCCATCGCCTCGGCCCTCCGCGAGGCCGTGGCCCTACGCGACGGCATCGTGGTGCTCGATCACGCGCCGCTGGTGGCACTGGCCAGCGATGGCGCAGCGCTGATCGAGCGCAACGGCGAGCAGGTGCTGATCGAGGCAGGCGCAATCGTGCTGGCCGCCGGGGGTCGCTGCAAGCGAGCCGCCGAGGAGACGGGCGAGCTCTCCACCAACGGCGATGGTGCAACCGGCGAGGTAGCCGCGCTCGCCGTTGCCGCAGGCTGCGCCGAGCGCGACCACGACTCGCTGCAGCGCCATCCCACCGGAGCAGCCTGGCCGGCAGGGCTGGCTGGCTACGCCGTGCCCGAGACGACCCGTGCCTACGGTGCGCTGCTGCGGAACGCGGCGGGCGAGCAGTTCGTCGACGAGCTCGCGCCACGCGACGTCGTGGCCGAGGCAATCACCCGCGAGTGTGCTGAGGGCCGCGGGCTGACGACGCCCGCCGGCCGCCCTGCCGTCCACCTCGACTGCCGGCCGGTGGCCGCAGCGGATGCTGAGATCTCATTCCCCTACATGCTCAAGCGCTACCGCAAGGCTGGCATCGATCCGCTGACCGAGCCTATCCTCGTCTATCCCGTCCTGCACTACCAAAATGGCGGTCTGATCATCGACGAAGACGGCCGCACCTCCGTCCCTGGCATCTGGGCAGCTGGCGAGATTACAGGCGGCGTGCACGGACGCAACCGCATGATGGGCAACTCGCTGCTCGACGTCTGCGTGTTTGGACGACGAGCCGGTGCAGCAGCCGCGGCGACGAGGTAGACGATGACGGACTGTCTAATCGTTGGTGCGTCGTTCGCCGGCCTCGTGGCCGCACGAGAGCTACGCGGCCACGACGTGCTGATCGTCGACCGCTCACCCATCGGCGCCCATCAGACCTCGGCGTGTGCCCTGCCGACGCGCCTGATCGAGTGGCTCGGCGCCGCCGAAGCGGTGCTCCACGAGGACACGCGCATGCACCTTCGGATCGGCTCCTCGGCGTGGAACCTCAACCTGCCCGAGGCGTACTGCGTGATCGACTACGAGGCCTGCTGCCGCGCGCTCGCCGCCCAGTGCGACGCCCGCTTCGAGCAGATTCGCGTCGTTGGACGAGACGGCGACAGCGCAGTTGGTGCCGGTGGAGAGCGGCTCGCAGCCACCCACCTGATCGACGCCTCTGGCTGGCGGCGG
This sequence comes from Bifidobacterium breve, assembly GCA_945877865.1. Taxonomy (GTDB): domain Bacteria; phylum Actinomycetota; class Thermoleophilia; order Gaiellales; family F1-60-MAGs149; genus F1-60-MAGs149. Next base: position 56,035 of record CAMDVX010000001.1, on the reverse strand, counting down.
GTGCTTGACGCCGGCGGGCCAACGCGCGGGTCGCACGACGGGCTCGTCATCGGCACGGAGGACCACGTGCCAGCAGGAGCCGCCCCCACGACGAATGGCTTCGCCTTCTACGTCGCCAAGTCGCTGCTGAAGGCGGGCTACGGCTGGTCGTTTCCGGCTGGCAGCCATGTCCGGGCCGGCGTCGGCTCCTTTACCCGCGAGCCACTGCAGCCGGCCATGGCCGGTCTCCGCCAGCGCGAGCAGATCGGCGCAGGCACAGAGCACCATGGCGGCGCCATCGCCTGCACGCCACGCGAGCCAGTGCAGGGTCCCGTCGTGTTCGTTGGCGATGCCGCCGGCCAGGCCCTGCCCGTGACGCTCGAAGGCATCAGGCCGGCAGCCTACTTCGGTGCCGCTGCGGGCCGGCTGCTGGCCGCCTCGCTCGACGGTCGGCTCACAGCGACCGACGCCCACGCCCGCTACGCAGCGCTGCATGCCTCGCATAGACCAGGCTACGACCGCCTCAACCAGGCGCAGCGCTGGATTCGGCTGCTGCCCGAGTTTGCCATTCGTCGAATGGCAACGAAGCGCATTGGCCCAGGCGCCCGCAGCGGTCCGCCGCCCGAGGTCGAGCTTGGCCGCCACCGCTACCTCCAAGTGCTGCGAGCAGAGGAGCTCGACGAGCTGCCATGACCGAGCAGCCGCCACCGTTGGTTGAGGCGCTCGCGGCGCTTGAGCCGATGCTGCTTGACGACGAGTTCACCCTGCTCGGCTACTCCCGCGGCTGCGCGCCAGCGACCCCGCCCGAGCTCTTGGCGGATGCCTTCGGCGCCCGCATCGACGATCCAGTGGAGACGACCTTCGTCATTCGCACCGTGCTCGCCAACACGCTGCCGGCAGCAGACACGCGGCAGGACGACCTCCGCGTAATCCTGCTGCTGGCGCCGCTGCCACCCGACCTGACCGGGTTCGCGTCCACGATCAGCGGCGCGCTCGCCGAGCGCAGCGTCCCGATCATCCTCGTCGGTACGGCCTCGCGCGACCACGTGATAGTCCCCGGCTCCGCGTGGCCAGAGGCACTTGCCGTGCTGCGTGGCCTCCGCGATGCCGCTCGCCGGCTGCTGGCAGACGAGTAGCGAGGGCTCGGAGCACGAGCCGCCCCTACGATTAGCGGCGTGGAGAGACTCGTTCGGATGCTGGCCGCCCTCCTCGTAGTCGTCCTGTTGCTCGGAGCGGGCATCGTGTTCGTACGGGCTCAGCTCGTCAAGAATGCCCCGTCACCGATCATCGCGCCTACCATCAGCAACCAGACGTTCTCACCCGACGCCTTCAAGCCTGAGCGACGTGCCGCCACACTCACGGTTGGTCTACGGGCGACCGGCACCGCGAGCGTCGTGATCCTCGACAGCGACGATCACCAGATCGCGCTCGCCGAGACCCAGCAGACGGGAAGGCGCATCCGCGCGACCTGGGACGGCTCCCTCCCCGGTGGCGGACGCGCCGCGGATGGCAGTTACCGCTTCGCAATCGAGCTCAAGCAGGAGCACCGCTCGATCCGAATTCCTGATGCGCTCCGACTCGACGCCACACCGCCGGAGGTCGGCTCAACGGCGAAGGCGGGGCAGCGGATCACACCGGGCGTCGCCGGCGGCATAGGCGTCTACAGCTTCACGCTCAGCGCCAACGAGCCTGTGCGCCTCCGGCTCGTCGTGCGTCAGGTCCAGACGGACGGCACGGCTCGCCTGATCCGACGGGAGTCTGGGCTGAAGTGGACGCAGCGCAAGCTGATGCAATGGCCCGCCGACAAGGGTGGGCAGCCGCTGACCACGACCGGCCCCTTCGTCGGGCCCGGCTCCTACATCGTCGGCTGGCAGGCAGAAGACCGCGGGGGCAACCGCATTGATGCCCCGGCCGTGGTCGACTCCGGCCAGCTCGCCCCGGCCCGCGTGGTCGGCGTCGAAACGGTCGCGCTGCAGCCTTCGCTCCAGCCCGTCACCCTCCTCTCCGACGTCCAGCTCGTCCGACACGAGCCGGGCATGAGCTTCCCCGGCCGCGTCGTCGGGCAGGCCAAGGGTGCTCCTGGTGCCGTCGCACTGCCCCGCCCCAAGCCCGGTCTCTACGCCGTCACGATCGCCGGCGGTGGCTGGCAGGGCTGGGCGCCCGAAGGCGTCGCCGGACAGGCCCGCACCCTGATGCTGCTGCCCCTCTACTCGTGGCAGGCCGTCAACCCCGCCGATGCGGACCTCTCTGGGTACCCCGACCTACCCCCACAGCCGCTCGCCCTCGACCGCCCGTTCGATCCCTCCATCACCACGCCGCTAGCAGCGCTGGCGCGGACGGCGGCGGCCGTCCAGGCTGGCCTTGGCGGCCGTGTTGGCGCCGTCTCCGACCAGTTCATCGAAGACCACGGAGTGCCGGCAGCAGCACGAATCGTGGTGATCAGCGGCGCGTCCGTCTGGACCGACGGGCTCTTTCAGCGGCTGCGTGCGTTCGTGGCGCGTGGCGGCCAGGTGCTCCTGCTCGACAACGCCAGCCTGCAGCAGCGCGCCATTCGGTCAGCGAGCGCGATCACCCTCGACCGTCACGTCGCACCGCCCATCGCCCAGCTTGCGCCGCTGCGGGCGATCAGCGACGCGACGGCGCGACCAAAGCCTCTGCGCTAGCGCGCGGGGGCGATCCGACGCCCAGCCTGCGGCCGCCCCCGTACGATTAGGCAATGCGCGTCTTGGTCACTGGCGGAGCCGGCTTCATCGGCTCGCATCTGGCGGATCGCCTGCTCGCTGCGGGCCATCACGTGCGGGCCTTCGACGCTCTCGATCCGCAGGTGCACCCGAGCGGCGCACCCGACTACCTCGACCCCGCCGTCGAGCTCGTGGTGGGTGACATTCGCGACGAATCGGCGGTCGGCCGCGCGCTCGACGACATCGACGCGGTCGTCCATCTCGCAGCCGTCGTCGGCGTCGGCCAGTCGATGTACGAGATCCGGCGCTACGTCGACGTCAACTCGACGGGCTGCGCCGTGCTGCTCGAGCAGCTAGTCGAGCGCCGAGCTCGCATCAAACGCCTCGTCGTGGCGTCGTCGATGTCGATCTACGGTGAGGGCCAGTATGCGAACTCGGTCACGGGTGAGCGTGGACTCGCGCCAAACCTGCGCCCGGAGAACCAGCTCGCGGAGCGTCGCTGGGAGCTCGAGACGGAGGCCGGTGAGCGGCTCGTCTCCGAGCCGACCGGCGAGGACAAGCCGCTGCGACCAACCAGCGTCTACGCCGTGACGAAGCGCGACCACGAGGAGCTGTGCCTCTCGGTCGGCGCGGCCTACGCCATCCCCACGCTGGCGCTGCGCCTCTTCAACGTCTACGGACCGCGCCAAGCGCTCAGCAATCCCTACACCGGCGTCGGCGCGATCTTCGCCAGCCGACTCCTCAACGGCCACGCACCGGTGGCGTTCGAGGATGGTCACCAGACGCGCGACTTCGTGCACGTCACCGACGTCGCCCGCGCCTTCCAGCTGGCCACGGAGTCGACCGTCACGGGCCATGCGCTCAACGTCTGCACCGGCCGGCCAGCAAGCGTCATCGATGTGGCCAACGGCCTCGCCTCCGGGCTCGGGCTAGCGATCGAGTGCGACGTCGTGGGGCGCTACCGCGCCGGCGACATCCGCCACTGCATCGGCGATCCCACCCGCACCGCCGAGGTGCTCGGGTTTCGGGCCGAGGTCGAAGTTGCCCACGGGCTTGGAGAGCTCGCACAGTGGTTGTCCGGGCAAGAGGCCGTCGATCGGGTAGACCAGGCCATGGACGAGCTGCGTCGGCGGGGCCTCGAGCGGTGAGCACGCGGCTCGCCGTCGGGATCGTCGCCCACGGCAACCGAGACCTCCTGCTGGAGGCGCTCACGGCCTTGACCGAAGCGGGCAAGCCCTCCGTTGCGCACACCATCCACGTGCTCGACAACGCCTCAGAGGACGGGACGTGCGACGCCGTGCGTGCTCGGTTTCCTGACGTCGAGCTCATCCAGCAGACGTTCCGTGACGGCTTCGGAGCGAACCACAATCGGCTGATGGCGCGTGCGGGTGCGCCGCTGTACCTGCTCCTCAACGACGACGCCACCGTAGAGCCCGGCGCGGTCGATCAGCTCGTTCGCCACCTCGAGACGGTGCCAGAGGCGGCGGTGGCCGCCCCGATCGTCACCTATCCCGATGGCCGCCACCAGCCCACGGCCTTTCGCTTCCCCACCCCTGCGACCTGCCTACGCAGCCTCGCCACGCTGGGACAAGCAGGCATCGAGCAGCGTCCAAGCGCTGCAGCGGCTCGGGTCGACTGGGCCAGTGGCTGCGCGCTGCTCCTGCGGCAGGAGAGCATCGACGCGGTCGGCCCCTTCGACGAGGGCTTCTACATGTTCTCCGAAGAGACGGATCTGCAGCGAAGGCTCGCCGCCCGCGGTGGCGAGACGCACATCGTGCAGGGCGCCGTCGTGCGCCACCACGTCCGCGCCTCCACGGCGGCAGACCCTGCACGCCGCATCGTTGAGTTCTGGCGCAGCCGTCGCCGCTACTGGGCCAAGCACCACCCAGGCCTTGGCGGCGACGTCGCACGGCTCGCGCTGGTCGGCCAGTACGGAGCGATGAACGGGGTCGCACGCGTTGCAGGGCGAACGGGACGGCTGGGACGGCTGGGACCCGGCCTGCCTGCGGAGGAGCTGCGGCTGCACCTCACCAACGCCCTGCACGGACCAACCGGACCAGGTCTGCGCGAGAGCGCCGCCGACTGGAATGCCGCGCACGCGGTGGCTCGATGAGCGAGGTCGTTCGTCTGGCGATCGGCGCCCCTGGCAGCATCGGGACGAAGGCGAAGGCGACGCTGACCGAGCTGCTGGCCTCCAGCGGCGTCCGCGTCAATCGCACCGGGAGCGTCATCCTCGATTGGCCGTGCCCGGCCCTTCCGTACGCCGCAGACGCCTGGCTCACCCCAGGCTCGCTGCCGTTGGAGGCGGATCCGATCGCCTTTGCCCATCACGCGCTCTGCGGCCGCTCACACGAGGAGCCGTGGCGTAACCCCGTCGATGAGGTCCGCCAGCGAGTCGCCGCTTGGGTCCGCAGCGAGCGTCTGCTCGTCACACCACCGTGGCCTCAGGGAGCAGCCTGCGCCGTCGCTGTGCTGCACGAGGCCACGCCGCCACCACCCGAGCCGGCTGGTCTGCGGGCACGCATTCGGCGTCCACAGCCACCCGACGTCATCGCGCCGTACGCGCATGTCGCAGAGATCGAGCAGCGGCACGGCGTTGTTTCCACCGTACGCTCATTCGACCTGCTGACAGCGAGCGAGCAGGAGCACGTCCGCGCGCTCGGCTTCGTGCTCGGTCTGGGCGACGGCATTCTCATCGCGAGCCGAGAGGGCTTCGGTCGGGGCACTGCCTTCCCTGCCCGCGGCTGGGACTCCGCAACGGAGCGGCCCGTCGAGCTCGTCGAGCTGCCTGTGCTGGGCCGTGGTCCGACGGCCGGACTCACGGAGCTGCTTGCCGCCGGCGGTGCAGCCGTGCTAAGCGTGCCGATCCAACGCTTTGACGGCGCGCGGCCCGACGTATTGGCCGACTACAACGCCACGCTCAGCGGTCTTCGCGACCGGGGCGTGTGGCTGGCGACACCAGAGGCGATTGTGCAGCGCCTCTTCTCCTTTCAGACGCAGTAAGCGCGCGCTAGCCCTGCTCAAGCGGCGCCATCGTCAGCCCGCGGCTCGCGAGCTGCTCGTGGTAGAGCTCCGCCAGCTCCTGGTGCCCCGTCCAAACGATGGCCCGCCCAGACTGATGAATGCGGTTTGCAAACGTGAGCCCGCGCCGGTAGTCCACGTTCGGTAGCACCGCGGACAGCGAGCGAGCGACGCCCTCGAAGGTGTTGTGCTCATCGTTGAGAACGATGACCCGCCAGGGCGGACCGAGCGCAGTCCCGGTGCCACCGCTGCGGCGCTCAACGACGTCTGGCGGTGCGCTCATGCCTCACCCGCTGGCGCATACGTGGCGATCAGCGCCTCGGCGACGACGCGCATCTGGCGCCCAGTCTTCTGGCTGGCTGAGCGAATCCGTCGGAACGCCTCGGCCTCATCGATTCCCTCCTGGCGCATCAGGATGCCCTTCGCCCGCTCGACCGCCTTGCGCGAGGCGAGCGCCTCGGCGAGGTCAGCGGCCTCGCCCCGCAGGGCGGCCAGCTCGTCGAAGCGCGCCCGCGCGGTGTCGATCGCCGGCAGCAGGTCCACCTCGCGAAACGGCTTGACGAGATATCCGAAGGCACCTGCCTCCGAGGCACGGGCGACGAGATCACCCTCGGCATGAGCCGTCAGCATGACGATCGGCACCGCGCGGGCGGCCGTGATCTCGCGCGCGGCGGCGATGCCGTCGAGCTGCGGCATGCGGACGTCCATCACGATCAGGTCGGGCTCGTGCTCGGCTGCGAGCGCCACCGCCTCCACGCCGTCGCGGGCCTCGGCGACGACCTGATGCCCCGCCTTCTCAAGCAGCGCACGAACGTCCAGCCGGATGATCGTCTCATCCTCGGCAATCAGGACCCTCATCCGGCACCCCAGGTGAGCCGCGCCACGACGCCCGGACGGCCATCCTCAATCGCGAGCCGGCCGTGCAGCTGGTCGACCGCAAGCGCGGTCGCAATCTTGAGGCCCAGCGAGCTAGCGGGGTCGAAGTCGGCCGGCAGGCCTGGGCCGCTGTCCGAGACGATCAGCTCGATCTCCCCGGCCCGCTGGCCCAGCGCAACGCGGACGTCACCTCCGCCGTGCTCGAGGGCATTCGCATACAGCTCGGTGAAGATCAGCGCCACGGCAGTGGCTGCGTCGCCCGGCACCACGACGTGCGCGATCGTCTCCTCTGCCGGACGCGTGCCAATTCCGCGGCCGAGCATCGCAGAGACTCGGCGCACCAGATCCGACAGGTCAACGTCACCCTCGCGGCTCGCGGTGAGGAGATCGTGCACCTCTGCAATCGAGAGGATCCGGTCCACCGAGTCGGCCAGCGCACGGGCCGGGTCGGGCCCCCCTGAGCGCAGCCGCAGCAGCGACGCAACCGTCTGGAGGTTGTTCTTGACGCGGTGGTGGATCTCCTGCGCGACGATCCCCCGCATCACGCCGCGGCCGGATTCGACAGCTGCCGCCGCCTGGTTGGCCACAGATCGCAGCAGCAGCTTCTCCTCTGGCGTGAACTGCCGAGCGTCGGTCGTCGTCGCGACGAGCGCTCCGAGGCGCCGCGCCTTCCACGCGAGCGGCACTGCGAAGACGCCAGGCTCCTCGACCGGCGCCCGCAGCCCGAGGGCGGCAAGCTCCGCGTCCGCAGGCCCATCCAGCGTGGACCGCCGAGCGACGGCAGACCCCTCGGGTCCATCGAGGACGAGCGCGCAGACCTCAGCATGCGCCGCGCGGGCAGCAGCATCAGCAATGTGGGCTAACGCCTCTTCGAGGTAGAGCGATTCGGCAACCGCCTGCGAGATGCTGCCCAGCGCCTCGAGCTCTGCCACGCGGCGCTGGGAACGCTCGTAGAGCCGGGCGTTCTCAATCGCCTGCGCCACCTGCCGCGCGATCGTCTCGAGCAGCTCGATCTCGTCAGGGTGGTACTCCCGTGGCTCGACGGTACGGACGTTCATCGCGCCAGCGAGACGCTCTCGGCGATCGAGGATCGGCACCGCGAGGAGGCTCTGAAAGCGCCGCTCAGGCAGATTAGGAAACTCCTTGAAGCGCGCATCGAGGTGGGCATCTGCCGCAATCGCCACGGGCTGGCGCGTCTCGGCGGCCCAGCCGGTGAGCCCCTCGCCGACCTGCATGCGCGGTGGTCCCGCGGTGGCCTCAACGTGCGTGCCGTGGACCGCCTGAAGCACCAGATCATTCGTCGCGTCGTCGTAGCTGTACACGAAGCAGGCGTCCGTTCCAAACGCACGAGCCACGGCGACCGCCACGGCTTCGGTCACCTTGGCCAGATCCAGCGAGCTGGTAACGGCTCCCACCGTCTCCGACAGCAGGCTCAGATGGCGCGCGGCGCGGGTCGTCGATGTCACCTCGGTATCCGTCATGTCCCTCGTCGCGACGGTAGCACGCCCACTCGAACAGCCCTGCCTGACTGGCCCGGTGCGGCGACCGCCTCGGTCGAACCTACGCAGGTGCTGCCAGCTATCGACGATGCGCACAGGGGCGGCGGCGATCGGAGCGACGACACGTCAGCGCAAGGCGTGGGTGACGGCCTGCTGCTCCTCAGCCGTCAGGGCCACCGACCCGGCATCACCACGCAGGACGTCCTTGACGAAGACGCTCGTGGAGGCTCCAGCGTGCACGGCGCTGACGACGATCCCCGACCCCTGCCGGTCGAGCAGGGCCAGCGAGGTCGAGCGGCGCCCCTCCTCCTCACCCGTCGCGTCGTAGCGAACAATGGCGCGGTGTCGCAGGAGCACATCGAGCGTACCGAGCGCGGAGACGACCTCATCCCGCAGGCGATTGGCATCGCCCTCGATGCGCTCCATCCGGGCCTGCATGCCAACGGCGAACTCCACCAGATCAACCGGCTCACCCGCGAGCAGCGCCTGCTCCGCACCGCGCAAGCGCTTGGCCCACAGCGCAGTGCGAACGGCGATGGCGAGCGCCACCACAGCGAGGAGGAGCCCCCCCACGCCGACCGCGATGGCGACCTCCGACTCGACGGTCATAGCCTCGAGCCTCCTCAGGCGGGCTTGAGTCGGAACTGGATCTTGTAGGCGCCGAGATTGTTGTCGATGTTCTCCTCGCCCGGCACCTTCTCGACCGTCACCTTGACGGTGACGATGTCATCAAAGACGATGTCGGAGAGACCGAACGGGATCTGGACCGTGCCTTCGGCACCCGGGTCGATCGTCGTGATCTCGCCGGTGGCGAGGGTGCGATCGTCCATGCCCTTGGCGCGGATCACGATGTTGACCTTCACGGAAACCTCGGTGGTGTCACCCGAGTTCTGCACGGTCACGGCAAACGCCATCGAGTTGGCGCTATCCACCTCATTGACGCTCGCAGGGTCAAGCTGGCTGTCGCCCGGGGTAAAGAAGGTGCTCACCAGCGTCGTGCCGTGCAGCGCCCCAGTCGAGCTCGTCGGCGACTGGATCGTCTGACCACTCGCGTCCGTGGTGGTGCCGCCATCGATCGGCGCTCCGCCGAGCAGCGCATTGAGGATCGACTGCATGCGCTGCGGCGCAGCAAACTCGATCAGCTTGGGATCGACGAACTGGGACGGATCGACGGTCGCATTGATCGACTTCTGCGCCAGCACCTGCTTGGTCGGGTCCTGATACGAGTCGGTGTAGACAACGTCAGACGCGATCAGACGCTGGAACGTTGCGGCAACGGACGCGGCCTGCTCAAGCGGCACCTGGCCTGACGTGCCGGCAGCAGTGAAGGCATCCTTGAGCGCCTTCTGCATGCCCTGCAAGCCGCTGACCCGGTACTGCATGGACTGGACGAGGAAAGGGCTGTAGGGCTTGAGGTCGTCAGGGGCACCGAGGCTAGCGGCGTTCTTGGCGATCTGCTGCTGCGTCTGAATCTGCCGCGAGAGCGCCTGATCAAGACCGTTGGGCGTCTGGCCCGCCGTGAGGACCGCCAGCGAGAACTCCGAGCCAACGGTGCCCGACGCCTTCGCGACCTCGTTGGAGTTCGCGACGAACCCTTGGAACGACGCAACCTCCTGGTCGCGCTGACAGCGCTGAACCATGAAGTACCCGGCGACGATCACCACGAGCAGGCCTACCCCGAGCACGAGCAGACGCTGAGGGCCTTTGCCACGGTTGCTGGGAGGCGCTGAAGGACGTCGAGCCGCCTTGCGCTCCGGAGGCGCTTCGTCTTGATCGTCGAAGAATGAAAGGAACGCAGGCATAGATGGCGAATCGGGGAGCGTGATCGCGCCCCCTCTCTTCGACACGATACCAGCCGCTCCTGCTCGGAACGAGCGCGGGCGCTCATGACGGTCCATCCGCTGCGCAACGGCAAGGCGCCATTGCGCGTGCTGCCGCAGCTCTATCCGGAGGGGATCGTCGGCAACCGCTTCCGCATCGTCGAGACGATCGGCTTCGGTGGCAGCGCGACCGTCTTCGAGGCAGAGGACCTCACGAACGGACAGATGGTCGCACTCAAGGCGATCCCCGCCGAGGAGCGGCTACGCAAGCGCGCCCGCCGTGAGATGCGGGCGGTCAGCTCGCTCAACCACGCCGCCATCGTGCGCCTGATCGACAGCATTGAGGACGAGGACTACATCTACGTGGCCTTCGAGCTGGTTCGCGGTAGCGACCTCGCGATCGTCCTCAAGGAGCGGCGGCTCGAGGAGTCGGAGATCTTGCGCGCAGTCGCCGCTGTCTGCGATGCGCTTGAGCACGCCCATGCCAACCACGTCATTCATCGCGACGTCAAGCCGGGCAACATCCTGCTGCGCGACGATGGCATTCTCAAGCTGACCGATTTCGGCATCGCCCAGATCGATCAGCCGGACGCGACCGTCGACGAGAGCCTGCTCGGGACGCTCTCGTACATGGCCCCAGAGCAGGTCCGCGGCGAGATGCAGACCGGTGCCGTCGACGTCTGGGCGGCGGCGCTCGTCGCCTATGAGGCCCTGACGCGAACGAACCCCTATCGCTCGAAGAACCCCGTCGAGCTGACCGAGCGGCACCGCAGCCTCCAGCTCTCGCTGCGCACCGAGCGGCCTGACCTCCCGTCGATCACCACGAAGATGATTGACCGCGCGCTCGACCTGGACTACCAGCGGAGGCCCCTGCCAGCACAGCTGCGAGACGCGCTGCTGCGTGGCGCGAGCGCGCTCGAGCGGGGCGACGCCGACGGCGAAGGCTCCATTGAGCTTCCCGCCCACGACTTCCACATTCGCATGCGGGACCGCTGGCTGCGCGCCGTCCCCGATCCGCAGGAGGAGGCTTTCGAGCAGGAGGCCGAGCCCGAGGCAGCCGCAGAGGAGCAGCAGCCGACAGGTTCGACCCGGCCGCGTCAGAGCCCCAAGCGCCTCGCCCGCATCCCGTGGACTGCGGGTCTGACCGGAGCCGGCGCGGCGCTGACGCTGAGCGCGCTGCCGTTCTACCCCACGGGCTGGCCAATCGCGATCGGCGTGGTGCTGGCGATCGTTGCGCTGCGGCTACCGCTGCTGGCCGGCGGCCTGGTGCTGCTGGCGTCGCTGCCGCTGCTCGGCAATCTCGCCTTCGGCCTTGTGCCCGGCGCAGCACTGCTGATCGTCGCCTGGATCGCGCTGCTGGCCCGCGATGGAAGACGCGTGCTTCTGCCTGTGCTCGCGCCGATCCTAACGGTGTGCTTCGCGTGGGCCCTCTATCCGCTGCTTGCCGGAACCGCGCGTCGCAGCCACGTGCGTGCCGCGCTCGGTGCGGTCGGCGGCATCGTCATGACCGTTGCCGTTGGCCTGGTGGGCACGGGCTCGCCGCTGATCCCGATGCCGAGCCTGCGCGGCCTCGGCACCGCCATCCAGAGCAGCGACGATGCCATTGCGACCGCAGCTGCCGTTGGTTCTGCAATCGGCTATCCGCCGCTCGTGGTCGCCCTCATCTGGGCCGCCATGGCCGTGACAGCGCCTCGACTCCTCGCAGCCCACGGGCGCGGGCTGCTGATCGCCACCATGCTGTGGCTCGGCCTCGGCTCCCTCGGGACCGCAGCAGCTGCTGTGCTCGCCGGAACGACAGTCGTCGCCCCCGCTGCCATCCTCGTGGGCGCAGGGGTGGCAGGTATAGTCATCGTAGTGCGGTCTCGTCTGCCCACGGCTTCGCAGCGCCATCCGGGCATGCCGCCGGAACGACCGACTAGAGGATGAATCAGATGGGTTTTCTGCGACGAATCGAGAATCGGCTGGAGGGAGTCTTCGAAGGCGGCATCGGTCGGACCTTTCGCTCCAACGTGCAGCCTGTCGAGCTAGCACGCAAGCTGACCAAGGAGATGGACGACAACAAGGTCATCTCGGTCTCGCAGGTGTACGTTCCGAACGTCTACACCGTCTTCCTCGCACCAGACGATCGCGACCAGTTCTTCTCCTACGAGGCACGGCTGCGCACAGAGCTCGCTGGCTACCTCACAGAGCACGCTCGTCGTGAGGGCTTCTCGCTGCCCGGCCGGGCACGCGTGCTGATCGAGACGGCCGAGGAGCTTGAGGTGGGTTCGTTCGGCATCGCCGCGCAGATGGAGGAGACTCCATCGCCGAGCGCCAGAGCCCGCCCGCCCGCCGAGTTCACTCCGGACGCGCCGCCGGTTGCGACGCCTGCCCTGGCGGCCCAGGCTGCCTTTGAGGCCGACGACAGCATGGAGGAGTACTTCGGGGGCTCGCCCGAGCCAGCACGTGTCAGCGCCCCGGTCGCAGACTGGGCCGTCGTCTGGAGCGGGGGCGTCTGCCCGATCGGCGCCACGCCGGTAGTAATCGGTCGCAGCCAAGACTGTGACGTTCCGCTCTCTGACGGCAACGCGTCACGTCGCCACGCAGAGCTCGGTCGCAGCGATGAGGGCTTCGTCCTGCGTGATCTCGACTCCACGAACGGGACGATGGTCAATGGCCGTCGAATCCGCAGCGCCACGATCGGAACTGGCGACGAGATCACGATCGGGACCAGCACGCTGCGGATCGAGCGACGGCACGGCTGAGCCGTGGTCGATCAGGCCCTACTCCTCCTTCGGATCGGGGTTCTCGCCCTGCTCTACCTGTTCGTCTGGCGCATCGCGAGGACGGCCATTCGCGATGTCCGTGGCTCCGCAGAGAGCATGATCCTCAGCCCGGGCCACGGCTTTGACGCGCTGCCGAAGGTGGAGGCGCCCAAGCCTGCTGGCCGCCTGCTCGTCGTCGCGAGCGACGTGCTCCCCGTCGGCGCCGCGGTCGTGCTCGACGCGGACGAGGTGCTGCTCGGGCGTGACCCGTCGGCCGCCGCCATGCTGGAGGGCGACACGTTCGTCTCGGCCCGTCATGCGCTCGTGCGGGCCCGCAACGGCTCGCCAACGGTCTCGGACCTCGGGTCGACGAACGGGACGTTCGTCAACGGCGAGCGCATCTCCGCCGAGACGGCCCTCCGACCAGGCGATGAGCTGTCCGTGGGGTCAACGCGCATGATCTACGAGACAGGAGGCAAGCGATGACGCTCGTGGTCCTCGAAACAGGCGCGTGCAGCGACGTCGGCCAGATTCGGCAGTCCAACGAGGACGCGCTGCTCCTAGACGACCCGGTCTTCGCGGTTGCCGACGGAATGGGTGGGGCTCGGGCGGGCGAGGTTGCCAGCGCCATGGCCGTCGCCGCCCTGCATGGGCTGTCAGAGAGCAGCCAGTCCCTGGCAGAGGCGATCGAGGGCGCTAACGGGCGGATCTTTGAGGCCTCCCATGAGGATCCTTCGCTGCTGGGGATGGGCACGACCGTCACGGCCGTGCTGGTCCATGAGTCGACCCTCGTGATCGCCCACGTGGGGGATTCGCGGGCCTACCTCTACCGAGCGGGCGAGCTTCGGCAGGTCACTGATGATCACTCGCTCGTCGGCGAGCTCGTGCGGCGTGGCGAGATCACGCCGGCGCAGGCGGAGCGACACCCGCAGCGCTCCGTGATCACGCGCGCCCTCGGCGCTGACATCGGCGTTGAGGTCGACGTCATCCGCGTCCCGGCTGAGCCAGACGACGTGCTCCTGCTCTGCAGCGACGGGCTCTCCGGCATGGTTTCAGATCCCGAGCTCGCGCGCATCATGAAGAGCGCCAAGAGCCTTGACGAGGCCGCACGCGAGCTCGTCCGTGCTGCCAACGCTGCTGGTGGAGAGGACAACTCGACGGCCGTCCTGCTCCGCGTGGGCGTCCGTAGCGAAGCTGACGGTGCTGCCCCGGTCGAGCGGGCACCCGTCGTGATCCTCCCGGCGACTGCGCTGACTGTCGGCCCGGCGGATGACCAGACGGGCCCCGACGACTCGACGCCACAGCCTGCGCCGGTGCGCCGCGGACGCTTCGTTATGTTCGCGGTCGTCGCGTGCGTCATCGGAATCGCCTGTGCAGGCCTGCTGGCCGCCGGCCTGCACTGGGTTCACTTTATTGGAGCAACGCCCGGTGGCCAGCTGGGCGTCTATCAGGGCCTGCCGCTAGAGCTTCCAAACGGCATCGCCCTGTACCGCGTCGTCGCGATCTCCTCCGTCCCAATCGCCGTGCTGTCGGTCGATCAGCGAACCGGGCTGCTCAACCAGCAGCTGGGCTCCAGAGCTCGCGCGCAGGGTGAGATTGATTCGCTCGTCACGGCCTCGCCATGGCTGCAGCAGCCGCAGGGCAGCGGGTGAGCGAATCCCGGGGCCTGCTGGCGCTGCCAGCCCGCAACCGTGAGCTCGGGCTGATCGTCCTCGCCCTCGCCATCACGACCGCGGGCTTCGCCGCGGTGCAGCTGGCGCGGGCGCAGGAGTTCGCCTCTGATCCCTTAATCGCGGCCGGCCTCTTCGCCGCCGCCTACCTCAGCGCCCACATCGTGATGCGAGCGGCGCTGCCTGACGCAGATGCGTACGTCCTGCCGATCACCGCCGTGCTGACGGCGATCGGTCTAATCGAGATCTACCGGATCTCGCCGCAGCTCGCGCGCGATCAGGGGGTGTGGATTCTCGTCGGCCTCGCCTTGTTCATTGCCGTCGTCGTGGCCTTCCGCAACATCCGCAGGCTGGAGGAGCTGCGGTACACCTGCGGCGCGCTCGCCGTCGTGCTGCTGCTGCTGACGATCGGGCTTGGCACGGAGGTCAACGGCGCGCGGCTCTGGATCCGCGTCGCCGGGCTTCAGATCCAACCGGGTGAGTTCGCCAAGATCCTCCTCGTCGTCTTCCTCGCCGCCTACCTGCGGGAGCGCCGTGAGGTGCTCGCCGCGCCGGTTCGCCAGGTGCTCGGGATCGGGATCCCGGCGCTGCGACACGCCCTGCCGCTGCTGATCCTGTCGGGGCTCGCCCTCGTCCTGCTCGTCGCCATGAACGACCTTGGGACGTCGCTGCTGTTCTACGTGATCGCGCTCGCCATGATCTACGTCGCCACGGGGCGGCTGCTCTACGTCGGCGCCGGGCTCGGGCTCTTTGCGCTCGGCGCGGCGGCGGCGCTGCAGGTCGCTCCGCAGGTGCAAGGTCGCATCGACGGCTGGCTCAACCCGTGGGTCGACGAGCAGGCCCAGTGCTGCTACCAGATTACGCAGTCGATCTACACGATCGCGGACGGCGGCGTCCTCGGCGCAGGCTTCGGTCGGGGCCTCATCCTCAACAGCAGCGGTGACACGATCATCCCCTTCGCCCAGACCGACTTCATCTTCTCCGTCATCGCTAACGAGCTGGGGCTGGTTGGGGTGACCGCCGTGATCCTCCTCTACCTGCTGCTGGCCTGGCGCGGCTTTCGCATCGCCACCACGGCAGACGATGGCTTCTCGAAGCTGCTGGCGGCCGGGCTCGCCACGGCAGTCGCCTTTCAGGCGTTCGTCATCGTGGGCGGCATTCTGCGCCTGCTGCCGCTCACGGGCCTGACGCTGCCCTTCGTGTCGTACGGTGGTTCGAGCGTCACCGCAAACTTCGCCATCGCCGCGCTGCTGCTCTGCGTCTCACAGCGCGCCAATCGGGAGCGGGCGTGAACGCGCGCATCAGCCACGTCTTCCTTGCGGTCTGCGGCGCCCTCGTCGCGCTGATCGTGATGACGAGCTACTGGCAGGTCGTGGCCCGTGGCTCCTTGGAGGCTCGCCGGGCGAACGTGCGCCTGGTCTACCGCGACCTTGAGATCGCGCGTGGGTCGATCACGTCCTCGGACGGCGTCGTGCTCGCGCAGTCAGTTCCTGGGCGGCTGGACGGCCGCAGCGTCTTCGTGCGTCGCTATCCGCAGGACGGCCTAGCGGCCCAGCTGGTCGGCTACTCCTCGCTGGTGGCGGGCCGGGCCGGGCTGGAGCGATCGCTCGACCCAGAGCTGACCGGCAGCACGAGTGATCTGGCAGGCATTGGCACCGCCTTCGATCGCCTCAGGGGCGACACCGTCCACGGTGACGACGTGGTGCTCCGGCTCGTGGCATCCGCGCAGCGCGTGGCGATGGAGCGCCTGACCGCGCTCGGCGTGCGTGGCAGCGTGATCGTGCTTGACCCAAGCACGGGAGGCCTGCTCGTGATGGCCTCCACCCCGACGTTCAACCCAAATGACGGCCTCGACGCTGCGCTCAGCAATCCTGAGTCTCCGCTGCTCAATCGGGCCACCCAAGGTCTCTACCCGCCCGGCTCGACGTTTAAGGTCGTCACCGCCGCCAGCGCGCTCGACGCCGGCGCTGTCACGCCCGACACCTCGTTCCCCGGACCCGACTGCATCGATTCTGGCGGCGAGAGGCTCTGCAACTACAAGAGCCGCGCCTACGGACCGCATACGTTCGCCTATGCGCTCGTGCATTCGATCAACACCACCTTCGCCGACGTCGGCGCCAAGACCGGGCGAGACGCCCTCGAGGCGACCATGCGCGGATTCGGATTCTTCCGGCGAATTCCCTTCGACTACCCACCCGACCAGACGCTGCCATCCGGCATCTTCGATCGGAACGGAAATCTGCTTCCGGCGACGGCGCCAATTGACGTTCCGCGGCTCGCAATCGGGCAAGAGCGCCTGCTCGCCACGCCGCTCCAGATGGCGCAGGTGGCGGCCGCGGTGGCCAACGGCGGTCAGCTCGTCCAGCCGGAGCCGGTGCTGGAGGTTCGCGCACCCGATGGCTCCGTGGCACGCCGACCGACCACGGTCTATCTTGGCCGTGCGATGACAACCGAAACCGCCGCCACCCTGCGCGCGCTCATGCGTCAGGTCGTGGATGAAGGCACCGGCGCGGCGGCAGCGGTCCAAGGGCTCGATGTCGCCGGTAAGACGGGCACTGCAGAGACGGGCCGTGCGGGCCATAATGACGCATGGTTCATCGGCTTCGCTCCCTCGAATGCGCCCCGCTTCGCCTTCGCGGTGCTCGTGGAGGACGTCGCCGGTACGGGTGGCGACGTGGCCGCTCCGATTGCTGCCGAGGTGCTGCGGGCGCTGACCTCGCAGCCGACGTGAGACAATCCCTAAGGACGCACCAATGAACCAGACTCACGACACCTCTCCCGGCGCCCTGTTCGATGGGCGCTATCGCATCATCGGGCGCCTTGGGCAGGGCGGGATGGCCCGGGTGTTCCTCGCGGAGGACGAGTCCCTGCACCGGAACGTCGCAGTCAAGGTGCTCGCCGACCGCTACAGCGACGACCCCCACTTCATCGAGCGCTTCCAGCGCGAGGCGCGCTCTGCCGCGCGGCTAAACCACTCGAACATCGTGCAGGTCTACGACCATGCGCAGACCGACGGCGTGTCGTACATCGTGCAGGAGTTCGTCGATGGTGAGACGCTCAAGGAGCTGATCCGCCGCGAGGGACCGCTCGAATCGAAGCGCGCAATCGGCTTCGCCCTGCAGATTCTCGCCGCGCTCCGCGTCGCCCACCAGGAAGGCGTCATCCACCGCGACGTCAAGCCCCAGAACATTCTCGTCCAGGCTGATGGCAAGGCGAAGGTGGCTGACTTCGGCATTGCCCGCGCCGGTGAGACGGAGATGACTGAGGCCGGCTCGATCGTCGGTACCGCTCAGTATCTTGCGCCCGAGCAGGCCCGTGGGCTGCCCGTTGGCCCACCCGCCGACCTCTACGCAGTCGGGATCGTGCTCTACGAGATGCTCTCTGGCCGCGTGCCCTTTGAGGGCGAGGCTGCCGTGACGGTCGCGATGCGTCAGGTGCAAGAGGCGCCAGAGCCGCTCAGCGACCGCAATCCGCTCGTGTCGTCAGACCTCGAAGCGGTCGTGATGCGCGCACTGACGAAGAACCCCGCTCATCGGTACCAGAGCGCAGACGAGATGGGCGCCGAGCTCGATCGCGTGCGCCAGGGGATGGCCGTGAGCGAGGAGACCACGCTGGTCAGCGCCGCGACGATCGCCACGCCGCGCCGACGGGCGCCGGAGAACACGGAGACGATGGTCGCGCCGCCTCCGCCGCCACGCAGCGGGCCTCCCCGCAACGCCGGGCCAGCCCATTACCACGGCAATCCAAATCGCCGGCGGCTCTGGGTGCTGCTTGCCGTGCTTGGCGTCATCGCCGTCGCGATCCTCGGCGGCATCTTCGCTCTGGGCGGTGGCGGCGAAGACGGCGGCCAGCCACTGATCACCACCGGCCTCTCGGTCAGCATCCCCAGTGTGGTTGGGATGCAGCAGGCCGAGGCGACCAGCACGTTGGAGCAGGCAGGCTTCGTGGTCAGGGTCGTGCCGGTCGCAGCGGCTGACGTGCCCATCGGGCAGGTCATGGCACAGCGTCCAGGAGCCGGCGAGTCCGCTCCGTCCGGTTCGACCATTGAGCTCGACGTGTCGCAGGGGCCAAATGCCCTCGCTGTCCCCGATGTCACGGGCCTCAGCACCGCTGAAGCCCGTGCGAAGCTCGAGGCCGCCAACCTGATCGTGCGGGTCACCGAGCAGGCGTCGGACACCGTTGAGGCTGGGCGCGTGATCTCACAGTCCCCATCCGGCGGCATCGAGGCGAAGCCAGGCACCACGGTCGAGCTCACGGTCTCGAAGGGGACGGCGCAGGAAACCGTTCCGAACGTCGTCGGTATGGACGTCACCAATGCCGAGAACACGCTGATCGCGAGCGGGCTGTCGCTCGGCTCAAAGACCGAGGCCGCGGGCACTGAGCCCGCCGGTCAGGTGGTCTCGCAGGATCCGCCGTCGGGATCTCCTGCCGCGGTAGGTGCAGCCGTCAACGTCGTCGTCTCCTCCGGACCAGCCACGGCTACCGTCCCCTCCGTCCTCAACCTCAGCCGTGGCGACGCCGAGGCTGCGATCTCAGACGCCGGTTTCACGGCAGACACGCAGGAGCAGTCCGTCGGCGATCCGGCCCAGGACGGGATCGTGATCTCGCAGAATCCCGCCGGCGAATCGAAGCGCCCGCAGGGCTCGCCGGTCAGCATCGTGATCGGGCGCTACACCGGAAGCGCCACGTAGTGGCCGATCGGGTCCGGGTGGCCGTCCTCGGCGGCGGCCGCTCGTCCGAGCACGACGTCTCGCTCCGGTCTGCAGCCAGCGTCAGCGAGGGTCTCGATCCAAGGCGCTACGACGTGGTCTCCATCACGATCGACGCTGCGGGCCGCTGGACCGATGCAGCCGGAGCAGAGGTGCACCTGACGCCGGGCGGCGGCGGGCCGCTCGCGAGCGACGTCGTCTTTCCCGTGCTCCATGGTCCCTTTGGCGAGGACGGCACCGTCCAGGGACTGCTGGAGATGCTCGGGGTTCCCTACGTGGGCTCGGGCGTGCTGGGTTCTGCGCTGACGATGGACAAGGAGCGCTGCAAGGTGGAGCTCCGCGACGCGGGCATCGACGTGGCGCGGCAAATCTTGGTGGGGCCACTCGACGACCCTGCCGTGCTACGGGAGCGGGTCGGTGACGAGCTCGGGTACCCCGTCTTCGTGAAGCCAGCGCGGCTTGGTTCGAGCGTTGGCATCTCGCGCGTGGCGTCGGCCCTCGAGCTTGAGGCGGCGCTCGAGCTCGCTCTCGCCCACGATGACAAGGTGCTCATCGAGGAGCTCCTGGTCGGCAGCGAAGTCGAGTGCGGCGTGCTCGGGCTCGTCCCCGAGCTGGTGGTGTCGGTTGTCGGCGAGATTCAATTTGCCAGCGATTGGTACGACTACGCAGCCAAATACACGGCAGGGGGCTCATCGCTCGTGGTCCCTGCCGACCTGCCAGAGGCGACGAGCACAGAGATTAGGGCGCAGGCCGCGAAGGCCTTCGCTGCCTGCGCCTGCCACGGCATGGCCCGGGTCGACTTCTTCTACACGACCTCAGGGCGCATCGTCCTCAACGAGCTGAACACCATCCCCGGGTTTACCGCCACGAGCTACTACGCGCGCCTCTTCGCGGCTAGCGGTATCGGCTACGGCGAGCTGCTTGACCGCTTGCTCGAGCTAGCGCTGCAGCGGCATGCAAGCGAATCGGCGCTGCGCCGCTAGGCGCCGCGCGGCAGGCCGAAGACACGAAGGTCGCTGATCGCGACGCTAAAGCCACCCGGACCAGGCGGAAGCTGGCTGACCCAGACGAGCAGCGACGTCGCTGGCCGTCGGCGATCAAGTCGAAGCGTCGTGACGCTGCCGCCCAGTCGGACCGTGTCGCTGACGACGTCCCAGCCGGCTGGAATGGCAGCTGGCTCGGCTCCGCTCGCTGCGTAGACGGTGACCGTCGCACCGGCTGGAGCCGCACGGACGACGAGACGACGGACCTGCGCAGGGGCAGCGAGCCGGAGGATCAGCCCGACGCCGAGCTTCCCGCTCATGTCAGCAGCACGGTAGGTCTCGGTGGACCAGGCTGTCGTGCGCGAGCTGTCGACAGCGAGGCCCGCCTGCTCGGAGTTCTCGCCATCGAGGCCGCTCGGGTCGCGGGCAGCCACAGAGGCGACCGGCAGGCGCCGAATCCGCCTCGCCACGGCTGGCGGCACTGCTGGCGCGGGATCAGGTGCGGCGGCAGGTACCGTCGTCACCAGCCCGGGCATGCCGCCCGCCTCAACGCGCTGGCGAGCATCCCGACGGTCGACGAGCGTGGCGACGGCAATCGCCGCGAGGACGGCCACGATCAGGACCAACCCGCTGACGAGGATGACGAGACCGCGAGGCACGGCTGCGCTGCGACGTGCAGGCAGAGCATCCACGGGCGGAGCAAACGGCTCCCACGCCGATTCCGCAGCGCTGTGGGGTGCACTGCGCGTCGACCTGCGTAGGACATCGCGGACGTCAGCTGCGGGCGGTGGCTGGGCCGACCCCAAGCTCTGAATGAGAGCCGCCAGCTGCGGAGTAATGCCAGGAGCATCAAGCAGATTGCCGGTGTCAGGCGCCCGCGCCACCGTGCGCAAGAGCAGACCGAGCGCATGCAGGTCGTCGTTCTGCGCCAGCGGAGGATGGGCCAGCCCGGCCGTCGCAGGATCCTCGATGCGGGGCAGCCCCGTCTCGTCGAGCACCAGCGTGTCCGGCGTCAGCCGCCCCTGCACGAGGCCGCGGCTGTGAAGCTCGGCGAGGGCGTCCGCCACCCGCGAGCCAAAGTCTGCCACCTCGAGCGGTGTCAGCTGCTCCCGCAGCGCCAGACGAGCCCGGAGCGGAGTTCCCGAGCGGGCGGGCGTCACCACGTAGCGGATGCTGCCGTCGACGCCATGGTCCAGCACGACCGGCAGCGACGGGTGTCGAGCAGCGGCCAGCGCAGCCAACGCCACGTCCTCCGCCTGGCTCTGGTCCAGCAGCGCGACGATCACTGCACCCCCCGTCACAGCGTCTCGTGCTCGCCACTGCGTGCAGCCCGGCACGCTGGGCTCAGGGAGGCCGAGGGCGTAGCGCTGCGCAATGACCCGGCTGCTCACGTCCACAAGCGTACTGGAACGCTTGCGCCCGCCCGTCTTCCCCGCGTGCCAGACTGCGTCAAGCATGGTTCTCTCCGATCGTGGAATCCGCGCCGCCGTGGCGGCTGGGCGCATTGCCCTCGACCCCTTCGACGCTGCGTTGATCCAGCCGGCGAGCGTTGATGTCCGCTGCGATCGGCGGTTTCGCGTCTTTCGCAATAGCCGCTACGGCTACATCGACGTCAAGCAGGAGCAGGCAGAGCTGACGGAGCTGATCGAGATCACGGACGGAGGGCCGTTTATTCTGCATCCGGGCGAGTTCGTGCTCGGTGCCACGCTGGAGCGCGTCACCCTCGGTGACGACATCGTGTCGCGGCTGGAAGGCAAGAGCTCGTTGGGTCGGCTCGGGCTGCAGGTCCACTCAACGGCGGGCTTCATCGACCCGGGCTTTGACGGCCACGTCACGCTTGAGCTATCGAACGTGGCCAATCTCCCGATCACCCTGTACCCGGAGATGAAGATCGGGCAGCTTTCGTTCCTCGACCTCGACGGGCCAGCCGAGCAGCCATACGGTTCCGGTGCCCTCGGCTCGAAGTACCAAGGGCAGGTTGGCCCGACGCCGAGCGCCTACTGGCGTAACTTCACCTAGCAGGAGCAGCGTCCGTCGAGCCGCCAGTCGCCTGAGGTGCTTCGGAGGCTGCGTCGGGACCAACGCGGCAACGAGCTGCGCAGGAGCGCGAGCGCCACGTTCGGTCTCCAGCAGAACTGCGCCGCAGCTTGGTCCGGTCCCTTCCCTTTTTGGTGCGTCGCTGGTATTTTTTGAGGACCGCGGAAAGGGGGTGGTCCGTTCTGAATAGCGACTGTACGGCAAGTGGAGGTCATCGCACGTAAGGGCGTGCCCCTGGACCGACAGGGAACCGTCTAGCCAGCGTTGGGGCCGCGGCGCCTGCCGCAGCGACTCTTACGTATGACCAGCGATCGACCGGAGGGCCGGGTGGACCAACCACCCGGCCCTCTTCGATTGCGGAGGCGGCTGGCTCGAGGTCACGCTTACACTCCCGGCATGCGCCGCTTTGAGCCAGTCCTCGTGCTGCTCGGCTACGCAGCCTGCTCGCTCGCGCTGATCGGGCGGCACCTGCTGCGGGCCCCCCAGGATGCAGTTGTTGGCAGCTTTGGCGGAGATCAGGGGTTCTTCGCCTGGTCGCTCGTCCACTGGCTGGAGGTCCTGCAGCAGCGGCAGCCGCCGTTTCTGACGGACCGCATCGATGCGCCCATGGGCTTCAACCTAGCGTGGGCCACGACGATTCCCGGCCCGGCGATCCTCGCCGCTCCGCTGACCGCGCTGATCGGGCCGCTCGCCACCTACAACACGCTCGCCTTGGCCGCCCCCGCGCTGGCAGCCTGGGCGGCCTACCTGCTGTGTCGCCACCTCACCGACGAATCGCTGGCCGCGATCCTCGGCGGCTGGACGTTCGGCTTCTCCTCGTACGTTCTGGGCGAGACGCTGAACCACCTCAACCTCGCCCTCGTCGCGACGCTTCCGCTGATCCTGCTGGTGGCGATCCGCCTGATTGAGGAGTCGCTGCCACGCGTCCGCGCAACGCTGCTGCTGGCGGGACTGATTGCCCTGCAGTTTCTGATCTTTACTGAGGTCGCAGCGACGGCCACGCTCGTGGGCGGCGTGGCCCTCGTCGCGGCCTGCGTGCTCGGGCCGAGCGACAGCCGGATACGCATTGGGCGGGCGCTCCCCTGGCTGGCCGCGGCCTACGCCGTAGCGCTGGTGATCGTCTCCCCGCTGCTGATCGCCGCCTTCCGACACCCGAACCCCCTCACGGATCGCATCCGACCCGAGCTCTATCCGCTCGACTTCAAGAACCTGCTCGTGCCGACTCCCATCACCTGGCTGGGAGGCGAGCGCTACCTCGCGACCTCGGCGACGTTCGCCGGCAACCTGACGGAGCAGCTGGCGTACGTGGGGCCGCTCCTCGCCGTCGTCGCGCTCGCAGGCTTCCTGCGCTGGCGCCGCGAGCGTCTCGCGTGGACCATTGCCGCCACGGGTCTGGCCGCGCTCGCCCTCGCCGCAGGCTCGCACCTGGTCAGCGGTGGCGTTCCTTCGCTGACGATGCCCTGGTCGCTCGTCGGTCGGCTGCCGTTGATCGGCTACGCGTTGCCGGCCCGCATC
Source organism: Bifidobacterium breve (assembly GCA_945877865.1). Taxonomy (GTDB): domain Bacteria; phylum Actinomycetota; class Thermoleophilia; order Gaiellales; family F1-60-MAGs149; genus F1-60-MAGs149. The sequence goes on along the minus strand of CAMDVX010000001.1, from coordinate 32,501 downwards.
GTCGTCTTCACGTGGCTCGCCATCGCCCTGCTGACGAGCCTCTTTGTCGCGCGGGCCGGCGGCTCTGCCCGCGGCTGGCTGCTGCGGGCGGCCCTCGCAGTGGCAGCGCTCGCGCTGCTGCTGCCAGCGCCGAGCGCCAGCTGGTGGCGGACAGGCCTTGCCACGCCAGCCGGTATCTCGTCGGGCAGCGCGACGGCTGCCATCCCCGACGATGCCGTCGTGCTGCTCCTGCCCTACTCGTTTCGGGGCAACGGCATGTACTGGCAGGCGCTCGACCGGATGCGCTATCGGCAGGCGGGCGGCTATAGTGCCGCCGCCGTGCCTGCGGCGTACGCGGGCTTTCCGATCGTCGCGGGCTTCTACTCCGATCAGCTACCCGCAAATGCCCGCTACGAGCTGCTCCGCTATCTGGCCTTCACGGGGACCTCCTGGGTGCTCGTCGATGGCGCAGCTCCCGGCCCGTGGACGGGGCTGCTCCGTGAAGCCGGCGGCAAGCGAAGCGATGTGGGCGGCGTCGTGCGCTTCCGCTTCGACCCGGCGACCGTGCGTGCTGAGGTGGCACCCTCCTAACGCGCTTTGCCGGATCCCGGTAAGGTTTTGGCGGATGAAGGCGCCGCTCGCACACGACCAGGTCGCAGCCATCACTGCGTCGACGGGACCCGTCGCGAATCAGGTCAACACCGCAGGCTGGCTGCAGCTGCTGACGCGCACCGCCCGGACGGGCAATCCACTAACCGCCGCCGCAACGAGCCAGCTGGTGGCCGCCGGCACCGTGGCAGCCAGCGACGGCCTCGAGCTCTCGGCGGTGCTCAGCGTGTGGTCTACCGTCGGTCGAGCCGTCCTCACGGCCGCCTCAGCAGAGTCCGCCGAGTGGTCTCACGCAGGCCAGCTGCTCGAGGCGCTCGGAGTCGGGTCGTCAGCGCTTGCCACGGGGTTTGGCGCCGCTCGGGACCGCGTGGTTCGCGAGCGCGCCGCCGTGCTGGGCCTCCTGCTCGACGCCGTCCTTGGCGACGGCGACGAGGCCGAGGTGCTGTCGACGGCCGCTCGGCTCGGCGTAGACCTAGCCGGACGGCGTAGCGTGATCGTGATCGGCGCGGCCTCAGAGGCCAGCGTTCTTCGGTTGCTCGACGCGGCGCAGCTCGCTGGGGTCCGCGACGGAACCACCGTCGCGATCTTCAGCGGTCGGGTTCCGCGGGGAGCAGAGCCAGCTGGCCTCGGTCGGCCCGGGATCGGCATCGCCGGCATTCGAAGCTCGTACGCGGACGCGCAGCAGGCCCTGCACATCGCCCGACGGCTGGGGCTGCAAGGAGTCGTCCCCTACGTCGACGTGCTGGCCGAGGCCGTAATCGGGCAGGAGGAGGACCTGCTCACTCAGCTCGTAGCCTCCACGCTCGATCCCCTGCGCACCACGCGGGCTGGTGGTCCGGCGTACATCGAGACCGTCGCCATCTGGCTTCAAGAGGGCCTCAGCATCGCCGCAACCGCCCGGGCGCTCGGCCTACACGAGCGAACGATCCGCTATCGCCTCGCTCGGATCGCCAAGCTGACAGGGCTCGACCTGCAGCACGGCGACGATCGCTTTCGGCTTGATCTCGCAATCCGCGGAGAGCGTCTGCTCGCCACACAGGCGCAGCCGCAGCGCGGCTAGCCCCAGACGATCTCGTCCGTGTCGCCCCACTCTGCTGGCAGCGGCGTGCCAACGGACCGATGCAATGCAAGCTTGAGCGTGCCAAGACCGAGCACCGCACACTTGACCCGCATCGGAGACAGCGGGATCGCCAGCTCGTCGAGAATCGCGCTCGACGGCAGCGCAGCGGCCTCCTCCACCGTCAAGCCCTGCACGAGCTCGGTCAGCATCGAGGTTGCGGCCTGCGAGACTGCGCAGCCCTGGCCGGTAAAGCGCATCTCACCGATGGTTCCATCCGTTAATCGAACCTGCACGACGACGTGGTCGCCGCAGAGCGGGTTCTGCCCCTCGGCCTCGGCGTCTGCGTCCGGCAGCTCGCCATGGTGCCGAGGGTGCTGGTAGTGGTCCATCAGATTCTCGCGATAGAGCTCGTCCATCTCAGACTCCCATGATTCGCCGGACGTCGAGCAGGCCGACGATCAGCCGGTCGATCTCGTCCGTCGTCGTATAGAGGTAGAAGGAGGCCCGCACGGTTGCGGGCAGACCAAGTCGCTCGATCAGCGGCTGGGTGCAGTGGTGTCCGGCACGGACGCAGACGGCATGACGATCAAGGATCTCAGCGATGTCATGCGGGTGAACGTCGTCGAGCACGAACGACACGACGCCGCCGCGGAGGTCGGCGCTCGTGGGCCCGATGATCCGCAGCTTGGGCACCTCCTGCAGACGCGCCAGCGCGTACTCGGTGATGGCCTGCTCATGCGCGTCAATTGCCGTCAGGCCAACGCCTTCGAGGTAGTCGATGGCGGCGTGGAGACCGACCGCCTCCGCGAAGGCTGGCGTGCCCGCCTCAAACTTCCACGGCAGCGTATTCCACGCCGTTCGCTCCAAGCGGACGCTGCGAATCATCTCGCCACCCGTCAGGAACGGCTCGAGCCCGGCCAAGAGCTCCTCGCGGCCCCACAGCGCACCGATGCCTGTGGGGCCAAGGGTCTTGTGCCCCGAGAAGGCAAGGAAGTCAACGCCAAGCGCCTGCACATCGACGGGGCGATTGGGCACCGTTTGGGCAGCGTCGAGCAGAACGATCGCGTCTTGCGCATGCGCCCAGGCGACGAGCTGGGCGAGCGGGGGCCGCACACCAAGCGTGTTCGACTGGTGCGTGACGGCGACAATCCGCACGTTTCCCTCCCGCGCGATCCCGTCGAGCGCGTCGAGCTGAAGCACACCCGCGTCGTCACAGTCGAGGAAGCGGAGGGTGGCGCCGGTGGCCTGGGCCAGCACCTGCCACGGAACGATGTTGGCGTGATGCTCGAGGACCGTGCTGACGATGATGTCGCCGGGGCCGCAGTGCTGCAGGCCGTAGGTCTTCGCGACGAGGTTGATGGCCTCCGTCGTGTTGCGGGTGAAGATGACCTCACGGCGCGAGCGGGCGTTAAGCAGGCGCGCGACCGCATCACGCGCACCCTCAAACGCATCGGTGCTCTCGACCCCGAGGGTGTAGACGCCGCGGTGCACGTTGGCGTTTGAGGTGGAGTAGAAGCGCGTCACGGCAGCGAGCATCTGCTGCGGCTTCTGCGCTGTGGAGGCCGAGTCGAGGTAGGCCAACGGCTGGCCATGGATGATCCGCTCGAGGATTGGAAAGTCCCGCCGGACCAGCTCAACGTCGAGGAGGGGGGTGGGTGCGGCGGCCATTTGTTAGGGGAGTCTAACGGACCAAAGCGCGCAGAGCAGGCCCCCGCCCAGAGGAAGCGGGCACACCCGCGATGCCCCACTCCCGTCGCCGGCCGTGGCACCTTCCGACGTCGTCTCCACAAGCCGACGCGCTCACGGTCTCAAGCAGGCCTGAGCGTCGGCGCGGCGCAGGCCACGGCGCAGCGCACCACCGCTCGGTAGCGAGAAAAGCGCTGCCGACAGGTTCCCCAGCAGTTTCTGCGACGCACGCTAGTATGTGAGGAAATTCAGCGGCTTGGAATCAACCTTTAGCCGTCTTAGCACGCGTCAGATCTTGGCGGTGCGTGCGTCAGCAGTTGGTAGAGCCCGCGCCTACGGGCCCCCCACAGTCTAAGGAGCTTCCCATCACTCACCCCGCCTCCCGCACTCGGAACGCTCGTCGATCGCTCGGCCTTGCCGCGCTACTGGCCCTGCTCGTGCTGCCGACGGCCGCCCAGGCCGCCGATCGCGAGTACGTCGTCATCCTCGATGAGGGCACGAACGTTTCGGCGAAGGTCAGGGCTGAGGAGGCGCGCAGCAACGCCGTGAGCGATGTCTTCCGATCCGGCGTCGACGGCTTCGTTGCCGAGCTTGATGCCAGTGATGTCGCCCGCCTGCGAGCCGACCCCGCGGTGCAGGTCGTGGAGCGCAACCGAATCGTCCACACCCTCGACGGTGCAGGCGTCGGAGGCGTGCCCGCTGGAGCGAAGGTCGGCTCCGTCATCCCTGGGCGATACATCGTTACCGTGACGGCAGGGTCTGAGCCGACCGCGCTGGCCGCCGCCAACGGGGCCACGCCATTTGCGGTCTTCACCCACGCCATCAACGGCTTTGCCGCCGAGCTCAGCGCAACGCAGGTCGCACGGCTCGCCAAGCTCCCGTCTGTCGTGCGCATTGAGCCCGACCGGGTCGTCGGCATTGACACCACCCAGTCGAGCCCACCCTGGGGACTAGACCGCAGTGACCAGCGCCTGCTGCCGCTTGATAGCCAGTACAACTACACGCTCACTGGCAGCGGCGTGACTGCGTACATCATCGACACAGGCATCCTCAGCACTCACACCCAGTTCACGGGCCGGATGGGAACCGGCGTTGATAAGATCGGCGGGGGCACCTCTGATTGCAATGGCCACGGCACCCACGTCGCCGGTACCGTTGGCGGCTCGACCTACGGCGTCGCCAAGGGCGTCACGCTGGTCCCCGTGCGCGTGCTCAGCTGCTCCGGCTCCGGCTCCACGGCCGGCGTCGTTGCCGGCATCGATTGGGTGGTCGCCGACCATGCAGCCGGCACGCCCGCGGTGGCGAACATGAGCCTCGGCGGCGTCGCGTCCGCCACGCTGGATGATGCGGTCCAGCGCGGCATCACGGACGGCGTCGTCTTCGCCGTCGCCGCGGGCAACAGCAGCACCGATGCCTGCACCGCGTCGCCCGCTCGCGCCCCTGCCGCGATCACCGTTGGCGCGACCGACAGCACGGATGCCCGGGCCTACTACTCCAACTACGGGACGTGCCTCGACATCTTCGCGCCCGGCTCCGGCATCCTCTCCTCGTGGTGGACATCGACGATCGCGACGAACACGATCTCCGGCACCTCGATGGCGACGCCGCACGTCGCCGGTGCCGCAGCGCTGCTGCTGGCCGCAGACCCCACGGCCTCACCCGCCACGATCCGCACTCGGCTGATCGCAAATGCCACAGCGTCGGTCATCTCCGGCGCTGGCACGGGTTCGCCGAACCTGCTGCTCGCCTCACGCGCGCTCGCCTCACCGCCCGTCACCCTGCCGGGCGCACCAAGCCGTCTTGCTGCAGTCGCAGGCAATGCGCGTGTCACGCTCAGCTTTGATGTGCCCACCGACGCGGGCGGGAGCTTGATCATCGACTACGTGATTCAGCAGTCGCTCAGCGGCGGTGCGTGGACCACGGTCAACGATGGCGTCAGCGGCACGACGGGCGCAACGATCACGGGACTGACGAACGGATCGTCGTACGCCTTCCGCGTCGCGGCCGTCAATAGCGCAGGGCAGGGGACCTTCACGGCCTCCAGCTCCGCCACGCCAGCAGTTGGGCTTTCGAACGACGACCTAGCCGACGCCGCCACCGTCACCGGAGCGACCGGCACAACCGCTGGCACCACGGCCTCTGCGACGCGCGAGGCAGGCGAGCCGACGCACGGCGGGGCGGGTGCCAGCGCCTCGATCTGGTACCGCTGGACTGCTCCCGATAACGGCACCCTCACGCTGACCACGCTGGGCAGCACCTTCGACACGCTGCTCGGCATCTACACCGGCACCACCATCGCCGGCCTCACCCGCCTCGCCGACAACGACGACGCACCTGGCGGGCTCTGGAGCACGGTCACGGTGTCCGTCACCAGCGGCACGTCCTACGCGATCGCCATCGACGGCTACGGCGGCACGCGCGGCACCACGACGCTCAACCGCTCGTTTGCCGTGGCGCCACCCGCGCCCGCCAACGATCCCCTGGCCGGCGCGATCGCCCTCAGCGGACCGACCGGAGCCACCGTTGGCTCCACGGCATCCGCCACACGCGAGGCAGGCGAGCCAACGCACGGCGGAGCAGGCGGCAGCGCCTCGATCTGGTACCGCTGGACTGCTCCCGCCAACGGCACCCTCACCCTCACGACGCAAGGCAGCACCTTCGACACGCTGCTCGGCATCTACACCGGCACCACCATCGCCGGCCTCGCCCGCCTCGCCGACAACGACGACGCCGGCGGACTGTGGAGCCGCGTGGTGATCACCGTCACCAGCGGCACGTCCTACGCAATCGCCATCGATGGCTACGGCGGCACGCGCGGCGCCACCACGCTCAACCGCAGCTTCGCGGAGGCTGGTGTGCCAAGCGCACCGACCAACGCGACTGGCACAGCCGGCAATGCCCAGATCATCGCCTCGTGGTCCGCACCGGTCTCCAACGGGGGCAGCACCATCACTGGCTACACCGCCAAGGCCACCCCCGGCACGGCGACCTGCTCCTCGTCCGGCGCCCGCACCTGCACGATCAGAGGTCTTGCCAATGGCACCGCCTACACGATTACGGTGACGGCAACCAACGCCTCAGGAACGAGCGTCGACTCCTCCCCATCGGCTCCGGTCACGCCGGGCACCAGCAAGCGAACGGCCGCGGCGTCGTGGGGCCTCGACCGCATCGACCAGCGGAGCCTGCCGCTCGATGGGATCATGAGCCTTGACGCGGCTGGCGTCGTTGGTGGCGCTGGGGTGACGGCCTACATCGTCGACACGGGTGTCTGGTCCGAGCACACGCAGTTCAGCGGACGCATCCAGAGCGGCTTCGTCAGCGTCAACAATGGGTCTGACGACGGCCACGGCAGTGAGGACTGCTACGGCCACGGGACGCACGTCGCCGGTACCGTCGGCGGCCGTGACTACGGCGTCGCACCGGCCGTCGCCATCGTCCCCGTGCGCGTGCTCGACTGCACTGGCTCTGGCTACCTGTCGGACGTGATCGCCGGGCTCGATTGGGTTGCCCGCGACCACGTCGCCGGCGCGCCCGCCGTGGCCAACATGAGCCTCGGTGGAGGCTACTCCGAGGCCCTCAACGCCGCCGTCAATGGCCTGATCGCCGATGGCGTCACCGTCGTGGTCGCGGCCGGCAACGAGGACGCGAACGCCTGCGAGGGCTCACCGTCCTCGACACCTGCGGCGATCACCGTCGGTGCAACCGACAGCAACGACCGGCGGGCGAGCTTCTCGAACTTCGGCCCGTGCGTCGACGTCTTCGCGCCCGGCGTCGACATCCTCTCGGCAGGCCTCGACTCGCCCACGGCAACCGCCACGATGTCGGGCACGTCGATGGCGACGCCACACGTCGTCGGTGCAGTCGCACTCCTCCTTGAGGCTTCGCCGGGCGCCACGCCAGCCCAGATTGCCGCCGCCGTCTCGATCAACGGCTCGTCCGGGATCGTCGGCGACCCCGGCCCTGGCTCGCCGAACACCCTGCTGTTCATCGGCTCCTCATCCGTCCCGCAGCTACCGCCCGCGCCCGCGCCGGCGCCCGGCACTGGCTCGCCTCGGCCCCCCGCTGGCGGGCACTCGGCGGCTGAGACCACTGTCGCTCCCCGCGTTGCCGCGGCAAGGCTCGTAGGTGGCAAGCTCCAGCTCGTGCTGACCGGCGGACGGGGCGCTCTCTACAAGATCTATCGCGATGGCAAGCTCGTCATGACCACCACGTCCGCGCAGCCGAGGCTCGTCATCGGCAAGGGGCGACGCATCGTGTTCCGCGTCCGCATCCTCAGCGCCGACGGCCTGTCCGAGCAGTCGAACAAGGTGATCATCGCCGGGGGCCGGATCCAAGTTCAGGCCGTCTCCGGGCGGTAGGCCCGCCGCAGGCCTCTCAGCAAGCTACGCCCTAGACTGCACGCAATGCTCGCACCCCTCGTCATCCACCGCTGGTCGGAGCTGGATGACGAGGCGCGAGCGGCAATCCTCGAGCGGGGCCTGGCCGACATCTTCGACCCGGCGCTGCAGGCCGCAATCGCCGAGCTGGTGGACGAGGTACGACGTGACGGCGACGCAGCCGTCTGCAGAGCGCTTGCGCGCTTTGACGGCTGCACTGTCGAGCCGGCTGGGCTGCGGGTTTCCGAGGCAGAGTTTGCAGCAGCCCGGCGCGAAACTCCCGCCGCCGTGCAGACCGCCATCCGCCACGGCATCGATCACTCTCGCCGCTTCAACGAGCTGGTCCAGCGCCATGGTGACTGGCGCCACGAGCTCGACCCTGGCCTCATCGTCGGCGAGAAGCGCACGGCGATCGCCAGCGCCGGCCTCTTCGTGCCGAGCGGCAAGGGCTCGTTCCCGAGCGTGCTGATTCAGATCGGTACCCCCGCCGTCGTGGCAGGGGTTCCTCAGATCGCCGTCGTCGTCCCACCGCTACCGGGCTCTGCCGGCAAGGTGGATCCGGCGGTGCTCGTCGTGGCAGCGGAGCTGGGGCTGCGCGACGTCTTCCGCGCCAACGGACCCGCCGGGGTTGCGGCGCTGGCCTTCGGCACCGAGTCGATCCCAGCCTGCCGCAAGGTCCTCGGGCCCGGCAGCCCTCCTGTCGCGTCCGCGCAGCTGGAGATCCAGCGGCGAGGGGTTAGCGGCATGCAGATCCTTGCGGCCTCGGAGAGCCTGATCATCGCGGACGACAGCTGCGACGTCGGCCTGCTGGCCGCGGACCTGCTCAACGAGGCAGAGCACGGAGCCGACTCCGCAAGCGTGCTCGTCACGTGGAGCGAGGAGGTCATCGCCCGCGTCCAGCCCGAACTGGCCCGCCGCTTAGCGCAGCTGCCCGAGCCCCGCAGGACGTACGCAGCGAGCGCCATCGGCACGATCGGCGGCGCCATCCTCGTCCGCGACCAGAGCGAGGCGATCGAGGTCGCAAACGCCTACGCCCCCGAGCACATGCAGCTCGCCACTGCCGATGACGAAGCAGTGCTCGCGGGGATCGTGCACGCCGGCGAGGTGCTGCTCGGCCAGCACACGCCGTTCAGTGCCGCCAACTACCTGATCGGCATTCCGGCCTCGCTGCCGACGAGCGGCTATGCGCAGGTCACCAGCGGCGTCACGGCTGCAGCGTTTACGAAGACGATCTCGATCGCCCACGCCAGCGCGGCTGCGCTCGACCGGCTCGCGCCAGACATCATCGCGCTTGCCGACCACGAGGGTTTTCCAGCACACGCAGCCGTCATCCACGAGCGGGCGCAGCGCTAGTCGAGCACCCCCGATGCTCGGCTCCTTCGTCGGCGCCAACGCAGGAGAACGCGGCTGCTGCGGGTACTGTGAGATTGATGCGGAACGCACCACGCTACGCGCTCCCAGCTCTCGCCGTGTTCCTCCTCCTGTGTGCTGCAAGTGCAGCCCAGGGCGCTAGCTGCTTCGGCACCGGCTTCGTGTCGACAGGCGACGGCACGCTCATCCGCATCTCCAGCACAGCGGGGACCGTCGTGGGCGCACCGCTCACGCTCGGGACAGCGGGGGCGCAGTTCGCGGCGGTGGCCATTGCCCCGGATGGCCTGCACGCGTACGTCACCGACTCGACCAACCACGTGGTGTACGCCATTGACACGTCGACCTTCACCGTGACCGCGACGATCACCGCAGGCGTGGGAGACGCCACGGCCCTGGCGATCTCTCCCGATGGGTCCCGCGTCTACGTGGCAAACCAGACCGCTCGCACGATCACGATCATCAGCACCGTGACGAACGCTGCCGTCGGCACGGCGATCGCCGTGCCCGGCGCAGATCTCAATGCCGTCAGCGTCAGCGGAGCTGGCGATAAGCTCTACGTCGCCCGGAACAACGGCACGCTCTACGCGCTGTCAACGGTCCGCGACTCGCTGTCGCTGCAGACGACGATTCCCATTGCTGGGCTAGCGAATGCCACCGCGCTCACTCTCGGAGCAGATGGCGAGAGCATCTTGGTGGCAGTGGAGGACGGCAGCACGCTGGTTATCTCCACCGCCACGGATGCGGCAGTGACGCCTTCGCCCTACGCCACCAGCGCTCCAAACCGTCCGCTCGCCATCGCCATGGCGCCGGATGGTAGCCAGGTCTACCTCGGCACCGAGTCCGCCTCAACGGTGACCACGCTTGCGTCAGGATCAGCGCCGCCAGTTTCGCTTGGCACAACCGACCCCGTGCGCTCGGTCGCCGTGACCCCCGACGGCAGGGCGGTCTACGCGCTGCAGCCGTCAGCAGCCATCATCCTGAGTCCGCGGGGCGAACGCGTCGCCGCCGTCGACCTGCCAACGACAGCGGCCCGAAGCGTGGCCTTCTGCCCGTACACGGTCGCGGATGCGCCGACGACCACAGCGGCCACTGCGGGGGACGGCTCAGCGCGCGTGGCGTGGGTTGCCCCCGCCAATAGCGGCGGGCGGCCGGTGCTTGACTACCTGGTCACTGCCGAGCCCGGCGGAGCCACCTGTACGGCGACCGGCGTCACCGCGTGTGACTTTACCGGCTTGGCGAACGGGACGTCCTATCGGTTCACGGTGCGTGCCCGGACCGAGCAAGGCCTCGGAGCCGCAGGGGTCTCGTCAAGTCCGGTCACGCCGCAGCGGGTGCTCGGCAAGCTGGCCCTGACCATCAGGCAGCCGCAGGTAACCGTGACGCAGGGCGGGGTCATCATCACCACGCTGGTGACCGCCACCGCCGCGGGCACGATCGCACAGACCGTCAACCAGCGAGGAAAGCGTCGCTGCAGCGTCAGCCGCCGCGTTCTGACTGCGGGCGACTACCAGATTCGGTGCGTGCTGAACGACGCGGTGCGAGTCCTCATTCGGCGCGCGCGGCTAAGCCTGACCGTACGCACCACCTTCTCGCCTGCAAACGGCGCCGTCGCTGCAGACTCGCGTAGCCTCGTGCTGCTCCGTCGGAGGTAGCGCTTCGTGACCGCCCACGCCACGGCAGGGTGGAGCGACGAAGCGGGCGTGCTGGTGCTGCCGTCAGGACGCCGCGTGCGCGGCAGTGGGGCGCGGCGGCAGGCGAGCGCCACGCCGACGCTCGCTGTCTTCGTGCTCGACCATGAGCCCCCCGTCACCGTCTGGGAGCAGCTGTGGCTGCCCTGGCTCGACTTCGGACTCCCGCTCAATCCGATCCTCGCGATCGACACGCTGCGCAGCGTCCACGAGCGTCTCACCTGTGACCGTGTCGAGGTTTCCTGCGCCGCTGGCCGGGGGCGCACCGGATGTGCGCTCAGCGTGCTCGCGATCATCGACGGCATCGAGCCAACGCACGCGGTTGCGTACGTTCGAAGCCACTATCGCAGCGATGCCGTCGAGACGGCCGAGCAGGAGCAGTGGCTTGCGGGGCTCGTGCTGTAAGGCAGATCGCCATCCGAGCGACCACTCTGCATGTGGCTTCTAATGTCCCGCGGCTTCTACTCGATCGCCGCCCAGCCAACGGATCCCGATGCGTTGCTCGTGCGCTCGCGCTGCTTCGCAGACAGCACGGGCCTGAACGGGCTCCTGCCTAGCCGGCCGGTACCAATTAGCAGCGCCGACTACTCTTGGCAGATCGAAGCCACCCGGACAGACTGGGCCAGAGCCGTGGCCATCCTGCTGACGGACGTCACCTACCTGAGCTTCAAGCACGCGCTGCGCGACAGCCACCAGCAGGAGATCTACATGGGTGTCTGGCGCCAGCTGCTCGTGGTATCCGACACCTAGCCCGCCCCCGCCGTGCGTCCCGAACGGCAGTCGCTGATAGCGCAGCCCTACAGCGGGATGCGCCGCATCACCGCGGTGGTCAGCGCGGTGCGAATGCGCTCATTCGGAATGCGCTCCAGCGCATCCTCAAGAAAGCCCTCCACGATCATCCGCTCTGCCTCAAGGGGCGGAATGCCACGGCTCCTCAGGTAGAACTTGAGCATGGGGTCAACCGGGCCAGCCGTGGCGCCATGCGTGCAGCGCACATCGTTCGTGTCGATCTCAAGCCCCGGAATGCTGTCGGCTCGCGCATTCGGAGAGAGCAGCAGATTGCGGTTCTCCTGATAGGCATCCGTGCCGTGCGCTCCCTCTGCCACGCGAATGACGCCACGCCAGACCGAGCGGGCCTGGTCGAGCAGGACGCCCTTGAAGGCGAGGTCGGAGATGGCATTTGGTGCGTCGTGCTCCTGCGTCGTATCAAGGTCGAGATGCCGCTTCTGGTCGACAACGAAGACCCCGCTCAAGCGACCCGTCGAGCCGGCGCCAATCAGCCGCGTCTCCATGCGGGTCTTGCCCGTCTTCGAACCGGTTGAGCAAGCTGCCCACTCGAGGGTGGCGTCGTGCCCAATCTCGGCACGATGAGCGGCAAAGTGCAGCGACTGATCATGACGATCCTGCACCACGACGTACGTCAGGTGGGAGCGATCGGCAACCACGAGCTCTGCAACACCGTTGGCATAGCCAGGGCGTCCGGGCAGGTGCTCTTCGACGAGCGTCGCTTCCGAACCCTCGCCCAGCGAAATGATCAAGCGCCAGTGCTGCGCAGCACCTTCCGTCGCGATCTCGTAGGCGACGTGGAACGGCAGCTCAACCTTGACGCCAGCCGGAACGTGGAGCAAGGCCCCATCCGTCCAGAGGGCGCCATTCTCGGCCGCGAACTTCTCGTCGTAGCCGACGATGGTGCCCAGCACTGGCTCAACGAGGTCGCCGCGCTCTGCAGCGAGACGCTTGATGGAGCCGAACACCACTCCTTGGGCGGTAACCGACGGGTCGATTTGCTCGAGCACCACGCCGCCGTCGCGCATGACGACACGGCCCGCGTGGTCGCCATCCGCGAGGATCGCACCCTCCGGACTGCCAGCTGCTGCCTGCTCCGAGCTCGCGTAGGCGGCGAAGTCGATGCCACGTAGCGAGGTGAAGCGCCAATGCTCGTCAGCGCCCGACGGGATCGCGAGCGCCTCGTTCTGCTCCGCCGCAGTGCGGCGCCGTTCCTCGAGCCAAGCCGTCATCCGACCGAGCCTTCCATCTGCAGCTGGATCAGTCGGTTCAGCTCGACCGCGTACTCCAGCGGAAGCTCCTTGGTAATCGGCTCAACGAAGCCGGCCACGATCAGCGCCGAGGCTTCGGCCTCAGAGAGGCCTCGGCTCATCAGGTAGTAGATGTGCTCAGCACCGAGCTTCGAGACGGTGGCCTCGTGCCCGATATCCACCTGGTCGGCCATGATGTTGATGTACGGGTACGTGTCGGTGCGCGACTGGGGATCGATGATGAGCGCATCGCAGACGACCTTCGACTTAGAGCCCTCAGCGGTCTTGTTGACGCGCAGGAGCCCGCGATACGAGGATCGCCCGCCGTCCTTCGAGATCGACTTGGAGGTAATCACGCTCGTGGTATTCGGCGCCACGTGGGTCACCTTGCCGCCGGCATCCTGGTGCTGGCCCTCGCCAGCGAACGCGATCGACAGAATTTCGCCATGGGCGCGCTCGCCCTTGAGAATCACCGCCGGGTACTTCATGGTCACCTTCGAGCCGAGGTTGCCATCGACCCACTCCATCGTGGCGTCCTCCTCGGCAACTGCACGCTTGGTGACGAGGTTATAGACGTTGTTCGACCAGTTCTGAATCGTCGTGTAGCGGCAGCGGCCGCCCTTCTTGACGAGGATCTCCACGACGGCCGAGTGAAGCGAGTCCGAGGAGTAGGTCGGTGCGGTGCAGCCTTCGACGTAGTGCACGTAGGCGCCTTCGTCGACGATGATCAGCGTCCGCTCAAACTGGCCCATGTTCTCCGCGTTGATGCGGAAGTAGGCCTGCAGCGGCTGCTCGACCCTGACGCCAGGTGGCACGTAGATGAAGGAGCCACCAGACCAGACGGCCGAATTGAGCGCCGAGAACTTGTTGTCCGCAGACGGAATGATCGAGGCGAAGTGCTCGCGAAAGAGGTCCTCGTGCTCCAGCAGAGCCTGGCCGGTATCGAGGAACAGAATGCCGAGGTCCTCGAGCTCCTTCTTCAAGGAGTGGTAGATGACCTCCGACTCGTACTGGGCACCGACGCCAGCGAGGAACTTGCGCTCCGCCTCTGGAATCCCGAGGCGTTCAAAGGTGTTCTTGATCGTCTCCGGCACGTCGTCCCATGAGCGCGAGTTGTGCTCAGTTGGCTTGAGGTAATAGAAGATGTTGTCGAAATCGATGCCGCTCAGGTCGGCACCCCAGTTCGGCATGGGCTTAGACAGAAACACCTCGTACGCATCAAGCCGGAAGTCGAGCATCCACTGGGGCTCGCCCTTATGCGCCGAGATCTGACGAATCACGTCCTCGTTGAGGCCGCGCTCGATCTTGATAACGGGGTTCTCCTCGTCGTGGAAGCCCCACTTGTACTCGCCGAGATCTACAGCAGCAGTTTCAGACGCCATCGGAGCTAACCCCCTGGGAGATGTTCGCGTACCCGGATGCCTCAAGCTCATGGGCGAGCTCGGCACCACCCGACCGTACGATCCGGCCGTCCATCAGAATGTGCACGTGATCTGGCGTGACGTAATCCAGAATGCGCTGGTAATGCGTGATGATCAGGGCGCCCATGTCGGGCCCGATCAGCCGATTGATGCCCTCGGAGACGATCCGAAGCGCGTCAATGTCGAGGCCAGAGTCCGTCTCGTCGAGGATGGCGATCTTCGGCTTTAGCATCGCCATCTGCAGGATCTCGAAGCGCTTCTTCTCGCCGCCGGAGAAGCCATCGTTGAGCGACCGCGAGGCCATCGACTTGTCGATCTCGAGCAGCTCCATGGCTTCCATCAGCTGCTTGCGATACGCGGGAATGCGAATCGGGTCATCGGTGCCGTCCGGTCCACCCTTGCGGTGAGCGTTGACGGCCATGCGGATGAAGTTCGCGACGGTCACGCCCGGCACTGCAAAGGGATACTGAAACGACAGAAATAGGCCGGCACGCGACCGTTCGTCTGCGCCGAGATCGAGCAGGTTCTGTCCCTCGAAGAGCACCTCGCCTGCGGTCACGTCGTAGCCGGGGTGTCCCATCAGGACGTGGCTAAGCGTTGACTTGCCTGAGCCGTTGGGGCCCATGATCGCGTGGATCTCGCCCTTGGACAGCTCCAAGTCGATCCCCTTCAGGATCTCGGTGTCCGAGTCGGCGATGTTGGCGTGGAGATTGCGAATGACGAGATCAGGCACTGGTGCTCCTGGTTGATGGTTCGTTCGGGCCAACGACGAGGTAGCAGTGCACTCGCCGTCGCTGCCTTGCAGACTAGCGGTATTAGGGTAGACGAATGAGGGTACCCAAATATTCCCCGCCAGGCCGTGCCAGTGCGGGTTCGCTAACGCTCCGCGCCTGGAGCCCCATCCTGCAGATACGCCAGCAATGCGGTGTCTGTCAGCCACTCAATCGGCGCGTGATCATCCGTCAAGGGGTCAACCGTCGGACGCACGGGCTGGCTGGCTGCGGCGACGGCCGCACAAATTGAGGCGATCGGGTCGGGTGCCGCCAGCAGACCGCTGGCCGCGGCCGCAGCGGTGGCGGGGCTTCGATAGCCGGTCACGACCGTGTTGAAGTCGTTGACGTGGGCGAGCTCGACCACGGGGAAGACGGTCGCCATCGTCTCGGCGATTCGAAGCAGCGCCTGATCATGACCGGGCGGCGCGCCGACGTTGATCATCACCGCACCGTCGGGCTGCAGCCGGTCACGGACCAGCTCGAAGAACTCCTGCGTGACGAGGTGGAAGGGTATGTATGGCTGCCTGTACGCATCAACGATGATTCCATCAAAGCGAAGGCTCGTCGCCTGCAGCCACGGCCGGGCATCCGCCTCATGCACCACAAGGTGTGCCTCGCCCATCCCCAGAAAGCGGTAGCCCGCCGCGGTCACCGTCGGGTCAATCTCGACACCGTCGACCTGCCACTGCGGCCAGAAGCGGGCGTACTGCACTGCGGTCGTACCGCCTGCGTTGCCGAGCACGGCCAGGCGACCGGCTTTACGCTTGCCGATGGCCGCCGGAAGACACGTCAGGCGGTCCCAGTACCCGCCGACCAGCCCCGTTGGTCCGACCTTGACCGAGTGGGTCGCCCAACCCTCGTTGAGCCGGAGGACGCGATCATGATTGCGATCGTCCACCACCTGAACGAACTGGTACGCCGACTCGCCCTCCCAAACCACGTGATCACCGGGCGCCGCCTTGACGCCGCTCTCGGGAATCAGCAAGAGGAGCGCGATGCAGGCCGGTGCGGCCAACGCTAGACGCGGCAGCAACGGCACCGCTGCGGCGGCGAGCACCAGCGCCAGCACCAGCAGCGTGCGGCGCGTGCCAAGCCACGGCACGAGCAGAAGCACTGACACGAAGGTGCCTAACAGCGAGCCGACCGTCGAGAGGGCGTACAGGCGACCAGAAACCCGACCGGCCTCCTCGATCGTCGTAACCGAGAGGCGAATCGCCCACGGTGCAACGGCGCCAAGCGCCGTGATCGGCACCGCAAAGGCCAGGAGCACCGCAATGAATGAGCCGACCAGCACGCCGGCCGAAACTGAGGCGAATGCCTCGGTCGCCAGCGTCAGCAGCGGTCGGGTGGCGAACGGCAAGATCGCAACCGCCGTCGCCGCAAGGAGGACGACGGCACCGAGATGGCGTCTCGTCGGCCAACGATCCGCAATGCGACCGCCCAGCCAGTACCCTGCCGACAGATACAGCAACGTGAGTCCGATGACGTTGGCCCAGACCAGCGTAGAGGTGCCAAAGAACGGCGCCAATAGACGTGCCGCGGTGAGCTCCACGCCAAGCGACGCAAACCCAGCGGCAAAGACCAGCACGTATAGGCGGGCCATCGGCACCATCAAACGGTACCCGCTTTCGCCCGGCCGATCGTCACGACTTAACACAGACGCAACAGAACCCAAGGAAGCGCTTCATAGACGCCCGCTACAACTCGTCCCATGGAAAACAACTGGACTCCCACCCCGCACTCGTCCACCCCGCCACCGGCTGCTGCCAACCAGCGACCGCGCAGCTCAAGAATGGTCGTTCCGGTGCTGATCGCCTCGCTGCTCTCCGCCGGCCTCGCGGCTGGTGGCACAGCGCTCGTCATCGAGCAGGATGGCGGCAGCGTGACGACCGTTGTGCGAGAGACGGTGTTTGACCAGCAGCCCGCTGGGACAACGAGCTCAAGCCCGGCCGTCGCCGGCACGGCGATGTCGATTTCTGACATGTACAAGAAGTACGGCGCAGGCGTCGTCCGCGTCGAGCACTCGCAGGGGCTCGGCTCCGGCTTTGTGATCGATACGGAAGGACACATTCTCACGAACGCGCACGTCGTCGACGGGGCACAGGGCGAGATCACCGTGTCCTTCTCCAACGAGGAGAAGGTCGTCGCCAAGGTCATCGGGGTCGACAACGCCACGGACGTCGCGCTCCTCAAGGTCGATGTTCCCGCCTCCGCCCTGACGGTCATCCCGCTGGGAGACTCTGACAAGCAGCAGGTCGGCGACGCAGTCGTCGCCATCGGCAACCCGTTCGGTCAGGATCGGACCGTGACGAGCGGGATCATCAGCGCTGTCGCGCGAGCGATTCAGGCGCCGAACGGCTTCTCCATCAAGGGAGCGCTGCAGACCGACGCGGCCATCAACCATGGCAACTCCGGTGGTCCACTGCTCGACATGCGCGGGCAGGTGATCGGCATCAACTCCCAGATCGACACGGGCGGACAGGCCAACGCAGGGAGCGTCGGCATCGGCTTCGCCGTGCCAATCAACCTCGTCAAGCAGGTCACGTCAGATCTGCTCACCAAGGGCAAGGCAGAGCACGCCTGGCTCGGCGTGCAGCTCTCCGATGTCACGCCCACGCTCGCCGAGCAGGTCAAGATCGGCTCGGACTACGGCGCCATGGTCGCTGCCGTGACCCCAGGCTCGCCGGCAGACAAAGCAGGGCTGAAGGGCGCGACAGGTCAGGTCACGATTGCCGGTACGACGTATGCGATCGGTGGCGACGTGATCGTTGAGGCCAATGGTGAGAAGATCCAAGACCTCGAGGCCCTGCAGGGCGTCGTCACGAAGCTGAAGCCGGGCGACAAGCTGGAGCTGGTGGTCAAGGACAGCAGTGGCACAGCCAAGAACGTCACGGCCATCATCGGGGACCAGCCGCAGGACCCGACCGCGCTCGGCGGCTGACGCTACTCCTCCGCAGCACCGCCGAACAACGCAGCGGGGTCGAGCCATCCGGCTCGGCCCCGCTCGCCTGCGTCAGGCGCTAGCGCCGGTCGGCGATCTGGGCCAGCAGCGCAACGACCGTACCGACCACGACCCACAGCACGGCTCCCGTAACAGCCACGGCGATGCCGATCGCAATCGAGTAGGCGTTACCACCAATCAGCCCAACGGTCAACGCAATCGCTGCGTGCAGGACGGCCATCGCATAGGCCGCTACGGTGGCGCGCGGTGCTTGGCCGATCGCGCGGGAGAAACGCTCGGAGATAGTATCCATCGGCTGCATGCTACCCGGGTTCGGCGCCCACGGGGGTAGAGTCTCGGTAACGACGCCTTCGTCATAGATCGTCCCCCGAAAGAGCCATGCGCGCCCTCCTGATCGTCAATCCCGTCGCCAGCCGAGTCAACTCCGCCGTGGAGCGAACCGCCCGGCGTGAGCTCGAAGAGGCCGCCACGATCGAAGTGGTACGAACGACCCGCCCTATGGAAGCAGCGAGCCTCGCCGCACAGGGGGTGCGCGACGGGTTTGACGCAGTCATCGTGCTGGCGGGCGACGGCACGGCCAACGAGGTGCTCAATGGCATCGGCGCGGAGGTCCCGATCGGCTTGCTCCCCGGCGGCGGGACCAGCGTGATGCCGCGTAACCTCGGATTGCCCCCGTCGATCCCGGCTGCAGCGCGTCGGTTCGCCTCGGCGCTCAAGGAGGGTCGTGAGCGGCGGGTGCGAGTCGGGCGCATCAATGGTCGCCGCTTCGCCTTCAATGCCGGGGTCGGTCTCGATGCAGCCGTCGTCCGTCGGGTCGATGGTCAGGTGCGCACCACGAAGCGGCGACGATCGCCCGACGTGGTCTATGCGCGTGAGCTGCTGAAGATGGTCGCCCGCGGGGCCTTTAGCCATCCGCACATGACGATCCGCGTTGGTAATCAGGTCGACCGCGTCGCCTTTGCGCTCGCGGTCAACTTGGCTCCGTGGTCGTACATCGGCCCCGTCCCGCTCGATCTAGCGCCATCAGCTACCGCCGACGGTGGCCTCGACATCGTGGCGCCTCGGCGGCTGTACCGGAGGGACGTCGCGGGCTTTGCGCAGAGGATCCTCGTGGACCATCGCCACGCCCGTGGGAGCGGAGACGCACGCGTCGCCTACTGGCACGACATCGCGACCGCCGAGCTGCGCTGCGACTACCCCTTCCCCGCCCAAGCCGATGGTGATGACCTAGGCGACGTCACCGACGTCCTCTTCGATGTGGACTATGAAGGCGCGCGCTACCTGATCTGACGCGTACCATTCGCGCCATGGACATCGTGATCGCTCTCAGTCAGGGCGCGGGGCTTGCCGTCGCCTGTGGGCTTGCCGCACTCCTTCCCCTCGGCGTGCTCGCCACGGCAGCCCTGCTCGGTTGGCTGCCCGGCTCAGTGGCGATCGCTTCCGACACGCCGTTCCTCGTGGTGGCGTGGGCGCTCGGGCTGCTCGAGTCTGGTCTGCGGGCGCTGCTACCGGCGCCGCTGCGGATCGCCGTCAGCTCCGCTGGAGGAGCCGCTGCGTGCGAGCTCACCACCGGCCACGTGCTGCCGTGGGTTGGCCTGGTCATCGGTGCGCTGATCGGCGCCGGAGCCGCCTGGACGAGCACGCGCCTCGCTGATCGGGCCATCGCTGGGGGTGGTACCCGCTGGGGCGTCACCGCTCTGATGGGCGGCGCGGCGGTCGCGGTCGCAGCTGCCTCGATTGTCCCCTTCGTGGGTTTCCTGCTGGTGATCGGCGTCGCCTGGGCCGGCATTCGCTCGCGGCGTGGTGACGATCAGCGCTACGCCGGTCTCCGCGTCCTGCGATGAGCGCGCGACGCTGGGCGCTGCTTCTCATCGTCGCGTGCGGCCTCGCGGCGGGAGCGAGCACCGCAGAGGCTGCGACGCCTCGGCTCGCTGCGCTGGAGGCAGAGCAGCTCGCGCGGGGAGCAAAGGGCGTGCCTGCAGTTGCGCTCAAGTTTCCGTTGTCGACCTGGTCGTGCATTCTCACGACTGACACCGGCTTCTGGGCCTGCACGCTCTTCGCCGCGTCCGATGGGCAGGCCGTGGCAGTGGTCAAGATCCTTGACCGCGAGAAGCGGGTCTGGAGCATCACGATCCCCCGCCAGGGCGCACCGGCCACCAGCCTCAACGAGCGCCAGGCAACTGCGCTTGCGGCGAAGGACGACCGCGTCGCTGATTGGGTCGCGCGCTACCGCTCGCACGGGCTAGCCGTGCGGACCTTCGGGGTGCTCGAGACGGGCACCTGGCGCGTCAAGTGGTACAGCGGCGCGACTGAGATCGCCGAGGTGGGCGTGCAGGACAGCACCAGCACGTTGACCTACGTCCGCACCGGCCCCCAGGTGGCCTGGTCGATGGCTCGGGGTGGGCAGGGCTTCGGAAAGCTGATCAACGAGCCTTGGCTGTTCGGGACCCTGCTGCTGATCTTCTTGCTGACCATGCTGGACTGGCGCCGACCAATCAGCTGGCGGACCCTCGACCTGGTCGCGATCATGAGCCTCGCCGGCTCGCTGTGGTGCTTCAACGAGGGGCTCGTGTTCTGGGCCGTGCCACTGCAGTATCCGCCGCTCGCCTACCTGCTTGGTCGGCTGATCGCGATTGGCCTCGGCCGGTCCGAGCGACCTGCGTTCACCACGCGCCTTCCGTTCTGGGTGCTGATCGCCATCATCGTCCTCCTGATCGGTGGACGCATTGGCCTCAACGCCTACTCGTCGAACGTCGTCGACGTTGGCTACGCCGGCGTAGTCGGCGCCGACCGCGTGCTCGACGGTCGCAGCCCCTACGGAAGCTTTCCCGTCAAGACTTCGACGCCGTGCGGAACCCGCTACGCCGACGGCTCGAACAGTGCCTACGTGCAAGCCAACGGCCACTGCGAAACTGCCATCGAGCGCGGTGACACCTACGGTCCTGCGATCTACACCGCCTACATTCCCGGCGTAGCCGCGCTCGGCTGGTCCGGCCGGTGGGACGAGCTGCCAGCGGCGCACTTCACCAGCGGATTCTTCGACCTCCTCGCCGGCATCGGACTCGCCATGTTTGGCTGGCAGTTTGGGGGGCGCCGCCTGGCCGCCGCCATGGCCCTGTTCTGGTTCGCCGTGCCGTGGACGACCTACACGTTCATGTCCGACTCGAACGACGCCATCGTCGCGGCCTACCTCGCGTGGAGCGCCGCGCTCATCGCCCGCCCGTTCGGTCGCGGTGCCTTCCTCATGCTGGCCGCCCTCGCCAAGTTTGCCCCGCTGCTGCTGATTCCACTCTGGCTACGGCTGGATCGTCGCCCGCCAGGCCCGGCTGGTGAGTGGGTCTACGGACAGGCCACCCTGCGCCAGACGCGCGCGCGCTGGTGCTGGGAGCTCCTCCGGCCCGGGCCTGGCTCGGGACGCACCGTGCTCGGCATGGCGCTGGTGGCGGCTATCTTCGCCAGCGCGCTGCTGCTCTTGGATGGCTCGGGCGCGCTGCGCACGTTTTGGGACCGGACGTTCGGCTGGCAGCTGGATCGCCCGTCCCCATTCTCCATCTGGGATTGGGGTGAGTACCCGGGCCTGCCAGATCTGGCGATCGTCCAGCGGGTGCTCAAGGGCATCCTCGTCATCGCCGCCACGGCGCTGTTCGTGCTGCCTCGCCGGCTCGATCCGACGCGGGCGCTCGCCTTTGCCGGCGCACTGATGATTGGGTTTCAGCTCGTGCTGACGCACTGGATGTACCTGTACATGCCGTGGATCATCGTCTTCCTCGCACTCACGCTGCTGGCTCCCCGCATCGGCCTTCCGCCCCGGGGCCACGGTGCAGAGGCCGAGCATGGCCTGCCGCAGCGCGCCCTCCCGGCGATCGTCGACTAGCCCAGCTTCAGCGCTCCCGCGGCGGAGAGGAGGCGTCGCGAGAGCTGGCTCCACGGTCGGCGGCCGGCCGGGAGACCGTTCTCACCGGACGAGGAGCGAGCGGTGCTCAGCCTCCGCAGCGGCAGAGCGCGGCGGCTGGGGTGGCTTACGTTGCCCGTCGAAACGGCTGTGCGTCAATGGCCCGGCCAGCACCATCAGTCTCAACCAGCAGACCCTCAAGACGGACGTCTTCAGAGGCCGGCTCGAGGCGCTGCGGCTGCTGGTAGAGGAAGCGTCGGAGGGAGAGGTCCTTCTTGGCGCCAATCACGGAGTCGTGCGGTCCGGTCATGCCGGCATCCGTGATGTACGCCGTGCCGCCAGGGAGGACGCGGCCATCCGACGTCTGCACGTGCGTGTGCGTCCCAATCACCGCGGTTACCCGTCCTGCGAGATGCCAGCCAAGCGCGACCTTCTCGCTCGTCGCCTCGGCGTGGACGTCAACGACCACGTACGGCGTTTGGCGCTGTGCCTCGTCCACGAGCCGGTCGACGATGGCAAACATCGACTGCGCGGGGTCCATCGTGAAGGTGCCGAGCAGGTTGATCACGGCGACCTTGTCACCGGCGGCTGTCGTCACGACAGCAAGCCCCCGACCCGGCAGCTGCTCCAGCAGATTGGCTGGCCGCACCACGCGCGTTGCCTCAATCAGATACGGGGCGAGCTCCTTGCGGCGCCAGAGGTGGTTGCCAAGCGTGAGGCAGTCGGCTCCCGCGGCCAGCAGCCGCTCCGCGAGCTTTGGTGTGAGACCAGCTCCATCCGCGGCATTTTCGGCGTTGACGATGACGCAGTCGAGCTGGAGCTCCCGCCGCAGGTCACGCAGGTTCCCCTCGATTGCCGCCATGCCGGGCGCCCCGTAGACGTCGGCGAGAAACAAGATCCTCACGAGGCGGCCACTGCCGTCGCTGGCCGCACCTCGACGTGCGCCCGGTTGCCACCGTCCTGCGTGTAGCCACTCAGCACCGGATCGAGGGCGCCGGTGACATCGACGATGCGCCCCAGCTTCGTCCACGACTCAGGCCGCGTCGACACGGGCGTGCCGACGGAGAGACGCTCGTCGGCTGCGAGACCCGACACCACTACGACCACTCCCGGGTTGGCCACGGGCTCGATCGCGATCTGGTCTCCGTAGGCAATGCCATCGACAATCAGCGGCGCGATCGAGAGGACCTTGCCCTCAACCGGCGAGTAGACATCGGTACCGATTGGTCCACCCACATCGACGGACGACGGCTCCCCATCCATGTTGTAGCTCGGCCCCGCGGCGTCGCTTGCTGCGAAGGCGGAGACGATCCGCGAAATGATGCCAGCGCCGAGTGGCTCCCCGACCGGTTCGAGCTGGAGCGCATCAGCCCCGCTGACCGGATGAAAGAGAACAGCGGTAATGCGGGACTGCTGCACGGGAACGAGCAGCACAACCTCGTTCTGGCGCGCCAGCGTCTGCGCGCGTGGCGGGCCTGACGGAAGGATGCGGGTTGCTGGCGCCAGCGCGGGGATGAGCCCGGCGCCACCAAAGCCGACGAGGTTGACGACTCCAACCGCCAGCACGCCCATGACGAGCGCGCAGACGACGGCAACGCGACTGCCGCTGCCGCGCCGCAGCGGAAGCGCAGGCGGTGGGAGAAAGATGTCGACGCCGCCCCCCGCCCGTCGCACGGCGGCCGCGTCGGCCTGCGGGTGCTGCACGGCCACTATCTGAGTCTACCTGTGACGGGTGCGATCTAAGGCACCGCGGCGGTCGTCGCCGGCTCAACGCTGGTGACCGGCGGCTCCGTCACGGTGGTGGGAGGAGCCGTGGTGACGGGCGCAGGCGGAAGGTCCCCAGTGGTCTGCGGAGCGGTGCCCGTCGGCCCAGTTGGCATCTTGAGGGTGATCTCTGGCGCGGACAGCGACGAGACGACCCGATCGGCAAACCGCGAGTCGAACGTTCTCCAGGCGACGGGTTTGCGGGGCGGGGGGAAGGAGTGCGGTGGAGTGTTCTTCAGGGCCTCGTCCATGTAGAGGTGCCAAATGTCGGCCGGAAGGGTTGGCCCTGACACGGAGCCGACGCCCTCGACGCCTTGCATGGGCCGGGTCGCCTCGGGGTACCCCATCCAGATGCAGGTTGCGAGATCGGGCGTAAAGCCACAGAACCACGCATCGGTGTGATTATCCGTCGTGCCGGTCTTGCCCGCCTCTGGACGATTATCGGACAGCAGCGCCCCGGTCCCCGTTCCGGCGTGCATGTTCTCCCCAAGGATCCTCGTGACCTCGGCTGCCACACCGTCCTGCAGCACCCGGACCGACCGGTCACGGGCGGTGAACAGCACCTCGCCATCCGTGTTGGCGACGGACTTGAGCGCGGTCGGGGGGCGGTAGACGCCGCCATTGGCAATCGTCGCGTAGACGCTGGTCATCTCAAGCGGTGAAACGCCGCTCGACCCGAGCGTAATTGACGGGACTGGGTCGAGCGTGGCCTGTCGAACGCCAAGGCGACGGGCCATGTTGACGATGTTGTCCGGGCCAACGTCGATCGCCAGCTGCGCGTAGACGGTGTTGTCGGAGGCGAGCGTCGCGTTCTCCAGCGAGATCGGCCCCGCGTACTCTCCCCCCGCAGTGGCAACGGTCCAGGTCGGCGAGTTGTCGTCCGGCGTCCAAGAGAAAGGCGCGGACATGTACGTCGTGGCGCTCGGATCGATGCCCTGCTCGATCGCAGTGGCGAGCGTAATCGTCTTAAACGTCGAGCCAGGCTGGCGACGGCCCTGAGACGCTAGGTCGAACTGATCCTTGCTGAAGTTCCTCGTGGAGGCCATCGCGACGATCGCGCCGGTCTTCGGACGGATGGAAACGATCACTGCGTCCGGGTCTCCCGGCGTCGGCAGGATCTTACGCATCGCCGCTCGCGCGGCAGCCTGCAGGCGCGGGTCGAGCGTGGTGGTGATTTGGAGCCCGCCGGCCCGCACCGCTGCCACGCCGAAGTCTGGCTGCGTCGAGAGCTCGTCGGCGACGAGCCGAACGAAGAAGCTCTCCTTGACGGCTCCGTAGATCTGGCCGCGCTTGAGCACGAGCGGCTCGGCGTTGGCCCGCTTCGCCTGCGCGCTAGTGATGTCACCAGAGTCCAGCATGGCAGCGATGACCTCTGCCCGGCGCGCGAGCGCGGCCTTCGGATTGGCATAGGGGTCGTACTGGCTTGGCAGCTGAGGAAGGCCGGACAGCAGTGCTGCTTGGGCAATGGTGAGATCCTTGGCCCGCTTGGCGAAATAGGTCTGGGCCGCCGCCTCTACGCCATAGGCATTGTTGCCATAGAACACCGTGTTGAGATAGGCCGTCAGGATCTCGTCCTTGGTAAACCGATCCTCCAGCTGGATGGCCAGCAGCGCCTCACGGATCTTGCGGTCGAAGGTCCGCTCCTTGACGATGTAGATCTGCGAGATCAGCTGCTGCGTCAACGTCGAGCCGCCCTGCACGATGCGACCGGCCGCGAGATTGCGAGCCATCGCGCGAACGATGCCCTGCGGATCGACCCCGCCATGCTCGTAGAAGCGGCGGTCTTCAATGGCGACCGTTCCCTGCTTCATCCACGGCGAGATGTCCGCCGAATCGACCGGCTGGCGGTTCTCGTCGTTGGCAAGGACGCCAAGGCTCTTGCCGCGACTGTCAAACACCGAGCTGTTCTCTCCAATCTGGCGCGCCTTGATCGCGTCAAGCGTTGGCAGATCGCCGAGATACCGGGCGGTTCCGTACAAGAGCAGCCCCGCGGTGATGCACGTCGTCGCCGCAAAGACCGCGAACACGGTCGAGAATGCCACCCGGCGGCCGGTCCGTCGGCGCTGCGTACGCCCGCGACGGCGGCGCGAGACGCCTCTGCCAACCCCCTCAGGCATGAGCACGCGTCACTGCGGTGGTGGTTCGCTTCATCACGACTCGCACGCTATCACCCGGCGGGCGACGCGCGTGGTCCGCTGCACGCCGCAACACCCTGTGGTTGAGGTCGTCGAGGGAGGCATGGATTGAGGGTTCGGCGCCGGTGAATCCTGTCCTGCCACGCGGCACCCCACGGCTACCATGTGGCCGTGCGTCGCCTCGGACCATTCCTCGTGATCCTGGCGCTCGTCCTCGCGACCACAGGCTGCGGCCTGAAGCCCGAGCCGACCGGGGCGACCGGGGCGGCCTTCCCCGTCAGCGTGGTTGACGCCACCGGCAGCAGCTTCACCATGCGCGCAGCGCCAGACCGTGTGGTCTCTGCCGATCCGGGCGCGACAGCGATCCTGCGTCAGCTTGGCTTCACGCCAGCTGTGCCCGCCTCCATGGCCACGCTGCTGAAGGCTGCGGCAGATCCCAGCGTTGGGCTCATTGTCGTACCCATCACGCTGACCTCTACCGAGCTCGCTGCGCTTGACAGCGCGTCCACCGCGCCGATCTTTCGGTACGGAGCCCGGCCTCTGACGGCCGCACCGACGACCATCACGCAGCTGGGCCTCGCGGTCGGTCGCGGCCCCGCAGCTGCGGCGATCGCAGAGCGCGTTGCACGAGGACTACGTGCGCTCGCCGACCGAATCGCCAGCTTGGGCACGGTGCGGACGCTCGTGGAGGGGTCCCGCTTGCGCTTCCTTGGTGCGGAGTCACCCCTCGGATTGGATGTCACGGCTGCCGGTGGCGTCGTCGTCGGTCCGGCCGGGGGCGCCATTGAGATCTCGGCGGTTCCAGCCCTGAACGTCGCCGCGTGGGTGTCTTCGACGCCCGGCGGCACGCGTTTGAGCGATCTGCAGCGCGTTCCCGAGCTGAGCCGCGTTCCGGCGATCGCTGAGAGCCGCTTTGCTTCGGCCCCGCTCGACGGCTACCCAATCGATGCCCAGCTGCCAGCCGCCCTCGCCGAGCTAGCCAGCGTGCTGCACGGGCCGGCGCTCAACTAGGAGTTAGGAATGTCTCCGCCAGCACACGCCGTGCCTCGCGGGCTCTCGCTGTGGCTCCTCGTGGCGCTACCGCTGGTTGCTCAGCTGGCGTTCGTCGCCATCGGCGCGGCAGTGCTGGCCGCTGCCGTCGCGATGCCAACGGCTCAGACCTCCTTCTACAGCCTGCCGCAAGCGCTCCTGCTGCTGGGGGCGTACCTCGTCTTCGGGCTCGCGATGTACCTCGTCGCGCGCCGCCTTGGCTGCGTGACGGACGTCCTCGCTCTACGGCGGGTGCCCATCGGGCCGTCCGCCGGGCTGGCCGCGATCGGACTCGTTGGGGCGATCCTCGTTGCCGCACTGCTGGAGCCGCTCTTTCACGGCGCTGCCAGCCAGCACCTCGAGCAGCCGCCATTTCCCGGCACGTTGTCCGCTGGCGTCGCCGTGACCATCAGCGTGCTCACGGTGGTCGGCGGTGCCGCGATCAGCGAAGAGGTGTACTTCCGTGGCCTGCTGCTCGGGCGTCTCGACGAGAGGCTTGGCCGGGCCGCCGCCATCGTGGCGTCTGCGGGAGCCTTCGGGCTGGTGCATTTCCAGCCGGATGCCTTTCCAACGCTCTTCGCCCTTGGCCTGATTCTCGGCCTCCTGCGCATACGCACGAGAGCGGTCTGGTCGGGGATCGCGGTCCATGCCACGAATAATGCGATCGCCGTCGCTGCGGTCTTGCTTGCAGCCAGTTAACGAGCAGTCTCGTATGCTCCGGCAATCCACGCCGGAGGAGCGCACGTGAGCGACCAGTCCACTGATCCGATAGTTGAGCAGTTTCGGAACCAGATCACGGATACCGATCTCGCGATTCTGGAGGCGCTCAATAAGCGCATTAGCACCGTCCAGAAGCTGCATGCCTACAAGGCCGAGAAGGGGTACGACGCAGTCGATCCTGCGCGCGAGGACTGGCTGACCCAGTACCTGCAACGCTGCAACAAGGGCCCGCTGTCGAACGACGAGGTGGCTACGCTCTGGCGCACCATCATCGATACGACGCTGCGCGAGGTCGGTCGGCTGCGCGGCTCCTGATTACTCGTCTGCGCCGAACTCGTCTGGACGGACGTCCTCAAGGAACTGCTTAAAGTCCTCGACGAGCTGCTCTGGATCGCCCGCCGTGATCACGTTCTTCTCATCCTCCATGAGGATTGCGCTCTGCTCGATCACATCGTCGTCAGCGAAGATTGGCGCCTTACACCGCAGCGCGAGCGCAATCGCGTCACTCGGGCGGGCATCCAGCTCGAACTCTTCACCGTCACGCCGCACGGTGATGCGGGCATAGAACGTGCTCTCGCGCATCTCCACCACGGCAATGCGCACGACCTCTGCCTGCAGCTCCACGAGGGTCGACGCAAAGAGGTCGTGGGTCATTGGTCGTGGTGTCTCCGAGCCCTGCAGGCGCGCGAGAATTGCCGCGGCCTCTGGGTGTCCAATCCAAATCGGCAGAAAACGATTCGTCATCGTCGTCTTGAGCAGCACGATCGGCTGCTTCCCAACCATGTCGAACGAGACCCCGTAGACAACCATCTCTTGCATAGGTCGCAGTGTAGGCGCGTCTGGACGGCCACGCCCCGCGTGACACCCAACGAGCCGTTGGCCTGCCCGGTGGGCTCCCCTCTCTGTCCGGAGCTGAGACGCCGCACGCGCTGGCGTGCCCACCGCGCGCTCGGCCCGTCAGCGCGTCCCCGTATGACGCAGCGCTACGCGAGCCCGGCGCGCGACGCATGGCAGACCACGCAAGGACCACCCCACAGCCACGCGAGCGCTCGCCGCAGCCGGCCATACAGAAGGGGCAGCACACGCGCCTGCCGGATACGCCTGAGCTCGGCGTAGGCCTGTGGTCGACCGTGCCGGGCCCGGTCCTGCTCCAGGCAGGCGAGGAGGGATGCCTCGCGAGCGCCGCCAGAGAGCAGCCCGCCGCGCGAGTGGCCTTGTCGCACTGGCCGCGCGGTCAGTGGAGCTGGGGGCAGCCGTGGCGCTGGTGCAGGCAGCCCGGCTCGAGGCAGCCCTCTCACGCGCCGCGCTCTCCTTCGTGCACGACGTCGTTGAGCGGTGGTGTTGACCGGGAGCCAAAGCGCCGGTGCCCGACGCTGGGGCAGCAGCGCTGATCGCATCCCCATGCGGTGGCTCGGTCACGAGCTCAGTTCGCTCGTGGCGGTCAGAGCGCGCCCTAGCTGGGCTCGCCACCCGCATCCACGACGTAGTGACGGACCTGGCCGAAGTGCGACCGTTGCCAGACCTGCGAGCCGTGATTCTGGCCCCCCAACGCGTTGGCGACTGGAGAGGGCCGTCGCGGTGCCCGCCTCGTCGCCGGCATCAAACCGGTCAGCGCGCATGGTTACCACGGTGCCTCGGTCGGACGGATCTCCGCGACGGGGATCAGTCCATTGCTGCTTGCTCCAGCGGTGCCGCAGATGCTTCGAACGCACGGACGACAGCGTCGAACGGACCCGCGTGCGCCCGCGGAGGAGCCGGACACGTTCGGTGCGAAGCTCGCCAGCGCTCACGGTCCGGCAATCGTCGAGGCGATCGTGTGGCCAGAGACGGAGGTCTCGTCCGTCGCCAATCGCTGCGGGCTCCCGCTAGCTCAATCCGGACGCGATGCTCGTCCCGGAGGTAGGCGCGACCTTCAGCCCGCGGAAGCCTGTGACTTCAGAGCAGCAGGTAAGCAATCGCCCACCGGAGAGGCGTGCGGTGCGGCTGAGCCACCTGCTGGCCGAGGTCGCTCTCAGCTCTGGTGTGGCGCTCCCGCTACCCCTTCAGCAGGATATCTGGCAGCAGACCTGCACCTGTCACACCGAGCCGTATGCGCTGACACCTGAGGGTCCGCTGTTTTGCGTGTTATCCCCGCCTACGTTTCGACCCGGGGCATTAGACGGTGTGGGTCGGTGCTGGCAGCAGCTGGGAGGCTAGGGATCGCTGTCGCGATGGTGGTGGTGCAGGTCTAGGCGGCGACGAGCTCTCCAAGGAGGATGCGATTGATGCGTCAACCATTGCCGGTGGCAGCGGGTGGGCCGTCAGGCTGCGTGTGTTGTGGTGCCGGGCGCATGCGGCCCATGGGGTGGTGCAGGCCTGGCGTGGTCGGCGATCAACTCGTTGAGGATGACGCCGTGTTGGTGGGCGCGCTGACAGCCGGCTGCAAGGAACGCAGCGCTAGTCGCGCCGCTTCCGTGGTGGAGGGTTTCTGAGGAGGCATGGCGACGGTGGTCGCTGGCCATCGTGTGCGACGCTCCAACACACGGTCTCTGCTGTGTGCGTTGACCGACCGGCCCTATGCGCAGGTCATCGGCCACCAACGCCAGTTGGGATTCTGCCGAGGTGCTGATCGTCGAGCTGGACGCCATCACCACGAGCGTCTCGCTCAAAGCGCCGCACGGCGATGCCGATGGGGCTGTCAAGCACCGCGAGCTTCGAACGGTCGGCCCGATTGAGCACGCGCAGCACCGCCGATACGTGGGGGCGCAAGCTCCCCGCACACCCGCCAAGGCAGACTCCAGACTCACCCGCTTCGCCGCTTCACGCTCCGCCTGGACCGCTCGAGCCAGCGAGACACGGAAGGCGCACCCGGAAGGAGCTCGCGCCATCAGCCGGGTAGCGTCGAGGTCGCTCGTCTGCCGCCTGCTGAGAGGCTCAGGGCTGCGCGCGGCAGCAAGCACACCATTCCCATCAGGAGCACGCTCAACCAGCCTCGGGCGGCCCGCAGGCGCCAGCCCAGAAGTGCTGCGAGCCAGCGGAGGGCCGCGATGAGCCTAGACGTCTAGATTCCCTAGCGCGATGGGAGGCCGCCGTGCCGGCAACGTCCGGCGGGAGCTCTGGCTAGGAGCGCTGCAGAACCAAGACGGCGTTCTGGCCGCCGAAGCCAAAGGCGTTGACCATGACGCCTGGCTGCTGCAACGAGCCGGCGGCACCGCGCACAAGGTTGATGGCGCAAGCTGGATCAGGCTGCTCGAGGTTCATAACGGGTGGCACGACGCCGTGGTAGGCGACGAGCGCGCCAATGGCGGCGCTGAAGGCCCCAGCCGAACCCAGACCGTGTCCGAGGACAGCCTTGGGCGCCGTGACGAGCGGTCCACGTGAACCGGCACCGAGCACGCGACCGACAGCTGCGGCCTCGCTCGCGTCGTTCAGCTGCGTCCCTGTTCCGTGGGCCACCACGCAGCCAATCTCGCTGGGGGCAAGGCCCGATCGTCCCAACGCTAAGCGGATCGCGAGCTCGGCCCCCGCACCGTTGGGATCGGGCGCAGTGACGTGGAACGCATCGCACGAAACGCCAACGCCTTGAAGCAGAGCGTAGATTCGCGCGCCACGCGCGACGGCGTGCTCATGCGATTCGAGCACGAGCATGGCGGCACCCTCGGCGGGGATGAAGCCGGTCCGACTGACATCAAAGGGCCGGGAAAGCTGTGCCGGAGCACCCTCGGCCGTCGACAGCGCGCCGGCGTTCGCGAGGCTGGACATGAGATACGGCGTCAGAGCAGCATCGCTCGCCCCGGCAAGCACGATGTCGGCATCGCCGCGCTGAAGCGTGTGAAAGCCCTCAGCGACGGCGATCGTGCCCGCAGCACAGGCCCCGACTCCAGCCGTGACTGGTCCGGTAACGCCAAACTGAATCGCGGCGTTGGCCGCAGCCATGTTGCCCGAGACGAGCGGCACATAGAGTGGACCTGTTCGGCCCGGCTCGTCCTGCCGCTTGAGCACCTCAGCGTCACCCTCAGGAATGCCGCCTGCACCCGTGTGGATGGTGATGGCGGTGCGGGGTCCAGAGACATCCTCAAGGCCGGCGTCGGCCACTGCGAGGCGCGCGGCAACGATCGCAAACTGCGCGTAGCGCCCCATCCGTCGAGCCGCCCGCTTATCCATGTACGGGGCGAGGTCGAAATCGTCGACGGGGGCAGCATGCCGCGCCGGAAGCCCCTCGTACGCCTCACCTTCGAGCCGTCGCACTCCCGAGCGGTGCTCCAGCAGCGACGACCAGAGGGCCTCGTGTCCATTGCCTGTCGGGCCGACAATGCCAATGCCGGTGACTGCGACGATTGGGCGCTCGTAGTGCACGAGGTAAGTCTGGCGGATGCAGCGGGCGGTCCGCTGCACCTGCCAGAGCTACCGGGGTCCGAGTGGGCGATCCTGGATTCGAACCAGGGACCTCCTCCTTATCAGAGAGGCGCTCTAACCGACTGAGCTAATCGCCCGGCGCGGCGAGTCTACCGAACGCTGGCCCTACCTTGCGATGGTCAACGTGAGCTGGCCGCTGAGCTGTCACCACCGCAGACCGGAAGCCGAGGCCGCCCGGGATGACTATGTGCTTTATCGCACGAAACTAGGTGGTGTGATCATGGGGGTGAGCGAGCCCAAGCAGCTCCAGCCGGGCCACCAGCAGCTCGAGCAGCTCTGGCGAGCGGACGGGAACCTCAAGCCGATAGCCATCGGCGGCCGCGACCATCGTGCCGGCAATACCTAGTGCCCGGAAGCACGCATCCGTGGCAGCAGCAGCCAAGTCATCATCGCGCCAGGCCTTCGTCTTACCCTTCCCCGCCTGCTTCGGGCGCTTCGAGGGTGCTGCCTCACGTGCCAAGGCCTCGACCTGGCGGACCGACAGCTCCTCAAGCCGCGCGCGCTTAGCGAGCTGGCGGCGAGCCTCGTGGTCTGGCTGCTGAAGAATCGCTCGCCCGTGTCCCTCGCTCAGCTCTCCAGCCATGATGGAGGCAAGCACGTCGTCC